>JAXDGS010000066.1:0-8862 GCA_034664905.1 Solirubrobacteraceae bacterium | reverse complement strand
CGGCGATGGCGGTACCGAAAACAGCGACGTCCCAGTCGCCGTCACCGGGCTGAGCGGCGTCGCCGCCGTCTCGGCAGGTGGCGAACATAGTCTGGCGCTCCTGAGTAACGGCTCAATCATGTCGTGGGGTGACAACGCCTCAGGGTCGCTAGGTATCGGTGGGGGAACCGGAGCGCCAGCGAGCAGCGACGTTCCGGTCGAGGTCTGCGCAGTAGGCGACAGCCAGGAACAGCTATGTGCCGCAGGCCCCTTTCTCAGCGGTGCCGCAGCGGTCTCAGCTGGCCCTGACCACAGTATGGCCCTGCTGAAAACGGGTGCAGTCGTGAGCTGGGGCGCCGGATGCCGCGGACAGCTCGGCAACGGCACCGCAGCCAGTGGACGTATTGTCTGCAGCGTTAAAAGCGACGTTCCCGTGGAAGCAACTGGGCTCAGTGACGTCAAAGGCATCTCAGCCGGCGGCTTCTACAGCCTCGCCTTCGGTCCAGCGGCGCCAGCCGTCATCGGCTTGAACCCCCCGCAGGGACTGGAAGGAGGCGGGACCTCGGTCTCGATCAGCGGCACCAACTTCACTCAAGCCACGGCGGTAGATTTCGGCTCGGCCAGCGCCACCAGCTTCACGGTGAACTCGGCCACCTCGATCACTGCCGTCTCCCCTCCAGGCACAGGGACGATCGATGTGACCGTTACCACGCCCGAAGGCACGAGTTCGCTTGGCGTCGCCGACCGGTTCAAGTACGTTCCATTCCCGCCGCCCAAAG
Source organism: Solirubrobacteraceae bacterium (assembly GCA_034664905.1). Classification (GTDB taxonomy): domain Bacteria; phylum Actinomycetota; class Thermoleophilia; order Solirubrobacterales; family Solirubrobacteraceae; genus Palsa-744. The sequence continues at coordinate 8,104 of JAXDGS010000066.1, read as the reverse complement.
TGGGGAAAGTCAAACCCAACATAGGTCCGGTGGCCGGGGGCACGATCGTCACGATCACGGGGTCGAGCTTTATCGAAGTCACATCTGTGAAGTTCGGCTCGGTAAAAGCCGCCAGCTTCACCGTGAACTCAGCTACTTCGATCACTGCGGTCTCCCCGCCGGAGCTGGCGGGCCTGGTAGATGTGACCGTGACGACGCCGATCGGCACCAGCGCTATCTCAACTAAGGATCGGTACAAATTCACGCCCACAGTTACGAATCTCAGCCCCAACACCGGGCCGAGCGCAGGTGGCGCTAGTGTCACGGTAACCGGCACCGGCTTCGTCGTTGGTAAAGGCCCGACGAAATTCAAATTCGGGACGACAACGGCAACGTCGGTCAACTGCACGTCGACCACGACATGTACCCTCGTCGATCCCGCCCATGCGGTGGGAACAGTCGACGTGAAAGCGGTCGTGAACAAAACACCCAGCCCGAAGAATCCTCCGGGGGATCAGTTCACATACGAGTAGCGCTCGCGCAGCCGGTAGCGCTCACCGCAGCAGGCGCGAGAGCCTGCGGTCCTTGAGCACGCGTCCCTCGGTCTGGCATGTGGGGCAGTAGGCGATCACGTAGTCCTCGAAGTGCACGGCCTGGAGCGTTGAGCCGCAGCGTGGGCACGGCTCGCCCTGGTGGCGGTGGATGCGCAGCGGCATCGGCAGCTTGTCGGGGATCGGCAGGCGAAGCTCGCGTTCGTAGTGGGCGATCGCGCCGCCGAGGGTGTCGATGATCGCCTCTCTGAGCGCCTCGGCCTCGCTCTCGTCGAGGTCCGCGCCGCGCTTGTACGGCGAGAGTCGCGCGGTCCAGAGGATCTCATCGACCCATGAACGCCCGATGCCGGCGATCACGTGCTGGTCGCGCAGGAGCGCGTGCAGCGGCCGCGGCGCGTCCAGCAGCGCGGCGAGCGCAGGTGGCTCGGGCCAGGCCTCCGGCCCGAGGCTCTCGAGCGCGCGCTCGTCCTCGAGATCCGCAGTGTGCACCAGCTTCGCCCAGGCGGCCTGCTTGGAGCCGAACTCGCGCAGGCGAAGCTCGCGGCCGTCGGCGATCCTCACGAGCAGCCTCGAGGTGCGGTCGCGCGGTCCGGCGCGCTTGTCGTAGAGCTGCAGACGGCCGGCTGACATCAGGTGAACGAGCAGCGAGAGCCCGCCGCTGGTGTGCAGGGTCAAGTGCTTCCCGCGTCGGCCGATCGCGGCGATGCGCGCGCCGGCGAGCGCCGACAGCGGAGGCTCGAAGCTCTTCAGCGCCTTGATGCCCGGCGCGCGCGCGGACTCGATCTGCGTGTCCAGGAGCGCGGCGTGCAGCAGCCGCGCGGTGATCTCGACCTCGGGTAGCTCCGGCATCGCTGCCAATGCTAGGAGGACGACGCGGCGAGCACACCGCTGCATGCGCCGGCGCGGGGGGCCACGCCGGCGCAGCGGTGTTCAAGACAATGCTAGTACGCGCTGATCGGCGGCCCTTCGTACTTGGCCCCCGAGGGGCTCGTCCAGCGCACGCGCCATAACGCGCCCGGGGTCGATGAGTTGAGGCTCCAGTAGCCATGGCTGTCGGTGCGCAGCGTCTTCAGCGTGCGGTAGCGCTTCGAGCTCTTCGAGCGCACGAGCACGCTCAGCTTCGTCGGCCCGGTCGTCGGCCGGATCAGGCCCCACAGCGAATAGCCGCCATGTCGCCTGCTCACGGTCAGCGGCACCGGCCAGCTGAGGTACAGCGGCTTGGGCTTGCCGTTTGCGTACTCGAGGCCGGTCTGGAAGCCGACGGTACCTCCGTGAACGCTCGAGCCGGACTTGCCGCCGAGCGGATCGTCCCTGAGCAGGTACTGCGAGAAGGCGGCGACACGCGGGTTGGAGTATGCGATGTGCTCCGCGATCGCGTCGAGCTCCGCCTGCTTGGAGGCGGACACTCCGAGCTGCCTGTTGGGGAAGCTCTGCACGCCGAACTCCGTGAGGTAGATCGGCACGCGCGCCGGGATCGCATGCGCCCGCGCGGAGAGATCCAGCGCGCGCGAGAGCCGCGAGAGCACGCCGATCGTCACATTGTCCGCTTCCGGCGGGCGGTAGTGGGGCCCGGCGGCGTTGGTGTAGGCGTGGTGGGCGAAGCCCGACATCGCGAGCGCCCCGCAGGAGCCCGATTTCCGGTAGTGCGGGTTCAGGCACAGCGCGCTGCGCAGGAACGCTAGCGGGGCGACCGGGTGCACCAGTGCGCGCGAGCCTTCGCGACGGACGTTGACCGTGCCGTAGCCGACTGGCGCGGTCTCGCCGAACAGGACCGTCGGGTGCGCGATGCCGGCGGCCTGCAGGCCGGTGTAGCCGGCCTGGTAGAGGCCGCGGTAGATGCGCGGCGAGGCCAGGGCGCCCTTGGAGGTCCATTGCGGCATCAGGAAGGCCGGGTGGTTGGGCTCGTTCCAGATCGAGTACGTCACGAGCGGGCCGTAGTGGCGGCCGACAGCGGTCATGAACTCCTGGAAGTCCTTTTGCGACGGGCGCGTGACGTAGGGAGCTTTGTGGTTGGAGGTGGCCCATCGCGGCACGGGCGATGTGATCGTGAGCAGGATGCGCCAGTGCAGTCGCTGCGCTTCGCCGACGAGCGCGTCGTATTCGCCCCAGGCATAGCTGGCGGGGTTGGTTAGGTCGCCGGCCGGCTTCGCGGCGCTGCCCGCGCGGGGAGCGACGTCGGCCCAGTGCAGCTCGATGCGCAGCGCGCTTACGCCGAGGTGCTGGAGCTGGGCGATCGCGCGAGGGCGCAGGCTGTGGTTCAGCAGGGCGTAGGAACCCTCGAAGTAGTCGACCTGGCCGCGCGAGGCGAGCGCGTCCCCCGGCCCGCCCAGGGCTGCGAGAGAGGACGTTGCAATCAGCACGAGTAGGAGTCTGCGGAGTGTTGGCATGGTGGCTACTGACACCTCGGCGCAAAGAAGGTTGCGCTCTAGATAGCGTGCGATGTGTGAGCGCACCGATCGCAGCTGACGACATTGTCTCCAGTACGGCGGACGCCGAGGGCAACAGCCGCCCGCCGCTGCTCGTGCTCGAGCCTCTCGAAGCGTTCCTGGACGCCCGTGGCATCGGCGCCGGCGAGATCGAGGCGAGCCCGATCGGCGAGGGGCACTCGAACGTGACCTATCTGCTCCAGCGCGGGGACACCGAGGTCGTGCTGCGCCGTCCCCCCCGTCCGCCGCTGCCTCCGAGCGCGCACGACGTCCTGCGCGAGGCGCGGCTGCTAGGAGCGCTGCGCGACACGCCCGCGCGCGTGCCTGTCGTGCTCGCGGTAGAGGCGGATCCGGAGACGATCGGCGCGCCGTTCTACGTGATGGAGCGGATCGCGGGCGAGCCGATCGTGGCGAGCATTCCGCCACCGCTCGACACGCCCTCAGAACGCGCGCGGATCGCCGATGAGCTCCTCGATGCGCTGATCGAGATCCACGCGGTGGACTGGAGCTCGGTGGGACTCGAGGGCTTCGGCAAGCCGACCGGCTACCTCGAACGCCAGCTGCGGCGCTTCACCGGCCTATGGGATCTGAACAAGACCCGTGAGATCCCGGAGGTGGAGAGCGTTGGGCGCTGGCTGGCCGAGCATCTACCGAGCTCTCCAGCTGCGACGATCGTGCACGGCGACTACCGCCTGGGCAACACGATCTTCGCGCCCGGCGCACCCGCGCGTCTGGCGGCGGTGCTCGACTGGGAGATGGCGACGATCGGCGACCCACTCGCCGATATCGGCTACCTGTGCATGATGTGGACGGAGGCCGGCGATCCCACATCGGGGCTGCGCGAGCATCTCGGCAGCGTCACGCGCGCGGAGGGCTTTCCCACGCGGATGGAGCTGATCGCCCGCTACGAGCAGCGCTCGGGGCGATCGATGAGCGACATCCGCTGGTACACGACGCTCGCGCTGTGGAAGAGCGCGGTGTTCATGGAGGGCAACTACAAGCGCGCGATCGCTGGCACGACCGATGACCCCTACCTCAAGCAGTTCGGAGCCGGCGTGATCGAGCTCGCCCGCCAGGCCGAGGCGGTGGCACATGGACAGTGACACGCCCGCGCCGGCGGGGCGCGAGCAGCCGCAGCAAGACGAGGGGCCGCGTCGCTCGGCGCTGCTGATCGACTGGGGCGGTGTGCTCACGACCAACCTGTTCGCGTCCTTTCACGCGTACTGCCTGCGGGCGCAGATCGAGCCCGATCAGGTACTCGGGCGCTTCCGGAAGGACCGCGCGGCACGTGAGCTGTTGATCGCGCTGGAGACCGGAGCGCTCGAGGAGGCCGCGTTCGAGCTGCGCTTCGCGCGGATGCTCGGTGTCGATCCCGGTGGATTGATCGACGGGCTGTTCGCGGGGGTGGTGCCCGACGAGGCGATGGTGGAGGCTGTGCGCCGCGCGCGCGAAGCGGGCGTGCGCACGGCGCTCGTGTCGAACTCGTGGGGCGTTCACCGCTATCCGCACGACGTCATCGCGGAGCTCTTCGACGGCGTCGTCATCTCCGGTGAGGAGGGCATGCGCAAGCCCGCGCGGCGAATGTATGAGCTGGGCGCGGAGCGCGCGGGCGCGGCCCTCGAGGAGTGCGTCTTCGTCGACGATCTGCCGTTCAACCTCACCCCCGCGCAGGAGCTGGGTATGGCGGTCGTGCACCACGAGAGCGCCGAGCGTACGATCCCCGCGCTCGAGCGCCTGCTCGGCGTCGCGCTGCGCTCGCCCGAGAGCGTCGGCTAGGTTCAGCCGCGCCGGCCGCGCCCGTACATGAACTTGAACACGCGCGCGAGAATCCGCGAGGTGCGGCCCTTGTACGGGTACATGTGGACCTCGCGCTTGAGCGCGAGCCGCGGCGTGATCACGATCGCCTGCTGCGCGCAGTACTTGCGGATCCCGCCGGCACCGTGGCGCGAACCGAGCCCTGAGGCCTTCGCTCCGCCCATCGGCATCTCGAGCACCGTGTAGTTGATCATCGCGTCGTTGACGTTCGCCGCGCCGGCTTCGATCCGGCGTGCGATCGCCTCCCCGCGCTCGGTGTCGCGCGAGAAGACCGACGCGCCGAGGCCATAGGGTGAGTCGTTCGCGAGGCGCACCGCCTCGTCCTCGTCGCGCACCTTCATGATCGGCAGCGTCGGACCGAATGTCTCCTCGGTCATGATCTTCATGCTGTGGTCGACGTCGACGAGCACCGTCGGCTCGTAGAAGCGCCCGGCGCCGGATCGCTCCTGCCCGCCCGTGAGCACCCGCGCGCCCTTGGTAGTCGCGTCGGCGACGTGATCCTTGATCGTCTCGAGCTGCGGCGCGAAGGTGATCGCGCCGACCTCGACCGAGCCGAAGCCCTCGGGCTTGCCGACGCGCAGCGCGCGCACTTTCTCGGTCACTTTGGAGACGAACTCGTCATAGACCGGCTCCTCGACGTACGCGCGCTCGACCGAGATGCACGTCTGGCCGGCGTTCTGCATGGAGTAGTAGGTGGCGAAGTTCGCGGCCCGCTCGAGGTCCGCGTCGGAGAGGACGACCATCGGGTCCTTGCCGCCGAGCTCGAGCGATGCGGGGATCAGGCGCCGCGCGGCGCCTTCTGCGACCTTCCTGCCGGTTCGCGTGGAGCCGGTGAACATGATCATGTCGACATGCTCGAGCAGCGCCGCGCCGGTCTCACCGCGGCCGGTGGCGATCTGCAGCACATTCTCGGGCAGCCCGCACTCACTGAGGCCTTCGGCCATCAAAAGCGACGTCAGCGGCGTGATCTCGGACGGCTTGAGGATCACGCTGTTGCCGGCCATCAGCGCGGGGATGCAGTCGCCGAAGGAGTTCGTGAGGGGGTAGTTCCACGGCCCGATCACGCCGATCAGCCCGAGCGGCCGGTAGCGCATCACGAGCTTCTTGCCCTTGACGAGGATCTGAGACGACTTCACGTGCTCGTCGGCGAGGTACTTCGGGCCGTTCTTGGCCCAGAAGCCGAACGCGTTGGCGCCGTAGGCGATCTCTGCGAACTCGGCGTCCTCGTAGGTCTTGCCGGTCTCCGAGACGATCGTCTCGACGACGCGCATCGCGTTGTCCATCAGCCACTTCTGCGCCCTGGAGAGCACCCGCGAGCGGCCCTCGAAGCCGTACGCGTCCCACTCCTTCTGCGCCGCTCGACCGCGCGCGGCCATCTCCGCAACCGCATCCGCGCCGAGGTCTGGGACCGTCGCGACTATCTCGCCGGTGGCGGGATTCTCGACCGGGATCGCGTTCGCCGCCTCGGCGGCGCCGTTGGCGATCGCTGCTTTATCTTCGGTCCCCTGCTCGGACGCGCGCTGCTCGACGGTGGCCATGGGCCCCTCCCCTGCTCGTTCGCTCGGAAGCGAGAGACTCTACTCCGACCGCGCGCCTCGCGGGCTCTAGCTGGAGAGCTCGATCGAGGCGATGCCTGCGGGCTCGACCGGACGGTCGCGCGCGTCGGTATCGAGGGCCTCGAGCGCCTCGACGACGTCCATTCCACTGCTCACGCGCCCGAACACCGTGTGCTTGCCGTCGAGCCACGGGCACGCGCTCGCGGTGACGATGAAGAACTGCGAGCCGTTCGTATCGGGCCCGGCGTTGGCCATCGCGAGCGAGCCGCGCACCATCTTGTGCTGGTTGATCTCATCCTCGAAGGTGTAGCCGGGGCCGCCGGTGCCCGTCCCCTGAGGGCAGCCGCCCTGGATCATGAAGTCCTTGATCACGCGGTGGAAGATGAGCCCGTCGTAGAAGCCGTCGGCGGCGAGCTTGCGGAAGTTCTCGACGGTCTTGGGCGCATCCTCGTCGAACAGCTCGAGCATGATCGGCCCGTTGGTTGTCTGCATCGTGGCGGTTGACATCGGCCTACCCTACCCCTACCCGCTCGAGCGTCACGGGTCGGCCCTGCACGGCGTGGCCGTCGAGCGCCTCGATCACCCGCTCGGCCTCGCTCACGGGCACCGAGAGGAAGGCGAAGCGGTCGAGCACGAGCACATCGCGCACCGCCTCGCCGTCGAGTCCGGTCGAGGAGGTCACCGCGGCGACGATGTCGGCGACCTTCAGGCCGGCGGCCTTGCCGCCGCTGAGCACGAGCTTGACATAGGTTTCGCTGTCGCTGCGACGCGAGATACGCGGCTTGGAGTGGCGGCGGGGACGCTCGCGCACCGGGGTCGGCGGCACGACCGCGCCCTTCTCCCAACGCGCGATCGACGTGCCGATGTGGCGTTCGATCGCCTCGAGCTCGCGCTTCTGGCGGTCCTCCACGAAGGTGATCGCGGTGCCCGAGCGCCCGACCCGCCCGGTGCGTCCGATGCGGTGGACGTAGATGTCCGGGCTGGTGGGCACGTCGTAGTTGATGACGTGGGTGACGGTCGAGATGTCGAGCCCGCGTGCGGCGACGTCGGTGGCGACGAGGATCGGCACGCGCCCTCCCTTGAACGCGAGCATCACGCCGTCGCGGGCGCCCTGGGTCATGTCGCCGTGCAGCGCGCGCACGTTCATGCCGCGATCGCGCAGCGTCCGGAACAGCTGGTCGCAGCGGACCTTCGTGCGCACGAACACGATCGCCTGGTCGGGCTTCTCGGAGCTCAGCACCTCGACGAGCATGTCGGGCTTGCTCTTCGCGTCGACCGGGAGCTGCAGCTGGACGACCGTGTCGATCGTCAGCGTTGCCGCCTCGACCTGGATGATCGTCGGGTCGTACATGTAGGCGTCCGCGAGCTTGCGGATCGGCGGCGGCATGGTGGCGGAGAACAGAGCGGTCTGGCGGCTCGAGGGTGTCAGCGACAGGATCTTCTCGACGTCCTCGAGGAAACCGAGGTCGAGCATCTCATCGGCCTCGTCGAGCACCACGAAGCGGCAGTCGTGCAGGACGAGCGAGCGCCGCGAGATGAGGTCGAGCACGCGGCCGACCGTCCCCACCACGATGTGCCCGCCTGCTCGCAGCTGCCCCTGCTGCGTGCGGATCGGCGCGCCGCCGAACACGGCTACGACGTCCACCCCGCTGTGCGCGCCGTAGCTGCGCAGCGCCTGGGTCACCTGGATGCACAGCTCGCGCGTCGGCGTCAGCACGAGCGCCTGCACCGATTGCTCCGACGGATCGACGTACTGGATGATCGGGAGCCCGAAGGC
>JAXDGS010000065.1:0-8970 GCA_034664905.1 Solirubrobacteraceae bacterium | reverse complement strand
CGTCGCCGCTGCGGGTTATGGTTCCGGCGTCCCACGTTCACCAACGACCGTCAAGCGAGAGTGCTCGTTCCGGCGGAAGCGAGCGCGTGGTCGGTTGGGTCGCGCGCTGTCGCAAAGGACGAACAGCCAGAGCTACGTCAGTCGGGCCTGTTCTTCCGTGCGACCAAGTAGCGGCGCAGCGTCAGGAGCCGTACCAAGCATGACCGCCTCATCGTCGCACTCCGCGGGCTTCGGCGGTTGCAGCGGGCGCGGCTCCTCGAGTTTTCAAGAGTGGAGTCACCTGTACGACGGCGTCGGGCCGGACGACGTGTGTCCCCATGCGCGCGGAAACTAGAGCTCTCGCTTTCGCGTGAAGGGAGGCGTCCAAGCTGGGGCTTGCGAGACGCCCGGAAAAGCGGGCGTCCCCCCAAGCGAGGCGCTCTCGCCGGGCCTTCCCTAGCTTCCGGCGCGCGGGGTTAGCGGCGCGCAAGCTAGGTGTCAACCATCACGCGAGATGTGCGTCAAGGAGGTCTCAGTGGCGCTGATGAGGATGGGACGCCTGGCGCGGAACTCCTAGGGACCCTCTGCGGGCGGGTTTGCAGCCGGGTTTGTGCGCACCAGTACATATCGCTTTGTTGTGGGCACGCCCCCGCCGCAGGGCCCTATCTGTTCCTCCCGGCCTGTCCCTTCGAGCTTCGTGCGCGATGCCCACCAGAGCGTGAGCGTCGAATAGTCGGTGTTCGTGCCGGCGTCTTCTCCGGGCCGGTGCGGGCACGGCACAGCAGAAGGTCGAAAGATCACGATATAGCGTCCCCGGCCGTCCGGCGAGACCTTTGCTTCTGTCCGGCCATAGAGGCTGACGCTGTACATGTACGGCTTGCAGATGTGGGCAGCGCAGACGCGCCGGAAATCCACCGGACGCACGTAGCGTTCCCCTGCGCACCCGTCGATCGCGTTCGTGCTGAGGATGGTCACGGTCGCGGTCCATTCGCCGGACAGCAGCCGCACTTGGGGCGGTGCGATCTGGCAGCTGCCGGGTTGCTGCGGCTGCCCGGCAGGGGGCGCCGCTGACGCTCGTTGCGTGCTCGTCGTGTGGGGCGTACCGACAGACACGTACACGCCCGCTCCGCAGCCGCTCGTGGCCCCAAGAACGGCGACCGCGAGCATCACGGCGTATAGATGTGCGCGACGCCTTTTCATCGCTCATCTCATCGGCGCGCGGCGCCGGCTGCTGTAGACCGCCAGGGGCCCCGTGGCTTCCGACGCGCGGGGTGAGCGGCGCGCAAGCTAAGTGTCCACCATCACGCGAGATGTGCGTCAAGGATGTCCCGGTGGTGCATTCATGTCGGAGAAGGTGTGTGGCGTTTGTGGATCGGCGCACCACACACCACAGTCATGCCGGAGGAGGGACTCGAACCCCCGACACGCGGATTATGATTCCGCTGCTCTAACCGACTGAGCTACTCCGGCGGGGTGGCTGACGCGAGCTCCGGCCTGCGTGCGCTCTCGCTGCCGTTTGAGCGTCTCGCTAGGCCACAGCTCCGGCGCATAGTCTACGCAGCGCACTCCGCGCCGGCCGGGTGCCGCGCGAGCAGCGGTTAGCAGGTCGCCGAGTAGGCAGAGGCGCCGGAACCTGACGCCGGTTCGTCCACGACTCCCGCGTCGCTTTCGCGCAGGATCGCGCCGAGGTGCACCACGTACCAGACACCGCGCCAGGAGATCATCGAAGCGATCCCGAATGAGCGCAGCACACCGTTCTCGCGGTAGACGACCCGTGCGTTGGGCATCTCGTAGTAGCCGATGCTGTTGTCGCACACGCCTGGCGGGATCCAGTGCCCGTAACTCGAGGGTACCTGCACCCGGAGGAGCCGCGCTTGGCTCGCACCCGCTCCGAGCAGCGCGTGTGCCGCGCGGATGTCGAGCGCATAGTCGGCGACGAGCCTGTTGCTCCAGTCCGGCCCCGCAGCCGCGATCGCCTTGAGCTGCAGGTATGCCGCTTTCGGAAAGAACGCAGGGATCGAGCTCGCAGGCGAGTCGCTCGCGATGCCCGCCCACAGCGCCGCCATCTGCGCCTTGAACTGCGCGCTTTCAGCTGACGGGTACGCGTGCGTCTGCGGCAGCGTCCCCGGTGCCCCCGCCGGCGGCTGCGACGCAGCAATCGAGGGCCGCGACACGCGCGCATGCTGCACGCGCTGCGCGGGCTTTGAAGCACTCGCGCGCGGCGCGCTCGCATGACGAGCTGCCAGCGACCCCCGCGCTCGCGCACCGCTCGGATGTCGAGCACCGCCCCCCTGCACGCCGAGCGCCAGCAGCAGCGCAGCGATCAGCACGATCAGCGCCGAGCTCGCGGCGATCCGCCTGCGCCGCGTGCGGCGCGCTCGCAGGAGCCGCGCCCGCTCGCGTCGGGTCTCGCTGCGAGCCTCCACGTACGCGCTGTCGAGCGGCCTGACGGGATCATGCTCGGTGTTCATCTAAAGCGCGCCCAACTGTAACTCGCGCGTCGTCCGTGATCGAGCTCCTGCACGCCGACTGCCGCGCGGCTAGCCTCGTGCGACATGCCGGAGCCAACTCTGCTCGCCGTGCCGAACATCTCCGAGGGCAGGGATGAGCGCACCATCGCCGCGGTGCGCCATGCCATCGAGAGCAAGCGCGTTCGGCTGCTCGACGCGCACCGCGATCCCGATCACCATCGCTCGGTCTTCACGGTCGCCGGCCCTCCCCGCAGTCTCTGCGACGCGGTGCTCGCCGGCGCGCGCGTCGCGGTCGAATGCATCGACGTGATGAGCCGTACCGAGCGCGACCCCATCGAGGCCGGCCAGCATCCGCATGTCGGCGCGATCGACGTTGCGCCGATCGTCTACCTCGAGGAGAGCGCACGCGGCGCCGCCTGCGCCGAGGCGCTCGTGCTCGCGGACCGCATCGGCGAGGAGCTGGGCGTGCCCGTGTTCCTCTACGGCGAGCTGACCGCCGGCCCGGATCGGCAGGAGACCTCCCGCTCGCAGCTGCGCCGCGGCGGCGCGATCGGCCTTGCACAGCGCATCGACGCCGGCGCCGCTCCAAGCGGGGCGCCCGCGGGCGACCGACCGGAGCTGCGACCGGACTTCGGCCCTGCGCGGATCCATCCCAGCGCAGGCGCCACGCTCGTCGCCGCGCGCCCGCCGCTCGTCGCATTCAACCTCGAGCTCGCGAGCCCCGCGGATCTCAAGGACGCGCGGCGGATCGCAGCGACGATCCGCGAGGGCGGGAGCGAGGGGCTTCCAGGCGTCCGTGCGATCGCGATCCGGCTCAGCGACGGCACCGCGCAGGTCTCGATGAATGTCGAGCGCCCATTCGAGGTATCGCTCGCGGAGGTGCTCGAAGCGGTCGTCAGGCACGCGCCGGTCGCATGCGCGGAGCTCGTCGGCCTCGCCCCTCGCGCTGCGCTGCGGGGGTTCCCCGCAGATGTCGAGATCCTCGGCTTCGATCCTGCGCGCCACGTTATCGAGAACGCACTAGGCTCCTAGGGATGGCACAGACGCGGCGCAGGCGCCAGACCAAGCACAGGGGCAACGCTGCCGGCGTGGTCGAATCGCGAGGTCGCACCGGGCGCAAGCCGACCGCCGCCGAGAAGGATCCCAACTCGCGCGCTGCGAAGCTCGCCGCCGAGAAGCAGCTCGACCGACGCGACCGGCCGCCGACCTGGCGCGGGGCCTTCGTGCGCGCGATGTTCGCCGCGGTGCTGATGCTGCTCATCCTGCTCGTCTTCTTCCACCAGTCAAACCAGGCGATCGCGCTGTTCCCGATCGTGCTGGTCGTCTACGTGCCGATCAGCTACTACACCGACCTGTGGCTGTTCAAGCGCCGCCAGCGCAGCAAGGCCGCGAGCGGCAGGAAGCCCGCAGCGCGATGAGCGGGCTGGATGTGCGCGCGTTCACCGTCGGCCCGGTTCAGGAGAACTGCTACATCGTCCGCGCGAGCGACACCGAGAAGAGCGCGGTGATCGTCGATCCTGGCGACGAGCCCGAGCGCCTGCTCGCGGCCGCGAGCGCGCTGGAGGTGAAGATCGACGCGATCCTCCTCACGCACTGCCACTTCGACCACATCGGTGCCGTCGCCCCCGTCGCGCGCGCGAGCGGCGCGCCGGTGTACTGCCCTGTGATCGAGCGCCCGGTGCTCACCGACGTGATGAGCTGGGTGCCGCCGGGGTTCGGTCCGTTCGAGAGCTACGAGCCCGAGCACACGGTCGCCGGCGGCGAGCGCCTCAAGCTCGCAGGCCTCGAGATCGACGTGATCTTCACGCCAGGTCACAGCCCAGGCCACGTGACCTATGCGGTGGGCGGCGCGCTGCTCTCGGGCGACGTCCTGTTCCAGGGGTCCGTCGGCCGGGTCGACCTCCCCGGCGGGGACTGGCCGACGCTCGAGCGCTCGATCGAGGGCCTACTGAGGGCGTTCCCTGCGGATACGACTGTCTATCCGGGCCACATGGGCGTTACGACGCTCGGGCGTGAGCGCGACACGAACCCGTTCCTGAGCGAGCTTCGCGTTCGCGTCCCGCGCGTCGCCGCGACGCCGGGGGCGGCCCAAGCCGGAAGTTGAGCGCCTCCAAGATCAAAGCGCCGCGCGGCACCTTCGACGTGCTCGGCGAGGACGCGACGGCGCGCATGGAGCTCGAGAGCAGCGCGCGGTCGATCCTCGAGGGCGCGGGATATCAGCGCATCGAGACGCCCACATTCGAGGCGACCGAGCTGTTCGCACGCGGCGTAGGCGAGTCCACCGACATCGTGCGCAAGGAGATGTTCACCTTCGAGGACGCCGGCGGTCGCTCGCTGACCCTGCGGCCCGAGGGCACCGCTCCGGTCTGCAGGGCATATGTCGAGCACGGCATGCACAAGCGCCGCCAGCCGGTGAAGCTGTGGTACCTGTCGAGCTTCTTTCGACACGAGCGCGCGCAAGCCGGCCGCTACCGGCAGTTCTGGCAGGTCGGCGCCGAGGCGCTCGGCTCCGACGATCCGGCCGTGGATGCCGAGCTGATCGTGTTGCTCGCAGCACTGCTCGAGCAGATGCGCGTGCGTGAGCTGCGGCTGCGCCTTGCGAGCCTCGGCAGCCCGGAGAGCAGGAGCGAGTATCGCGAACGGCTGCAGGCGCACCTGCGCGCAAACGAGCAGAACCTCTCGCGTGAGGTGCGCGAGCGCGTCGAGCTGAATCCGCTGCGGGCATTCGACTCAGACGATCCTGGGACAGCTGCCGTGATGCAGAGCGCGCCGCGTCTGCTCGATCACCTCACCGAGCCGGACGCCGAGCATTTCGCGCACGTCCGCGAGCTGCTCGACGCCGCGCAGGTCTCCTACGAGATCGACTCGACGCTCGTGCGCGGGCTCGACTACTACACGCGCACGATCTTCGAGTTCACCTCCGACGCGCTCGGTGCGCAGAGCGGGGTCGGAGGCGGCGGACGCTATGACCGCCTCGTCGAGCAGCTCGGCGGACCGCCGACAGCCGGGATGGGCTGGGCAGCGGGGATCGAGCGGATACTGCTCGCCAGCGGCCGCTCGCAGGCCGAGGCGCATCCCGCCGCGCCTGCTCCCGTCGAGCTGTTCGTCGCGCTCGAGGAGCACACACCGGCGCTGCGCACCGCGGCGTTCGCGCTCGTGAGCGAGGCCCGCTCGGCGTGTCTCTCCGCGCAGATGGATCTCGGCGAACGATCGCTCAAGCGCCAGCTCGGACAGGCCAACGCGCTCAGCGCGCGCTTCGTCGCGATCCTCGGCGCGGCCGAGACGGTCTTGCGCGACATGCAAAGCGGCGCCCAGAGGCCCTTGTCCGCCGATGCCATCGTGCACGCGGTGCTACGCGGGCAGCACGACCTCTGACGCGTTCGAGCGTCCATCGTGCAGATTCGCTGTTAACTTCTTCGCAGAAACTGCCGAAAGGGGGAGGGATGGCGCACATCTCCCGTCCCTTTCAGATCGCGCTCGTCGCGGTCGGCCTGTTCGCAGCGGTCTTCGTAATCGCGCTGCGCCCTCACTCGAGCACCCCCCCCGGCTCGAGCTCCGCCTCCGCATCCCGCGCCGCGCAGGCGCCGAAGCCGGGCTCCCCGAGCCACGTCTACCAGGGTCCAGCGCCCGGGGTGCAAGGTCTCAGCAAGGCGATCGCGAAGGCTCACGGCGCCGTCGCCACCTCTCAGCAGAGCGCCAAGCAGCTTGAAGAAAAGGCCGCAGCCGCCTCCAGCACCGGATCCACGGCCGGCGCGAACGCCGCGCCCGCAACCCCAAGCGCCACGACGAGGAGCATCCCGGCCAAGGCCACCGCCACCACACCCAAGGCCACCGCGCCCAAGAGCGCACGCGCACCGCACGCCACCGCGACGCTCGCCGGCCAGCATTCGGTGGAAGCGCAGCTCGAACAGGGCAAGGTCGTCCTGATCCTCTTCTGGAACCCCAAAGGCACCGACGATGCCGCCGTGCGCAGCGAACTGCGGCTGCTCGAGCTCGCGCACCGCTTCGCCGCAGTGCTCGCGCGCAACCCGACCTTCCGGCACCTCCGCAGCGGGTTCGCAGCGGAACTGCGCAAGCCGATCGCCGTGCATGAAGCGCCCGCGAGCGCGGTCTCCTCGTTCGGCTCGATCACCACCGGCGTCCAGGTCTCCGGCACGCCGACGATCCTCGTGGTCGCCAAGAGCGGCCACGTACAGACGATCACCGGACTCACCGACGCCTATTCGATCGAGCAGACGATCGACGAAGCGCGGCACGCCTAGAGTCTGACTCAGGACACTAGCCCTAGACTCGCTCGGGTGAGCACCACCCCCGAGCATCTGATCAACCACCTCGAATGCCCACTGGGACGCGGACACGTGCCCGCATGCGCGTTCACCGGCGCCGCAGGCGGCGCCGCCTGCGGGGATCTGATCCGCGTGTCGCTCTCGATCGACGCGCACAGCGAGCACGGAGTGATCGAGGACGCGGGCTTTGACGCGAGCGGCTGCGGCGCGACGATCGCGGCCGGCAGCGCCGCCGTGAGCCTTCTGCGCGGCGCGCCGCTGCTCGACGCCGCGCGCATCGGAGCCGCGCAGATCGCACAGGAGCTCGGCGGCTTGAGCCATGCCAAGCGCCACGCCGCGGAGCTCGCCACCGATGCGCTTCATCGTGCGCTCGGAGCCGCCGCACGGGAGCGCGCCGCGCTCGCCCATGATCACCGTCGCACGCTCGTGGCGATGAGCGGCGGGGTGGACAGCGCGGTGGCGGCACTGCTCGCCGCGCGCGACGGAGCGCACGCCGTCGGCGTGACGCTCGAGCTGTGGTCTGACCCGGAGAACGACGGCGAGCTGAGCTGCTGCTCGGCGCAGGCGGTGCGCGGCGCGCGCGAGCTCGCCCACGAACTCGGCATGGCCCACCTGTCGATCGATCTGCGCGCCGAGTTTCGCGCCGGCGTTGTAGACGCGTGGCTCTCCGATCACGCAGCCGGGCTGACGCCCAACCCGTGCGTGCGCTGCAACGGAAGCGTGCGCCTCGGCGCGATGATCGAGCTGGCCGACCGCCTGGGATGCGAGACGCTCTCGACCGGTCACTACGCGCGCGTGCGCGAGAGCGCCGATCGCGATCCGCTGCTGTGCACAGCGCTCGACCAGAGCAAGGATCAGAGCTACGTGCTCTCAGCGCTCGCACCCTCCTCGCTTGCCCGTCTGCGCTTTCCGCTGGGCGAGATGCAAAAGCCCGAGGTGCGAGCGCTCGCGCAACGCGCCGGTCTCGCCGTTGCGCGCCGGCGCGACTCGCAGGACTTGTGCTTCCTCGCAGGAACCCGTCACGGCGCCTTCCTCGAGCGCCACGCCGGGCTCGGCCGGCGCCCGGGGGCGATCGTGGACCTCGCCGGTCGCGCGCTTGGCGAGCATCGCGGAGCGCACGCCTTCACCGTCGGCCAGCGTCACGGGCTCGGAATCGGAGGCGGTGACCCGCTGTACGTGCTCGCGACCGACACGCACGCAAACACCGTCACCGTGGGCCCGCGCAGCGCGTTGCTCGCCGAACAGGTCCCGCTGCGCGAGCTGACGCTTCGCCGCGATGGCGGCTGCGTGGACGGCGTGCGCGTGCGCTCACACGGGCGCACCCACGGCTGCCGGCTGACCGGTCAACTGCTAGCCGGCCGCCACGAGGTAGCGCAGCTCGCGCTCGAGCGCGCAGCCGAGCGCACCGCGCCCGGGCAGATCGCGTGCCTGTACAGCGGCGAGCTCGTCGTCGGCTACGCGACGATCGCCTCCTAGCCCAGCGCTCGCGCCTAAGATCCGGAGACGATGAGCTCCGAGGAGATACGCGAGCGGTTTCTGAGCTTCTTTGCCGAGCGGGGGCACCGGCGCGTCCCCTCGGCCTCGCTCGTGCCTTCCGCGCACGACCCTTCAGCGCTGCTCACGGTGGCGGGCATGCACCCGCTGAAGCCATACTTCCTCGGCCAGGAGAAGCCGCCCGCGCCGCGCCTGACGAGCTGCCAGAAGGTCTTCCGGACCGTCGACATCGACAACGTCGGCAACACAGCGCGTCACCTCACGTTCTTTGAGATGCTCGGCAACTTCTCCTTCGGCGACTACTTCAAGCGCGAGGCGATCGAGTATGCGTGGGAGCTCTCCCGCGACGTGTTCGGCTTCGCCGAGCAGGACATCTGGGTGACGGTCTTCGAAGGCGACGAGGAGCTTGGCCTGGGCCCCGACGAGGAGGCGATCGAGTGCTGGACCGCCGTCGGCGTGCCGCGCGCGCGGATCGTCGAATGCCCACGCTCTGAGAACTTCTGGCAGGCGGGACCGAGCGGGCCGTGCGGACCGTGCTCGGAGCTCTACCTCGACCGCGGGCTGGGCTTCGGCGCCCCGCAGGACCTTCCCGGCGGCGAGAACGAGCGCTTCCTCGAGTACTGGAACCTCGTCTTCATGCAGTTCGATCAGCGACCCAGCGCGAGCGGAGCCGCGAGCATCCTCGAGCCGCTGCCCGCGAAGAACATCGACACGGGGCTCGGCCTGAATCGCCTCGCGGC
>JAXDGS010000064.1:0-21862 GCA_034664905.1 Solirubrobacteraceae bacterium | reverse complement strand
CCGCGCTGCAAGCACTCCCGGCGCACGTGAAGCGAGCTCGCACGCGAACGCGCCGGCACTTTGCGCGCTGAGCTCAGCGGCGCTCAGGCAGCGTCGGCCTGTGCGATCAGCTCGCACGCGACGCGGTCGCTCGCGCCCGCGGTGCCGCCGAGCAAACGCCGCGAAAGCTGTGCGCGCCTGAAGTACAGCGGCGCATCGTGCTCCCAGGTGGCGCCGATGCCGCCGTGCACGGAGATCATCGTGCGCGCGGCGACGTCGAGCGCGCGTCCCGCGACCGAGCGCGCAGCGCTCGCCGCCAGCGGGAACTCCTCCGGCTTGCCCTGGCGCGCCCAGCCCGCGTAGTAGAGCAGCGACCGCCCGTTCTCGAGCTGGCGCAGCACCTCCGTGAGGCCATGCTTGACCGCCTGGTAGGAGCCGATCGCGCGGCCGAAGGTGTAGCGCTCCTTGGCGTAGGTGACCGACACCTCGAGCGCAGTCTCCGCGCTGCCGAGCGACTCGGCTGCGATCAGGGCCTGCGCCAGCTGCCAGGCCGAGGCGAGCGCCTCGACGGGCGCGTCGAGCACCGTCGCGGGGGCGTCCTTCAGCGTCACGTGCCCGAGCGAGCGGGTCGAGTCATAGCGGGTCAGCTGCTGCACCGAGACGCCGTTCGCGTTCGCCTCGACGGCGACGCCCACCGGCTCGCCGTCGAGCAGCGCGACGCCGACGAGCACATCGGCTCCGGGAGCGTCCGGCACGAAGTGAAGCTCGCCGCTGACGCGTGCCTCGGAGCCTGCTCCGGAGAGCGTCGGCGCTGCAGAGCGCTCGATGCCCGCGGCGGGGTCCGCCGACCACGAGTCGTGCACATCGTCGGGCGGGCTGACCGGCAGGTAGGCCGCGCGGCGCTCGCCCGAGGCGAGAGGCTCGAGCAGCTGTGCCGCCGCGGGCGCGGCACCGAGGATCGCCGTCGCGGGAAGATGGCCGAGCAGCGCATGTCCGGCGAGCACGCGCCCGCACTCGCTCATCACCAGCATCGCGTCGAACGCGTCGAGCCCGGCGCCTCCGTGAGCGTCGTCGATCAGGAGGCCGGGCCAGCCGGCCTCCCTGGCGGTCGGCCACAGATCGGGCAGCGCCCCCGCATTGCCGTCGAGAGCCTCGCGCGCGGCCTCGATCGTCTTGAAGCGCGAGAGCGTGCCGCGCGCGGCCTCGCGCAGAAAGACCTGCTCGTCTGAGAGCGCGAGGTTCATACGGCGGCCGCTTCCTTGGAGCGAAGCTCCGAGAACGGGATGCCCTTGTCGAGCCGCGGCTCGGGCGGAAGCCCGAGGACGCGCTCGCCGATCGTGTTGCGCAGGATCTCTTCGGTCCCCCCGGCCGACTTCAGCCCGGGCAGGAACGAGATCATGTAGGCCCACTCGCTGTCCTCGCTGAGCGCGTCGGGTCCGAGCACATCCGCGATCAGGTCACCGGCCTTGATCGCGCCGTTGACGATCGTCACCTTCGCCAGCCCCGCCTCCGGTCCCGGGATCTGGCCCTTCTGCAGTGCGGTGAGCGTGCGGTAGCCGGTGAACCTGACGGCCAGCAGCTCGCTGGCGATCTCGCCGAGCTGGCGGCGCACCTCGGTGTCGCGGCGCGCGTGAGGCTCGCTCGCGATCGCGCGGGCAAAGCGCGTCGAGTTGTAGCCGAGGCCCTCGCCGCCGAGGCCGATCGTGACGCGCTCGAACATGAGCGTCGTCAGCGCGGTGCCCCAGCCGTTGCCGACGCCGCCGACGACAGCGCCCGCATCGAGCGCGAGATCGTCGAAGAAGACCTCGTTGAACTCTGCCTCGCCGGAGATCTGACGCAGCCCGCGGATGGTGACGCCCTCGCCGTCCATCGGCACGATGAACATCGTCAGGCCCTTGTGCTTGGGCACGTCGGCGTCGGTGCGTGCGAGCAGCAGGCCGAAGGAGGCCAGCTGCGCGTTGGTCGTCCACACCTTCTGCCCGCTCAGGCGCCAGCTGCCGTCCTCCTGCTGGCGCGCGCGCGTCTGCACGGCCGCCAGGTCCGAGCCGGCTGCGGGCTCGGAGAAGAGCTGGCACCAGACCTCGTCGCCGTGGAGCATCGGGCCCAGGTAGCGCGACTTCTGCTCCTCGCCGCCGTGGGCGATGATCGTCGGTCCGAGCATCCCCACGCCGATCGCGTCGAGTATGCCGGGGACGCCCGCGCGCGCGATCTCCTGGTTGCAGATCACCTGCTCGATCGGCCCTAGGCCCTGGCCGCCGTACTCCTTCGGCCAGGTGACCCCCGCGAGCCCGCCCTCGGCGAGCTTGCCCTGCCATGCGCGGCGCGCCGCGACGATCTGCGACTCATCCTCGAGCGCGTCGGGGCCCTGCAGAACGGGCGCCTCGGCCTTGTGCTGCTCCAGCCATGCGCGTACCTGCGCGCGATGTGCGGCCTGCTCGGGTGTGTCGTCGAGATCCACTGCTCCTCCTTTGGCTGACTGGCCAGTCAATCCTCGCCAGCGAACGGTACCACCGCGGGCAAGCGTCCCGTCACGCGCTGCTCGGGATTGGCGGCTCAGCGACGGCGCGCTGATGGTAGATCCGTGCGAACGCCGCGTCGAGCAGATGCCGCGCCTCGCTGGCGGGCGCGGGCGAGTGAAGCAGCACCACGCCGAGGCGCACGCCGCGCCGCTCGGCGGTCGCGACCAGACAGCGACCCGCGGCGACCGTGTAGCCGGTCTTCAGCCCGGTGACGCCGGGGTAGCGGTAGAACATCAGGGGGTTGTTGTTATAGAGGTAGAGCTTGCCGCCCTTGATCGGGAACGGCAGGATCGCCTGGAAGGTGCGCGCGATCCGCGCGATGCGCGGCTGCGCGAGGGCCTCATGCGCGAGCACAGCGAGATCCGCCGCGCACGAGAAGTTCCCCGCGTCGTAGAAGCCATGCGGCGAGGAGAAGCGCGTGCACCCGAGGCCGAGCTTTGCCGCCTCGAGGTTCATGCGCGCGACGAAGCGCTCCACGCTGCCCGCGACGTGGATCGCGAGTGCGACCGCCGCGTCGTTGCCCGACGGAAGCATCAGGCCGTAGAGCATGCTCTCCAACCGCACGTGCCGCCCGAGCTTGAACTCGCCGACCTTCGAACCGTCGGTCTCGAGCGCCCGCTTGGTCACGAGCACCGACGCGTCCGGAGGTGCCGACTCGACGCTCAGCAGAGCGGTCATCATCTTCGTGAGGCTCGCGATCGGCAGCGGCGTAAGCGCGTTGTGCTGCCATAGCACGCGTCCGCTCGAGAGGTCGAACAGCAACCCCGCACGCGGCTGATGGTGGAAGGAGAGTCGCAGCGCATCCGCGGCCGGCGATCGGAGCCCTGTGAGCGTGAACGCGGGACGCGCGAGCTCGAGCCCCGCCGGCGAGAGCGCCGGGGCGCTGCTCGCGTGCAGATGGGTGCGCCTTGCGCTCGCGGGCGCTCGTTCGTGGACCGCGGTGCTGCCCGCGAGCACGAGCAGCGTGACGATCGCGCCAACGCCCAGCGCCCCTGCGCCGGCGAGCACGCGCCGGCGTCCGAGCAGGCCCCCGCGGCGCCTGCGCCTGCCGGCCGGGCGCATGAAGGGCGGAGTGCTCATCACTGGGGAGGATGGCGCAGAGCGCCGATGACGCCAACCGCCAACAGCACCAAGATGAAGATCGACAGCGCGCTCGCGGCCGTGAAGCCGTTTTCGATGATCGCGGCGAGCGTGAGGAAGGCGAAGCCGGCGATGAACACGAGCGCCGCTCCGAGGACGAGCGCGCGTCTCACGCGGGCAGCGCCGGGCGCGATCGCATCAGTAGACCGGGAAGCGAGGCGGCTCAGAGCTCCGACGGGTTGCGAACAGGCCGATCAGCGCAAGCCCGAAGAGGAAACCGCCGACGTGCGCGAAGTACGCGACGCCGCCCCCACCACCGGCGGGATTGACCAGCCCCGTGGCCCCGAACGCGAGCTGCTCGAGGAACCAGAAGCCGAGCAGGAACACCGCGGGCACCTCGATGATCGTCACGAAGAAGATGATGAACACGAGGCTGAGGATGCGCGCCCGCGGATACAGAACGATGTAGCCGCCGAGCACGCCCGCGATCGCGCCGGAGGCCCCGAGCGTCGGGGCGGTCGAGTTCGGGTCGACGATCACCTGTGCCGCCAGCGCGACCACGCCGCCGAGCAGGTAGAAGGCGAGGAAGCGCAGATGCCCCATCGCATCCTCGACGTTGGGGCCGAAGATCGCGAGGAACAGCATGTTGCCCGCGATGTGCAGCACGCCGCCGTGCATGAACATCGACGTGAAGATCGTCTCCCAGGTGGGAAGCTGGCCGGGAAACGCGCCGTGGCGGCACAGCACGGTCGTCTGCGCGTTTCCGAATTCTTCGACGGTGCTCGCGAGCGTGCAGTAATTGCCGGGGTGTGCGAAGTCGTACGGGATCGCCGCGTTGTCGATCACTGTCCTCGTGTTGGGACCCGAGAGCACGCTTCCGCCGTGGCGCACCGAGAGCAGGTAGGCGATGACGTTGAGCGCCACCAGCGCGATCGTCACGAACGCGAGGCGCTCGTTGGGGATGTTGTCCTTGAGCGGGATCAAAGCGAGGAGCCCTCCTCACCCGGGGCGAGAGCAGCCTACCCGGCGCCCCGGGTCCGGCGGGCGCCTTGCTCGCCGCGTGCAGCCCTACCGCTGGGCGGCGGCGAGCGGGCCCGTGCCGGCCAGCGGCTGGGGCACGTGTTGGTCGGCATGGTAGGAGGAGCGCACGAGCGGGCCCGCCGCGACGTGCTCGAACCCGAGCTCGTACGCGGCACGCTCGAGCTCTTCGAACTCGTCGGGATGCCAGTAGCGGACGATCGGCAGATGGCGCTCGGAGGGCCGCAGGTACTGACCGACGGTCAGCACCTGCACGCCGTGCTCGCGCAGCGTCGCGAACGCGTCGAGCATCTCCGCGTGGGTCTCGCCGAGGCCGACCATCAGCCCCGACTTGGTGACGACCTGGCCCTCGCCGAGCTCGCGTGCGAGCCTCAGCATCCTGCACGAGCGCGCGAACTGCGAGCCGCGGCGTGCGAGCGGATACAGGCGGGGCACGACCTCGACGTTGTGGTTGAAGACGTCAGGACGCTCGGCGAGCACCTTCGCCAGCGGCATCTCCTGTCCCTGGAAGTCAGGGGTCAGCACCTCGATCTGGCACCCGGGCGCCTGGCGGCGCACCTGCCGGATGACGGCCGCGAACGCGGAGGCGCCCTTGTCGGGTAGATCGTCGCGGTCGACCGAGGTGATGACCGCATGGCGCAGGCCCATGCGCGCGATCGAGCGCGCGACGCGCGCGGGCTCGAGCGGGTCGTTCCAGGTGGGCGTGCCGGTCTTCACGTTGCAGAAGCCGCAGCGGCGCGTGCAGGTGTCGCCGAGGATCATGAACGTGGCGGTGCCGCGCTCCCAGCACTCGCCGACGTTCGGGCACGCCGCCTCCTGGCAGACGGTGTGCAGGTTCTCCGAGCGGATCAGCTCACTGAGCTCGCGGTAGCGCGCGCCGCCGGGAGGGGGCACCTTGAACCACGGCGGCTTGCGCTCGCGCAGCGGCCGCACGTCGGAGCCGAGCACCCGCAGCACGTCCATGCCGCCGGGGTTCGAGCGCGACCGCGTGGCGCTCATGCCGCGACGACCTGCCGTCGGCGGCGCGGCGGCGCCGACGGCGCGTCAATGCCGAGGCGCGCCGGCCATACGATCCGCTGGCGGCGTCCATGCGCCTCGCAGAAGCTGTGCGCTACGCGCCTGCGCAGGCAGTCCGGCGCAGCGTCGCCGTCGAGCTCGCGTGCGAGCGAGGTCATGCTCACCTGATCGAGGCCGCACGCGATGACCCATGAGAACGGCTCGAGATCGTTATCGATGTTGATCGCGAACCCGTGCGTGCTCACCCCGCGCGAGACGTGCACGCCGAGCGAGGCGATCTTGCGCTCGCCCACCCACACGCCGGTGTAGTCCGGTCCGTCCTGCGGGCGCGCTCGTGCGCGCACGCCGACCTCGGCGAGCGCCGCGACGATCGCAGCCTCGATCGTGCGCAGGTGGCCCACAACGTCCTCGACGGCCATGATCGGATAGCCGACGAGCTGGCCGGGGCCGTGATAGGTCAGGCGCCCGCCGCGGTCGGTGTCGATCACCTCGATGCCCTTCTCGCGGTAGAACTCGCCACCGCGCGGCAGGTCCGCCGGCGCCGAGCGCCGCCCGCGCGTGTACACCGCGGGATGTTCGAGCAGCAACAGCATGTCCGGCAGCTCGCGGGCCTGGCGTGCCCCGCGCAGCCGCTCCTGGATCGCGAGCGCATCGCGGTAGGCGACCGTGCCCAGGTGGCACACCCAAAGCTCGGGGGCGAGGCTTGCAGGTCGGCGCGTGTCGCTCATCGGTCCGCTGCGCTCAGCCTAGCGCCGCTTCGCGGCAGAGCAGCTCACAGCGTGAGCGCGGACGGCGCCTGCAGCAGCTCTCTCACCCGCGCGAGCAGCAGCGCGGCGTCCGCGCCGTAGAGCACGCGGTGATCGCACGCGAGCGTGAGCGTCATCGTCTCGCGGATCACGAGCTCGCCATCGCGCGCCACCGCCCGCGGCTCGAGCGCGCCCACCGAGAGGATCGCGACCTGCGGGGGGTTGATGATCGCCGAGAAGCTCTTGACGCCGTACATCCCGAGGTTGGACACGGTGAAGGTGCCGCCGCCGAGCTCCGGCGGGGTGATCGTCCCGGCACGCACCTTCTCGGAGAGCGCGCGGGTCTCGCGCGCGATCTCCCCGAGGGACTTCTCGTCGGCGTCGAAGACCGTCGGCACGATCAGCGCGTCGCGCGCTGCAACCGCGACGCCCACGTTCACACGCGAGTGGAGCAGCAGGCGCCCGTCGCGATAGCTCGCGTTCGCGCGCGGGTGCTCGCGCAACGCGAGCGCGCACGCCTTGAGGATCATGTCGTTGTAGGTGGGAGGCTGCTGCGCGCCGGCGCCCGGGACGGTCTCGCGCTGGGTGAGGCCCTTCAGCTCTGTGCGCAGCTTTACGCACTCCTGCATGTCGACGTCCATCTGCGTGATGAAGTCGGGGATCGTCGCCCTCGACTCGGCCATCCGCCGCGCGATCGTCTGCTGCGTGCGCGAGAGCTCCACGGTCGTGCTCTCGCCCTTGGCGGTGCTGACGCCATCGACGGTCGCGATTGGGACCGCCGCGCCGGCGCCATCCGGGCGCGCAGGCGCCGCGGCGCCGCCCTGCACAGCTGCCGGTGCGTTGGCCTCGCCGGCGAAGCTCACGACGTCGGCCTTGACGATGCGCCCTCCCGGGCCGCTGCCGGAGAGGCTGCGCAGCTCGACCCCGCGCTGACTGGCGATCCGTCGCGCGAGCGGCGAGGCCTTCACCCTTCCGCCCTCATCGGGGCGGTCCGGCGCCGGCGTCCGCGCGGCCGGCGTCGGCACGCTAGCAGCAGGAGCCTGCGCCGCTGCGGCGGGTGCCTGGGCCGCTGCGGCGGGCTGCTGCGGCGCGGCGGCGCCCTGCGCGGCGGGTGCCTGCGGCGCAGCGGGTGCCTCCGGCGCGGCGGCGCCCTGCGCGGCGCCGATGCGCGCGATCAGCTCGCCGACGGCGAGCGTCGCGCCCTCCTGCGCGAGCGTTTGCAGCGTGCCCGACTGGTCTGACTCGTAGGTCATGGTCGCCTTGTCGGTCTCGATCTCCACAAGCTCCTCGCCGCGCTTGACCTCCTCGCCGTCGCGCTTGAGCCACCGCAGGATCGTGCCCTCCTCCATCGTGTCCGACAGCCGCGGCATGACGATGTCGGACATCTCAGGCGCCTCCCGCACGAGCGCTCGGCGCGCCCGCTTCCGGGGCGGAGACCCCGAGCACACTCAGGGCCGCGCGGATGATCTGCGGCTCGTGCGGATAGGCGATGTCCTCTAGCGGCTTGGAATAGGGCATCGGGACGTCCGCGCCGGTGACGCGCTGCACCGGCGCGTCGAGGTCGTCGAAGGCCTGTTCGGCGATCAGCGCCGCGAGGTTCGCGCCGACGCCGCCGTGGGGCCAGCCCTCCTCGACGATCACACAGCGGTTCGTCCTCGCGACCGACGCGAGGATCGTGTCGAGGTCGAGCGGGCGCAGGGTGCGCGGATCGATCACCTCAGCCTCCACCTGGTGCTCCTGCGCGAGCCGATCGGCTGCGCGCTCGGCCGTGAGGGCCATGCGCGAGACCCCGACGATCGTCACGTCCGAGCCCTCGCGCGCGACCCGCGCGCGGCCGAAGCCGACGAGGTGATCCTCGTCGTCGGGCACCTCGCCGCGGACCCCGTACAGCGACTCGTGCTCGATGAAGATCACCGGGTTCTCGTTGCGGATCGCGCTCTTCAAAAGGCCCTTCGCGTCGGCGGGCGTGCTCGGCACCGCGACGAGCAGCCCGGGGACGTGCAGGAACAGCGCCTCCAGGCAATGGGAGTGAGTGGGCCCCAGCTGGTGCCCTGCGCCCTGCGGCATGCGCACCACCAGCGGCACGCTCGCCTGGCCGCCGAACATGTAGTGGATGTGCGCGGCGTGGTTGACGATCTGGTCGAAGGCGAGCAGCGCGAAGTTGATCGTCATCAACTCGACCACCGGGCGCAGGCCTGTCATCGCCGCGCCCACGCCCACTCCCACGATCGTGTTCTCGGAGATCGGCGTGTCGCGCACGCGACGCTCGCCGAACTCCTCCAGCAACCCCTCTGTGACCTTGAACGCGCCGCCGAACACGCCGATGTCCTCACCCATCAGCATCACCCGCTCGTCGCGGCGCAGCTCCTCACGCAGGGCCGCGCCGAGTGCCTCGCGATAGCGCATCTCGGCCATCAGGAGCTCTCCTGGGCTGCTTCTGCGCCGTCCTCGCCCGCGGCAAGAGCCTCGGTCAGCTGCTGCGGGATCTCGTCGTTCGCCGCGTGCCCGTCGGGCGCGCCGTCGGCGTCCGCGGAGCGGCTTGCGACGCGATGGTCGCCGGGACTCTCGACCGAGTACCAGCCGCGCACGTCCTGGTCGAGCACGTAAACGTCGTCGTAGAGCGACTCGGGCGCCGGGAACGGCGAGTCCTCCGCGAATGCGACCGCTGCGTCCACGCGTGCGAGCGCCTGCTCGTCGATGCGCTCCCGCTCGGCCTCGTCGATTGCGTGCTCGCGCACGAGCAGATCGCCGAAGGTCTGGATCGGGTCGCGCTCGCGCCAGCGGGCGACCTCCTCCTTGCTGCGGTACTGCTCGGGATCCGCCATCGAGTGCCCGCGAAAGCGATACGTGACGGCCTCCACCAGCACGGGCCGGCGATCTTCGCGCACGCGCTGCACCGCCTCGTGGAGGACCGCGTAGGTGTCGAGCACGTCCATCCCGTCGCAGCGCATGCCCGGCACGCCGAGGCTCTCGCCCTTGCGCTGCAGGTCGGTGACCGCCGAGTGGCGGCGCAGCGCGGTCCCCATCCCGAACTGGTTGTTGGTGACCATGAAGACGACCGGGAGCCGCCACAGCGCGGCGAGGTTGAGCGTCTCGCCGAAGGTGCCCTGGTTGGAGGCGCCGTCGCCGAACGTGCACAGCGTCACCTCCTCGGTGGCGCGGTAGTCGCTCGACAGCGCGATGCCCGCGGCGATCGGG
The DNA here is from genome assembly GCA_034664905.1 of Solirubrobacteraceae bacterium. Classification (GTDB taxonomy): domain Bacteria; phylum Actinomycetota; class Thermoleophilia; order Solirubrobacterales; family Solirubrobacteraceae; genus Palsa-744. Next base: position 12,285 of record JAXDGS010000064.1, on the reverse strand, counting down.
AGATTGCCGCCGACGATCCCGTAGCCGCCCATGAAGCGGCGCGAGAGGTCGAACATGTGCATTGAGCCGCCGCGGCCGTGCGAGCAGCCGTCCACGCGGCCGAACAGCTCGGCCATCACGTTCTCGGGCGGGGTCCCGCGCACGAGCGCATGGCCGTGCGAGCGGTAGGTGGAGATCAGGTAGTCGCTCTCGCGCAGAGCGCGCGCGCTGCCGACGATCGTCGCCTCCTCGCCGATCGACAGGTGCAGGAAGCCGCCGACCTTCGCCCGCGCGTACATCTCGCCCGCGCGTTCCTCGAAACGCCGGATCAGCGTCATCGTCGCGAGCCACTCGCGCGCGACGTCGGGCTCTGGGAGGGCTCCCATCAGTGCTCCACGGTACTCCAGCGCGCGAGGAACTCCGGAGCCTCGAGCTGCGCCAGATCCGCGCGCAGAGCCCGCGCGAGCTTCGACGCGGCGGCTGCGGGGCGGTCCCAGAAGAGGATCACCTCGCCGCTGTCGAGATCGACGATCTCGACGTGGTCGACGCGTGCTGCGCCCGCAAGCAGTGCCGGCGTGCGCCCGGCGCGCGTGACGATCAACCGGTAGGCGCGGTTCGCCTTCATCCTCCGAGCGTCCCTGTGCGCGCGGCGAGCATCAGCGCGGCGGCGTCCTCGACGGCGCGCTCGCCGCTGAAGAGCACATCCCCGACGAGGATCGCCGGCACGTCGCGAACCCCCGCCGCCGTCGCCTCGGAGGTGCAGCGCGCGAGCGTCTCGGCGACCGAGCGCAGCTGCGAGGCGCGCAGGACCGCCGCCGGGTGCATCTCGCAGGCGGCCGCCGCGATCAGCACCGAATCCGGGTCCTGCAGCGAGCGCCCGCCGGCGAACGCCTGGCGAAAGGCGGCCTGCGCGAACGGCACCACGCGGCCGATCGAGCGCGCGTAGGTCGCGACGCGCATCGCCATCGAGCTGTCGAAGGGGAACGGCTCCGGCCAGCGCAGCGGCTGCAGCGAGAGCGCGCGGGCTCGTCGAGCGAGATCGCTGCGGAAGCTCTCGCGCTCCTCGCCGCAGCGGAAGGCCTCGAAGCTCTCTGCACCGCCGAGCTCGCTCGCGAGCACCGGCCTCCATTCCGCGGGCCCTGGAAGGGCATGCAGGACGCGCTCGGCGGCGAGGTAGGCGAGCGGGCTGGCCAGATCGAAGTAGAACGCGCCAGCCGCTGAGGGCACACCCTCTGCCGCCGCGCTCCTCAACCGTGGATCAACCACCCGTCGGCGGCGCGCCCGGCCTCCATGACGGCCTCAGAGAGCGTGGGATGCCCGTGGATGATGCGCGCCAGCTCCGGGAACCCTCCCTCGAGCGCGCGGATGTTGACGAGCTCCTGGATCAGCTCCGTCGCGCGCGAGCCGACGATGTGCCCGCCGAGCAGCTCCCCGTAGCGGCTCTCGCCGACGACCTTCACGAGCCCGGTGCGGTCCCCGTAGACGGTGCCGCCGCCGACCGCCCCGTAGGGGACCTTGCCGACCACGACGTCGTGGCCCTGCTCGCGGGCCTGCGCCTCGGTGAGGCCGAAGGAGCCGACGTTGGGCGTGCAGAAGGTCGCGCGCGGGATGTCGATATAGGCGATCGGGTGCGTCGGGCGCCCGGCGATGTCCTCGGCGGCGATGATTCCCTCGTCGGAGGCCTTGTGCGCGAGCGCGGGACCGGCGACGAGATCGCCGATCGCCCACACGCCGGCGGCGCTCGTGCGCATCGCGCCGTCCGCCTTCACGAGCCCGGAGCCCTCGAGCTCGACGCCCGCCTCGCCGAGGCCGAGTCCGTCGACGTCGGCGCCCCTGCCGACGGCGATGACCAGGTAGTCGACCTCAGCCTGCTCCGAGCCGTGGGTGAAGCTCACGCTCGACTCGGACGCGCTGACCTCCGATACGGCGATGCCGGTGTGCACGGCGATGCCCTGCCGCTTCAGGCCGCGCTCGACCAACCGCGAGATGTCGGCGTCCTCGGTCGGCAGCACGCGCTCGAGCATCTCGAGCAGCAGCACCTCGCTGCCCAGGCGCGCGAACGCCGAGGCGATCTCGGCGCCCGACGCGCCGGCGCCGACGACCGCCAGGCGCGCGGGCACCTCGCCCAGCGCCCACGCCTCCTCGGTGCCGAGCACGCGCCCGCCGAGCTCCGCACCGGGGATCGCGCGCGGCACCGACCCGGTGGCGAGGATGATCCCGCGCTCGGCGCTGAGCTCCTGATCGCCGACGCGCACGCGGCGCTCGCCGGCCAGCGCGGCGTCGCCCTCGATGAGCTCGATCTTGTTCTTCTTGAAGAGCCCCGCGACACCCGAGGTGAGCGTCGAGACGACCTTTGCACGGCGCGCCTGGATCGCGGGATAGTCGACCTCGACGCCCGTGACCGTCACGCCGAACTGACCCGCGTCGCGCACCTCCGAGAGCAGATCGGCCGAGCGCAGCACCGCCTTGGCGGGGATGCACGCGTAGTTCAGACAGCGCCCGCCGACCGCATCGCGCTCGATCACGGCGGTCTTCAATCCGAGCTGCGCCGCGCGGATCGCCGCCACGTAGCCCCCGGGTCCCGAGCCGATCACGATGCAGTCGTTCCTGTCAGCCATCGGTTGCTGAGCCTATCGAAGCCGCACTTGCGGGCCGCGCTGCTAGCGCGCGCGCTCGCGCGCGCTCTGCTCGCCCGCCTGGATTCGACCCATCACGCGAACGAGCTTCCAGAACAGCAGGCCTCCGAGACCCACGAACAGCACGCACGCGGCCGCCGCGACGAGCGTCGAGGCGACGACGAGCGCGAGCGAGGTGACGAGCACCTGGAAGGCGAGCAGCGCCTCGAAGCCCAGCACGGCCCAGTAGCGGCGGTTGTACATGCCCCACGCGAGCACGGCGAGCACGCTTGCGAGCAGCAGCGCGCCGGGAAGCGAGCCGCCGTGGCGCGAGAGATCGTGGACGCTGAGCGCACCGACGATCACGCCAACGGCGAGCAGCGCGCAGACGCCCATCGCCGCGAGCAGCGGACGCGGGCGCTCGCCCTCGCCCAGCGGCTCGAGCGCGGCGCCAGGTGGGACCTCGCCACCCTCGCCGGCCAATCAGCCCTCCGGCGGCGAGGCGTCGAGCGCGGTGCGCAGAGCCCTGGCGGCGCGCTGCGGATCCTCGGCGTCTGAGATCGCACGCAGCACGCACGCACGCGTCGCTCCTGCGCCGATGACCTCGGCGAGGTTCCCCGCATCGATGCCGCCGATCGCGAAGAACGGCACGCGCGCGTGCGCGGCGGCGTGGCGGATGAGCTCCGTGCCGACAGCCTTGCGGCCGGGCTTGGTGGGCGTCTCGTGCACCGGGCCGACGCCGATGTAGTCCACGATCGCGGGGTCGGCGGCGTCGATCTCCTCGGGTGAGTGCGTCGAGAGCCCGAGCAGCATGTCCGCCCCGACGATCTCGCGAGCCTCGGCCGCGGGCATGTCCTGCTGGCCGACGTGCACGCCGTCGGCGCCGGCCTCGATCGCGACCGCGGGACGGTCGTTGACGATCAACAGCGCGCCGAGCCGCTCGCACAGGGCCCGCACGGCGTTGGACAGCGCGACTAGCTCGTCGTCTGCGAGATGCTTCTCGCGCAGCTGCACGATCTCGACGCCGCCGGCGATCGCGCTTCGCAGCAGGTCCGGGAGCCCGTCTGCGCCCTCGCCGCGCTGCTCACCGTGCACCGCGGTATCCGGGCAGACGACATACAGCCTCGCGGCCGCCAGTCGCGAGCGCCGCTCGGAGCCTGTCTCGTGCGCCGCCATCTCATGCAGTCTCGCACGCGTGCGCGTGGCTGTGAGCGGGGCCGCGGGCTAGCATCACTCGCATGTCCAGCACGCGTCCAGCCGAGCTGATCGTCGTTGGCGGCGGGATCATCGGCATGGCGATCGCGTGGCGCGCACAGGCGCGTGGAATGGAGGTCACGCTGCTCGAGCGCGGCACGCTCGGCGAAGGCACCTCGCGGGTGGCCGCGGGCATGCTCGCGCCGGTCGCAGAGGCCGAGTTCGGCGAGGGCGGGCGGCGCGTGCTCGATCTGGGCCTGCGCTCTGCGCAGACGTGGCCTCGCTTCGCCGCGGAGCTGGAGGCGGCGGCGGAGGCCTCGGTGGGGCTGCTGAGGACCGGGACGCTGCTGCTCGCGCGCGATCCCGACGAGGCGCGCGAGCTGGAGCGTCAGCTCGAGTTTCGCCGCTCGCTGGGCCTCGAGGTCGAGCGCCTGCGCGCAAGCGAGGCGCGTGCGCGCGAGCCGGCGCTCGCGCCCGCGTTGCGCCTCGCGCTGCGGGCGCCAGAGGATCACTCGGTCGACCCCCGCGCCGTGCTGGGCGCGCTGCGCACCGCATGCAAGCGCGCCGGTGTCGTGCTGCGCGAGCACGCGCCGGTGTCCCGTGTCGAGCGCGCAGGCGAGCGCGTCACCGGGGTCTCACTCGCGGACGGCGAGCTCCTCGCTGGGAGCCTGGTGGTGCTTGCGGCCGGCCCGTGGAGCGGTCTGATCGAGGGCCTGGAGGCCCGCGAGCGTGTGCCGGTGCGCCCGGTGAGGGGCCAGATCATGCGCCTGCGCGATCCCGCAGGGCCCGGTCTGCTCGGCACGGTGCTGCGCTTCGCGGGCGGCTACCTCGTGCCGCGCCGCGACGGGCGCTATGTGCTCGGCGCGACGGTCGAGGAGCAGGGTTTCAACGAGCGCCCGACGGCGGGCGCGGTGCACGAGCTGCTGCGCGACGCGCACGAGCTGCTGCCGGGCGTGAGCGAGCTCGAGATCGAGGAGCTCGCGGTCGGCTTCCGTCCGGGCACCCCCGACAACGCGCCGGCGATCGGCGCGGGCACGCTCGAGGGCCTCGTGTGGGCGACGGGCCACTACCGCAACGGGATCCTGCTGGCGCCGCTGACCGCCGAGATGGTGCTCGCGCTGCTCGCAGCGCCGGACGCAGGCGACGGCGATGCGCTCGCGGCGCGCGAGCTGCTGCACAGCTGCGACCCGGTTCGCTTCGCGGCGCAGGACCTCTCCCCGGAGTCGGTGCGCGCACCCGTGGGAGCGCTGCGATGATCCTGCTGAACGGCGAGCGCTGCGACCTGCCGGCGGGCGAGACGGTGGCTGTGGCGCTGCAGCGCATGGGCCTCGACGCGCACGCACGCGGGATCGCGGTGGCGGTCGACGGCGAGGTAGTGCCACGTGCGGCGTGGGAGCGCTTCGCGCTCGGCGAGGAAGCGCGCGTGGAGGTGCTGAGCGCGATGCAGGGAGGATGAGGATGGCCGAGTCGCCGACGCGACTGGATGAGCGAGCTCAGGGCGAGGATCTGCTGATGATCGCCGGCCGGGAGCTGCACTCGCGGCTGCTGCTCGGCAGCGGCGGCTTCTCCTCGCTCGAGCTGCTCTCGGAGGCGATCGTGGCCTCGGCAACCGAGGTCGTGACGGTCGCGCTGCGCCGCGTGGCGCCGGCGGCGAGAGGCTCGCTGATGGATGTGCTCGCCGACGCCGGCGTCGAGCTGCTGCCGAACACGGCCGGCTGCCGGACCGCGCGCGACGCGACGATGACCGCGCGGCTCGCGCGCGAGGCGTTCGCGACCGACTGGATCAAGCTCGAGGTGATCGGCGATGAGGACACGCTGCTGCCGGACGGCCCGGAGCTGCTGCGCGCGGCGGAGGAGCTCGTCGACGAGGGCTTCGTCGTGCTTCCGTACACGAGCGACGATCCGGTGCTCGCACGCAGGCTCGCGGATGTCGGCTGCGCGGCGGTGATGCCGCTGGGCTCGCCGATCGGCAGCGGGATGGGCATCCGAAACCCGTACAACATCGCGCTGATCCGCGAAGCGGTGCAGGTGCCGGTGGTGCTCGACGCGGGTATCGGGACCGCGTCGGACGCGGCGCTCGCGATGGAGCTGGGATGCGACGCGGTGCTCGCGGCGTCAGCGATCTCGCGGGCGCAGGAGCCGGTACGGATGGCCCATGCGATGCGCGCGGCGGTGCAGGCCGGACGCCTCGCGCGCAGGGCCGGGCGCATTCCGCGGCGGCTGTACGCGACCGCGTCGACGCCCGAGGAGGGGCTGGCAGAGCTTTAGCCCGAAGCGAGCGCGCGGCAGCGCTTCAGCGCACGACTTCGATCGTGCCGTTCATCGACGTCGGGTGGATCGTGCAGAGGTAGTGGATGATGCCGGGCTTGCTCAGCTTGACCGCGAACGTCGCGCCTTCGCCGAAGTTCCCCGATGCGAGTCGCTGCGGGCCGCCCTGGCTCGTCACGTTGTGTTCGACCGAGTCGTAGTTCGTCCAGGTGATGGTGCTTCCGACCCTGACCTTGAGCGTGTCGGGGCGGATCGAGATCTGGCGATAGGCGATCTGCACGGACCCGCTCTGCACCGCTGCGGAGCTCGGCGGCGAGGCGTACTTCGGCGTCCCTGAGGGTTTCAGGCTGCTGGTGACCGTGTGGGTGCTCGCGCCGCTCGGACTCGGGGAGGAGGAGCTCTTGGTGGCAGAGGAGCCGCAGCCGCCGGCGGCCGCGGCCAGCACGCAGCACGCGAGCGCGGCGCCGGGGCCTCTGCTCATCGGGGTGCTTCTCCGCTCGGCGTGCTCATGGCCGATGACGATAGTCCTAGACTCACCGCTTCCATGCCAGCGCGCCATTTCATCACCGGCACAGAGTTGACCGCGGCCGAGCTCGACGCGCTGCTCGGGCGGGCGCTCGAGCTGAAGGCGGCGCCACTCAGCTCGAGCGCGCTGTCGGGCATGAGCGTGGCGCTGATCTTCGAGAAGCCCTCGACGCGTACGCGCGTGTCGTTCGAGGTGGGGATTGGAGAGCTCGGCGGGCACGCGCTGGTGCTGCGCTCCGATGAGCTTCAGCTCGCGCGCGGCGAGGCGCTGCGCGACACGGCGCTCGTGCTCAGCCGCCACGTGGCGGCGCTCGGCGTGCGCACCGGCCCGGATGCGACGGTGCGCGAGCTCGCGGCGGCGGCCTCGATTCCGGTGATCAACATGCTGACCGAGCGCGACCACCCGTGCCAGGCGCTCGCCGACCTGCTGACGCTGCGAGAGGCCTACGGCTCGCTCGAGGGGCTGCGCGTGGCGTACGTGGGCGATGGCAACAACGTGGCGCGGTCGCTGGCTCTGCTCGGCACGCTCGCGGGGATCGATGTCGCGCTGGCCTCCCCGGCGGGCTACTCGCTCGAGGCCGACCTCGAGCTCGCGGCCGGCGCACGCGGCACGGTGGAGCGCTTCACCGACGCGCGCGAGGCGGTCGCGGGCGCATGCGCGGTCTACACCGACGTGTGGGTGAGCATGGGCGACGAGCGCGAAGCGGAGCGCCGCCGCGCGGACCTTGCCGGCTATCGCGTCGATGACGCGCTGCTCGACGCGGCGGCGCCGGGCGCGTTCGCGATGCACGACCTCCCCGCGCATCCCGGCGAGGAGATCAGCGCGGAGGTTCTCTACGGCTCGCGCCAGCGCATCTGGGACCAGGCCGAGAACCGCCGCCACGCGCAGAAGGCGCTGCTGGAGCTCCTCGCGGGCGCGCAATGAGCGCCGGCAACGCCCTCACCGGCGATCCCCTTCCGCGCCCGGCCCGCGGCGATGTGCTGGAACTGCATATAGAGTCGCTCGCCTACGGCGGCGAGGGGGTCGCGCGGCTTGGTCAGGGGGGATATGTCGTGTTCGTGGCGGGCGCGATCCCCGGCGACACGGTGCGCGCGGTGGTCCACAAGCGCAAGCGCAGCTACGCCCACGCGAGGACGGTCGAGGTGCTCGTCCCGAGCCCCGAGCGGATCGCACCGCTGGCCGATCATCCGGGCGTGCCCTGGCAGGTGATCCCCTACGAGCGCCAGCTCGAGGTCAAGCGCGAGCAGGTCGGCGAGGCGCTCGAGCGCATCGGCCGGCTCGAGGGCTTCGAGCTCGAGGAGATCGTGCCGGCGCTCGAGCAGTGGCGCTACCGCAACAAGCTCGAGTACTCCTTCGGCGGCGCGGGCGAGGAGCTCGTGTGCGGCTTTCACGAACCTGCGGGCGGCAGGAGCGTCGCGCCGATCGAGGATTGCCTGCTGGCCTCCGAGCGCGGCAACCTGGCGCGCAGGATCGTGCTGCGCTGGTGCCGCGCGCAGGGGCTCTCGGCGTGGGAGCGCGGCAGCGAGGTCGGTCGCGATCAGCGCACGGCGCCGGCGCCCGACGGACGCGCGCGCCTGCGCAACCTCGTCGTGCGCGAGGGCCGGCGCAGCGAGCGCCTGCAGTTGCGCCTCGTGACGACCGGCGGAGAGCTCGACGCGGGGCCGCTCGCGGCGACCCTCAGTGCGGAGCTCGGCGAGCACCTCGGCGGCGTGCTGCTGACGCGCTCGCACAGCCTCGCCGAGACGACCGCGGGCGGCGAGACGGAGCTCGTGTGGGGCGAGGAGGAGCTGCGCGAGCGCTTGGGCGAGCTCGACCTTCGCATCTCCCCCGAGGCGTTCTTTCAGACGAACACCGAGATGGCCGAGCTGCTGTACGGCGTGGTCGCCTCCTACGCGGCGCTCGAGGGCTGGGAGCGGGTGTATGACCTGTACTCGGGCATCGGCACGATCGCGCTGACGCTCGCGCCGCGCGCGGGCGAGCTGTGGGGGATCGAGATCGTGCCGCAGGCGGTCGCCGACGCGATCGCGTCGGCTCGGCGCAACGGCATCGAGAACGTTCACTTCTTCGCGGGCGACACGCGCCTGGCGATGCGCGAGTTGCTCGAGCGCGCAGGCCGGCCGGACGTGCTGGTTCTCGATCCGCCGCGCGCGGGTCTCTCGAAGAAGGTCGTCCACCGCGTCATCGAAGCGTCTCCACGGCGGATCGTCTACGTCTCCTGCAACCCCACGACGCTCGCGCCGAACGCCGCCGAAATGGTCGCGGCGGGCTATACGCTGCGCCGCGTGCGCCCGGTCGACATGTTCCCGCAGACGCACCACATCGAGTGCGTCGCGCTGCTCGAACGCGCCTAGAGCGCTCTGCACCCGGGAAGAGCGCCTGCCGGCGATAGGCTGGCGCGGTGCTGGCGGTGACGATTCGCGAGGGGGAGCTCTCGGTTGCAGAGCATCCCGATCTCCTACCGGGCGCGGGAGAGGTGCTGGTGCGCGTCAAGGCTGCCGGCCTGAACGGCGCGGACATGATGCAGCGCCGCGGGCTGTACCCGGCGCCTGCAGGGTCGCCCGCCGACATTCCCGGCCTCGAGCTCGCGGGCGAGGTCGAGGCGCTCGGTCCGGGCGCCGAGCGCTTCGCGGTGGGAGAGCGGGTGATGGCGATCGTCGGCGGCGGTGGCCAGGCGCAGCTCGCTGTCGTTCACGAGCGTCAGCTGATGCCGGTGCCGGAGCCGCTCGATTGGCCCGCGGCGGGCGGGCTGCCGGAGGTCTTCATCACCGCGCACGACGCGCTCTTCACGCAGGCGGGGCTACGCGCCGGCGAGCATCTGCTCGTGCACGGCGGCGCAGGGGGGGTCGGCACCGCGGCGATCCAGCTCGCGCGCGCGGTCGGCGCACGCGTGAGCGCGACCGTGCGCCGCGAGGAGCTGCGCGAGCCGGTCGCGGCGCTGGGAGCGCATGCGATCGCGACCGAGGGCTTCGCCGAGCACGGCCCCTTCGACGTCGTGCTCGAGCTCGTCGGCGCGCCGAACCTGCCGGAGAACCTGCAGGCGCTTGCGAGCGGCGGTCGGATCGTCGTGATCGGCGTCTCGGCCGGGGCGAAGGCGGAGCTGAACCTGCTGGCGCTGATGGGAAAGCGCGGGCGCATCCACGCGTCGACGCTGCGCGCGCGCCCGCTCGAGGAGAAGGCGCTCGCCGCACGCGCACTCGAGCACGAGGTGCTGCCGCTGTTCGGGACCGGCACGCTTCAAATCCCGGTCGCCGCGACGTTCCCGCTGGGCGAGGCGCCCGCCGCCTACGACCGCTTCGCCGCGGGCGGCAAGCTCGGCAAGATCGTGCTTCTCACCTAGCGCGTTCAGGCTAATAGGGGGGCTGCGCGGCGTACCACTCGCCGAGCACGCGGAAGGCCGCCCAGAAGGCGCGCTTGGCGTCCTGCTCGTCGAGCGCCTCGTCGATCTCGGGCACGAGCAGCGCGTCGATCATCGGCGTTAGCTGCTGGACCTCGCCGGTCTTCTCGAGCAGCGGCCGCGCGAGTGGGACGTCGATCTCGTTCAGCGCGGCGAGCGCGTCCGCGCCCATGACCACCACGATCTTCGGCGCGACGATCGCGATCTCCTCGAGCACGCGCGAGATGCACGCGAAGTCCGCGAGCGAGGTGTCGCTCAGCGGGCACTTGACGCACAGCGTGCCGTACACCGCCAGCGGATCGATGTTCAGGCGCTTGAGCGACTTCATCAGCGCCGCGCCGGCGCGACCGTAGAACGCGACGCCCTCCTCGATCTCCGAGGGCATCGGCGCGTATTTGAGCAGCATGATGTCGGCCTGTGGGTGCCCGGAGCCGAGCACCGGCATCAGGTTCCCGCGCGGGCAGTGCGGGCATGCCTGCAGCTCGCGCGTGAGCGTGTTCAGCTCACGTATCGCGCGCTCGAGGTACTTCTCGCGGATCTCATCATCGGTCACCGGCATCGACCCCGAGGGATTTGACGGGCTGTCGTCTTGTCCTTGACGGTGCATCAGTAGTTGCGCTTTCTACTACCGCCTCGGGCCGCCGCCCGCGGCGCGCTTGATGCGCTTCAGCCGCCGTGCCTTGCGCGCGCGCCGCGCTGAGGCGGGGGTCGCGCGGGTCTGCAGGAACTTGAGCGCCTGCACGTACAGCAGCGAGGAGGGACGTGTGCGGATCTCGGCGTCGCGCAGGCTGTGCAGGAACTCCTGCGGTCCATCGAAGTCGTGCATGTGCACGCGCACCGACCCCAGGCCCTGGGCCACATGCGAGTCCGAGCCCGCGCCCGCGGGGATCCTGTACTTGGCCGCGAAGCGTGCGGCCTCATCGTTGAATGCGCCGATCGCCACCCGCGGGTTGAAGACCTCGATCGCATCGACGTCGTCGATGATCCTGAGCAGGTGCTCGTAGTCGGGGACCGAGTGCATGCGGTCGAAGGGATGGGGCACGTAGACGAGGCCGCCCTGGCGTTTGATCTCGGCAACCGTCTGCTCCATGCTCATGCCGCGCGGGATCTTCTCCTCGATGAACAGGCCGATCACCTCGCCCTGCTCGGCGGTCTTCACCTCCTCGGCGACGATCACCTTCACGCCGAAGCTGCTCGCCTTCTCGCGCGCCTCGAGCGCGCCGGAGATCTCGTTGTGGTCGGTGATCGCGATCGCGCCGAGCCCCTGCTCGCTCGCGGTCGCGAGCAGGACCTCGACCGGCGTTGCGCAGTCGGGGGAGTGGTCGGTGTGCATGTGCAGGTCCACGTCGATCAGCGGCCGGCCCGCGAGCTCCCGCGCCGCACGGGGATCGCCGCCCGCGTCGTGGCGCCGGGCAGCGAGCTCGCGGTAGATGCCCTGCAGCTCCTCCGCCGCGCCGTTGCCGTCTGCGAGCAGGCGGTACTCGCCCGGGAAGTAGCGGCTCATCAGCTCGGCGGTCGCTGGCTGGCTCGCGATGCGCGCATCGAGGCGCCCGAAGAAGCTCTCGACGAATCGCCGCGCGAGCAGCGTCGAGAGGAGGCGCTCGTTGGAGGCGTGGAACGAGCCGACGTTGAGCGCGCGCGAGTGGCGCAGGGCGGCGTTCGATGTGCTCGGCGCGAACGGCTCGTGCACATGGACGAAGTCGAGCTCGACCGTGCCGAGCAGTTCCTCGACCGTGCGCGCGACGTCGATTGGAAGCGCGGACGGTCGCCTGCGCGCGCCGGCGGCGACGTCGAGCACCTCGCCGACGGCGATCACGCGCGGCGTGCCGCTGTCTGTGTTCGCGAGCAGTCTCTGCGGGTTTGAGCGCGCGGCGCGAAGCTCCTTGCGCGAGGCGCGCACGCGCTCCTGCGAGCGCGAGGGGGCTAGCACGAGCACGCGATGCCCTTTGCGCGAGAGCTCGCCTGCGACCCGTCTGATGTGCGCGTTGACCTCGTTGTCCTGCGTCTCCCACGGAAACGGCGTCACATGGGCGATCGCAAAGCGCTGATCGGGCACGCAGCGCAGGATATGCGCTCACGAGCCCTCTCGCGCAGGCCCGCTTGATCGTCAATGCGACCTTTGCTTACGTGGTCTGCTCCTGAAACCGATCAGAGGGAGCAGAACCAGATGAGACGAATCGCAGCCAGCGCGCTGCTGGCCGTCGTGCTGTCGGCTTGCGCCGCGACCGCCGCCGCTGCCCACGCCCCGATCCTCTTCGTCCACGGCTGGAAAGAGAGCAGCTCGCTGTGGACGACGATGATCGGGCGCT
>JAXDGS010000063.1:0-10317 GCA_034664905.1 Solirubrobacteraceae bacterium | reverse complement strand
GATGAAGGTGAAGTACAGCGATGCGCCGGTCTCATAGACATGCGAGACGTGGCACATCACGATGCCCGGGGTGCCGAGTCCGCGCAGCGCCTCGGTGATCGCGCGCCCGACCTCGCGGTGAAGCGCGTGCAGCCGAGACCACTGCGCGGCGGTCTCGAGCGTCTCGACCATCACGCCGTTGCTGAGTAGCTCGTCGCGCAGGTAGGGACCCTCGAAGCGCGAGCGCAGCCACGCGGCGCCCGGCGAGTGCCCGACCGGCAGGCCGCCCGCGGCGCGCATCACAGGGCGCGCGCGCCCGCGCCTGAACGCGACCTCCTCGGCGGCGCCCTCGAAGCCCACGATCGCCAGGCAGCCGCCGCTGTAGCCGCGCAGGCGCAGATATGCGCGCCCGAGGATCGCCTTCGCGCCGCTCGTGCCGGCGAGCGCCAGTGACATGCTCGTCTCCTGCTCGTCGGAGAGACGCGCGACGTCTGGAAGCGCATGCGCGCGCGCGAGCGTTCGCAGTGCCTGCACGCCCGCGGCGAAGCTCTCGAAGAACACGCCCTCGTAGGAGCGCTCGCGGGGCGCCTCGCGAAGGCGCAGGTCGAGCTCGGTGAACACCCCGAGCGCCCCCTCGGAGCCCACCAGCAGCGCCCTCACCGACGGACCTGCAGCGCTCGCGGGCATCGCCGCGAGCTCGAGCTCTGCGGCCGGCGCAGCGAAGCGCATGCCGAGCACCATCTTCTCGATCGAGCCGTACCCGGTCGAGGCCTGGCCGGCCGAGCGCGTTGCCGCCGCGCCGCCCAGCGAGACGTACTCGTAGGACTGCGGAAAGTGTCCGAGGGTGAGGCCGCGCTGGGCGAGGTAGCGCTCGAGCGCCGGGGCGCGGATGCCGCCCTGCACGGTGACGGTGAGCGCGTCGCGGTCGAGCGTCGTGACCGACCCCATCGCGCCCATGTCGAGGCTCACCACGCCGGCGTGCTCGCCGGCGAGCGGCGCGACACCGCCGACGACGCTCGTGCCGCCGCCAAACGGAACGAGCGCGACCGACTCGTGTGCGCACAGGTCGAGCACCGCGCGCACGTGCTCGCGCGAGGAGGGCAAAAGGACGGCGTCGGGAGCAGCCTCGGGCTCGCCGCTGCGCATGCGCACGAGGTCCGGGTAGCCCTTGCCGGCGGCGTGCAGCACGCGTTCGCGGTGCCCGTCGCGAACCGCGTCGCTTCCGAGCACCCGGCGCAGGCGGTCGAGCAGCGTCTGCGACAGCCGCGATGGGGGCAGACGCACGGCTTCCAGCGCCACCACCGCTCGCACCGAGCTCTCGATCCCCGCGCGCGAGCGCAGGAAGGCGAGCGCGTGCGCGGGCAGCGCCGGCGGATGCTGCGGATCCCCCCAGCCCCACCAGCGCATCGCGGGAGCGTCGCTGCGCTCAGCCACTTATCCGCTCCAGCCCGTCGAGCGCCTCGTCGATGGTCGCGGCGGCCGCACGGCGCACCATGTGCGATCCGAAGCGCGGGAAGAAGCCCGCGAGCGTCTGGCGCAGCTCGATCGTCACCTCGGTCGCGGGCCCCGCCGCGCTGAGCCTGACGTCGGTCTCGGCCGAGCTCAGCACGCGCGCGAACGGCGTGCCCTTCACGCGCTGTGCCCACGTCAGCAGGTGTGCTGATTCATCGGCCGCGACGACGTCGAAGTCCGCGCGCACGGTTTTCCCCTTTTTCGTCTTCATCACCTCCGTGAACGCGCCGTCCGCCACGTCCTCCACGCGCGCGACGCGCGGCCACCAGCGAGGCAGGTGATGGGGGTCGCTGATCAGCTCCCACAGCTCATCGGCGGTGGCTGAGATCGTGCGGCTGCGGCGCGCGGTCGGCATCTTCGCGAACGCTAGGAGTCGTAGACGAGCAGAGCGTGGACGTCGTGCGGCGCGAGCCGCTCGCGGCCGCCGAGATGGGCGAGCTCGATCAAGAACCCGCAGCCGACGATCTCGCCGTCGAGCTGCTCCACGAGGTCGCACAGCGCCGCAGCGGTGCCGCCGGTGGCGAGCAGATCGTCGTGCACCAGCACCCGCCTGCCGGACGCGACCGCGTCGGTGTGCAGCTCCAGCTGCCCTTCGCCGTACTCGAGCAGGTATTCCGCGCTCACGGTCTCATACGGCAGCTTGCCTGGCTTGCGCGCGAGCACGAAGCCCGCGCCGAGCTCGAGCGCGAGTGCCGGGCCGAGCAGGAAGCCCCGCGCCTCCGCCGCGACGACGCAGTCCACGCGCAGCGGACGCGCATACTCCGCGAGCCCCTTGACCCCGGTCGCCAGCGCCTTGGCGTCGGCCATCAGCGGCGTGACGTCCTTGAAGTCGACTCCCGGTCGCGGGAAGTCGGGGATGTCGCGAATCAGCGAGCGCAGCTCCTCGCCGCTCATCAGCGGACGATCTTGCGCAGATCGCGGATCAGCAGCAGGTGCTTCAGGTGGGTCGCGACCGCCGCGAGGTTCTCGAGCGCCTCGACAGCCTCCTTGCGCCGCTGCGGGTTGCGTGAGCGCAGCGCCGGGGCGAGGATCTGCTGAAGCAGGTTCGCCTCGCGGTCGGCCGAGGAGCGGAAGACGCGCAGGTTGCGCCCGCCGACGCCGTAGCGCGCGAGCTCGGCGACGGCGGCGATGATCTCGCGCTCGGTCTCGTCGAAGTAGCGCACGCCTCCGCGCAGCTCGCCCTTGACGACGCCGTACTCTTCGAGCTCGCGGACCAGCTTGGCCTCCGCCTTCGTCTCGTCGAGCACGTCCTCGATCGAGTACAGCGCACCGCTCGCGTCGCCCACGCTGACGCTCGCGCGCCAGCCGCGCGCGCCGTCGCGGGAGCGCCCGGGGGCCGGTGCCGCGTCGCCGGAGCGCCCGGCGGCGAGCTCCTGGCGGATCACGCGAAGCGGCAGGAACTCGTCGCGCTGCATGCGCAGGATCGTGCGCAGGCGCGCGAGATCGCCCTGCGTGTAGAGCCGATAGCCGCCGGGGGTGCGCCGTGGCGTGAGCAGCTTCTGATCCTCCAGGTAGCGGATCTTGGAGATCGAGATGTCGGGGAACTCCTGCGCCAGCGCCTTGCAGACCGCGCCGATCGTCAGCGACTTGCGCTGCTTGGCGCGATCGCCCCCGGCGGCCGGCAGCTCGACCGCCAGCTCCACCTCGAGCTGCGCGCCTGCCTCGGCTGATGTCGGCGGAGCCATCATCAGCGCGCGTAAAAGGTGAGCTTGTACTTGCCGATCTGCACCTCATCACCCTCCTCCAGCCGGTGTGACTCGATCCGCGAGCGGTTCACATAGGTGCCGTTCAGCGAACCGCAGTCGTCGAGGTACCAGCTGTCGCCGCGGCGGATCAGAAGCGCGTGGTCGCGCGAGACGGTCACATCGTCGAGGAAGACCTCCGAGTCCGGACGCCGGCCGATGCTCATGCGCTCGCCGTCGACCGAGAAGCTCTCCCCCACCCGGCCACCGCCTGCGCGGATCACGAGCGCCGGGCCATGAGCTGTGACCTCGTCGGCCTCGATCGGCACGAGCTCGCCGGCCTCGTCGATGCGGTAGGTGGCCGTGACCGGCTCGCCCGCGGCGTCGTCGCGCGGCAGCAGCGAGCCGCAGCGCTGGCAGTAGTTGGCTCCCTCGCCGTTGACGAAGCCGCACTCGGTGCAGTGCAGAGCCATAGCTGCGGCGAGCCCCGCCTACGCGGGGTCCGTCTGCCCCTGCGTGAGGATGTCCGTGAGCTTCTGGACGTCGTCGCCGGTGATCGACATCTCGCCGCCCTCGTGCTTGTTGCGCAGCCGGTTGACCAGCTCCGCGCGGAGGATGTCGATCTTGCCGTGCAGGATCCTGCGCTTGTAGGAGATCTCTGTCTCTTCCTCGGTCAGCTGGCCGATCACGTCTTTCAGTTCGACATCCGACAGCGAGCCAAGGTCGGGGAACGTCTCATCCATCGTGGGCCTCTCCCTCGTGCGGGCTTGCGCCGAACGCGCCGATCGCGAGAATCCGCCACGGCCGGCCAGAGCATCGAGTATAGCCCAAAAGGTCAGGCTGAGCTTGAGGCTATGCGGCGGCCCTGCGGGTGCGCATCCCGGTGCGCGCGTACAGGACGCTCGCGAGCAGCGCGAGCGCGAGGCCAACGTAGAGCATCGCCTCGCCGAGGCCGCCGAGACCCGCCATCGCGAAGAAGAAAGAGCCCATGACGGGCGCTACCGCGAGGCGTCCGGGCCAGTTGATCCGCAGCTCGACGCCCTCCGAGAGCGCGTAGCGCCCGAGCGCGAGCATCAGAAGCTCGCGTGCTATCAGGATCGCGAGCGCCCACCTCGGCAGCAGCTCGAAATGCCACGTCACGATCGCACCGGAGAGGATCAGCAGGCGATCGGTGACGGGGTCCATCAGTGCGCCGAGGCGACTGTACTGACGGGTCACGCGCGCGGCGATACCGTCGGCGTAGTCGCCCCAGCCGATCACGCCGAACAGCGTCGCCTGCGCAGCGCCCGTGCCGTCGCTGCTCGACAGCGCGACGATCAGGAACACCGGGACCAGCGCAAGGCGCGCGAAGCCGATCGCGTTGGGGATCGTCCACGGGCGAAGCGGCTGGCCGGCCTCGGTCTCCGACGGCGCGGGCCCGCTGCGATCGAGGCCCAGCAGGCGGCGCGCGCCGAGGCGCTTTACGGGGCGCTCTGCCACAGCTCGCGCACCGCCCGCAAAAGCTGCTCGCGCTCGCCGCCGAGCGCCACCCCCGCAGCCTCCTTGCGGCCGCGACGCACCTGCACCTCGATCTCGCCCGACTCGATCGCGCGGCGGCCGAGCGTCAGGCGCAGCGGGCAGCCGAGCAGCTCCGCGTCGGCGAACTTCTCCCCCGGTCCAGCGTCGCGGTCGTCATAGAGCACCTCGACGCCGCCGCCGCGCAGCGTCGCATACAGCTCCTCTGCGGCGTCGCGCTCGGGCGTGCCGGGTCGTCCGAGGGCAACCAGGTGCACGGCGAACGGCGCAAGCGTCCGTGGCCAGGAGATGCCGTGCTCGTCGGCGAACTGCTCGATCGCGGCTGCGACGACGCGCGCCGGGCCGAGCCCGTAGGAGCCCATCCAGATCGGGTGCTCGCTGCCGTGCTCGTCCAGATAGCGCGCGCCCAGCGGCTCCGAGTAGCGGGTGCCGAGCTTGAAGATGTTGCCGATCTCGATCGCCGGCTCGACGGTCAGCTCTTCACCGTCGCGCACGTAGCGGCCGTCCTCGCTGTGCACCTCTGGGCTCTGGAGCGCGACCTCCAGGTTTGCCGCGTAGCCCGGCGCGAGCGCGATCTGATCCTCGCCGGCGGCGCACGGAGCCATGTACTCGTGCGCGCCGAGGCCGCCCATCATGCCGACGTCGGACTCCACCCGGTAGAAGCGCAGGCCGGTGCGCTCCATGATCTTCTCGTATGCGCCGACGTGCAGCTCGTAGCGCTCCTCGAGGCCGGCCTGGTCGCGGTCGAAGCTGTAGGAGTCCTTCATCACGAACTCGCGGGTGCGCAGCACCCCCGCACGCGGTCGGGGCTCGTCGCGCTCCTTGACCTGGAAGTGGTAGACGATCAGCGGCAGCTCGCGGTAGGAGCGCACGACCTGCGCGATGTGAAAGGTGACGGCCTCCTCGTGGGTCATCGCGAGCACGAGCTCCGAGCCCTTGCGGTCGGTGAGCTTGAACAGCTCGTCGATCTCCAGGCGTCCGGTCCTGCGCCATGGGTCGGCGGGCTGCAGCACCGGCATCAGCATCTCCTGCGCGCCGATCGCGTCCATCTCCTCCCTGATGATCGCCACGACGCGCTGATGCACGCGCCAGCCGGCGGGCAGCCACGTCCACATCCCCGCGCCCATCTGTCGCACGAGCCCGGCGCGCACCATCAGCTTGTGCGAGAGCGCCTCGGCGTCGGCGGGAGCCTCCTTCTCGGTCGGCAGCAGGTACTCGGACAGGCGGGCCATGGCTCGCATCCTACGTGTCGCCTGCGTCCGCGCGTGCGACCGCGCGCGCTATGAATACGTGCAGGAACCCGTCCAACCACAGAAGGAGCCCCAATGGCCTACACCGTCCCGCCGCTCCCCTACGCGTACGACGCGCTCGCGCCGCACATCGACAAGGCGACGATGGAGTTTCACCACGACAAGCACCACCAGGCCTACGTGGACAAGGTCAACGCTGCGCTCGAGGGCACCCCGCTCGCCGACGCGGCGATAGAGGACGTCCTCGTCGATCTGAGCCGCGTCCCCGAGGACAAGCTCAAGGCCGTCAAAAACAACGGCGGCGGCCATTACAACCACACGATGTTCTGGGAGAACATGAGCCCCGACGGCGGCGGTGAGCCCGGCGGCGAGCTCGCGCAGGCGATCAGCAGCGCATTCGACTCGTTCTCCGACTTCCGGGCGAAGCTCAAGGAAACCGGCGTCAATCAGTTCGGCTCAGGCTGGGCGTGGCTCGTGCACGACGGATCGGGCCTTGCGATCCTCGGCAGCGCCAACCAGGACAACCCGATCTCCGACGGCAAGACTCCGCTGCTCGGGGTCGACGTGTGGGAGCACGCCTACTACCTCGCCTACCAGAACCGCAGGCCCGACTACATCGACGCGTGGTGGAACGTCGTCAACTGGGAGAAGGTCGCCGAGCGGCTCTCCGCGGTCTGAGCAACCCATCTCGTCTGCTTCGTGGTCCCCCTCGCGCATGCGCGAGGGGCGGAGGGGCGCATGCGCCCCTCCGAGGACCCGTCGCATGCGACGGGTCAGGCAGGCCGCATGCGGCCTGCGATCTAGCTGGTGGCGTCGGCGCTTGCCCCACAGCGAGCCGGCGCACACGGCCGAGCGTTGGGCAGCTCGGCCGTCTCCAGAGCTGTGGCGACCTGCGTGCCGACGGCCCGCCAGATGACGAACGCGTCATCCGACCCGTCCAGGGCAACGCCGGCTTCTGAGGCTCCAGGCGCGGACACGCGCACTGGTTCGAGCCACTCGCGCCCGGAGGTCGACCGGCGTGCGGCGCGAATGAACGGGCGATAGGCCCCCGCCTGCTCCCACACCAGCGCCGCGTCACCGTGCGTGTTCATCGCCAGCCGTGGTGCGGCGACCGGCAGCTGCCTGACGAAGCGACATGCGCCGCGAGGACACGTGCGAATGGCCGGAGCGATGTGGCCCCACACCGCGACGGTTGCCTCGGACTCCCAGGTGCCGGAGGCGGTCGACCCGCCGACCGCAACAACGGCGTTGCTCGTCCGGCTTTTCCGTTCCCACGCGGCGAAGATCCTGCCCGTCGGCGCCGAGGCGAGATCGACGTCGCTTGCGGACTCACCCGGGGACGAGAGCGCTTGCGCGGCTCCCCAACTCGCCGCCGATGCGTTGCCGAATGCTGATTCGACGGCGGATGCCGGCGCAGATTCGCTCCGAGCGTCATTGGGTCCCCGTTCCCACACGGCGACCGCACGCCCTTCAGCGTCGATCGCGACCTGTGGATGGCTCAGGCCTTCAATGGCGCGCGCGAGCGTGATCGGCTGATGCCATCCCCCGCCAGATGGCCGCCAAGCGGCCTGGACCGCCTGCCCTTCGAACACCGTTGTGGTTCGGACGCTGGTTTCCCACACCACGACCGCGTCTCCACGTCCGTCGAGCGCCGCATGGGGGGCGTGCGCGAAGTCCGTGGCGGGCGAAAGCGCGGACGACGGGCCGAAGCGCCCAGTCACCGCCGATCCGCTGACGGCCTGGATGATTTCGCCCGGCTCCACGGCTGTGGACGTATCCGGTTCCTCCTCGGAGCCTTCCGACCACACGATCACGACTTCGCCGCCGGCGCCGATCGCGACGCTCGGCATCGTGTCGCTCCCCTCGCTGGGCTGCAGCCTCGCGATCACCGTTGGCGCGCGCCAGTGCCCGAGCCCCGCGGGTCTGACGGCTGCGTTCAGGAGCCCGGGCGCGCCGGACCCGAGCGGTGGGCCGTCCGATCTCCAGATCGCGACCGCGTCGCCACGGCCATCAACAGCCAGTCGCGGGGATGTACCATCGGCCAGCGGCTGGCTAACCGCCCATCGAGATCGACCTACTCGCTCGTGTGCGACCCGTACCTTCGCGATCCCCTGAGGTCCGGCGCTCCAGCTCGCGACCACAACGCCGCGGTCACTGACGGCGATCGACACCGAACCAAGTTCTTCCGACGCGCTGACGGGCGTCGTCGGCGCTACCGGTGCCGCCACGGCCGCATCGACGGCGAACAGCAACCACAACGCGACGAGAGCGAAGGCGGTCCTCCACCTCACGCCGCGCCCCTTCAGCGGCTGAAGCGCCGCCCGGCGACCGGCGAGACCTGCTCGTCGAGCGCGGCTGGCCGATCTTCGATCGGTGGGGCGACCGGGCCGGCGCCGCTCAGCATCGACTCGAGCACCGTCTCGGCGTCTTCGGCCGCAGCGGCCTCCATCGCGGCGATCCGCTCGGGGGTCATCTGCGTGTCGTCCTCGTTCTCGGCGAGCCACTCGCGCGCCTCCGCGGCGGCCGCCTCGTCGCGCTGGACGGTCTTGCCGGACGCGTAATAGCGGTCGATCTCTTTGAACAGCTCATCGACCAGCTGCTCGGTGGGGACCTTCTTCAGCGGCTCGCCCTTGGAGTAGATCATCCCCATGTCTTTGGCGCCGGTGATCCCGAAGTCCGCGTGGCGCGCCTCGCCGATGCCGTTGACCGCACAGCCCAGCACGGAGACCTCGATCGGGTCCTCGTAGGCTTCCAGGCGCTGCTCGACCTCGGCGACGACCGTGTCCATGTCGAACTGCAGGCGTCCGCAGGTGGGGCACGCGATCAGGTCGGGGCCGCGCTCTCGCAGCTTCAGCGCCTTGAGGATCTCCCAGGCGACCTTCACCTCTTCCTCGGCGTGGAAGGTCGAGAGCGAGATCCTGATCGTGTCGCCGATGCCGTCCGCGAGCAGCGTGCCGAGGCCGACGGCGGACTTCAGCGAGCCGGACCACTTCGTCCCCGCCTCGGTTACGCCTAGATGCAGCGGGTAGGGGATCCGCTCGGACAGCATGCGGTTGGACGCGATCGTGTTGGGCACGGACGTGGACTTCATCGAGACCTTGAAGTTCGTGAACTCCAGGCGCTCCATCAGCTCAACGGTCTCGATCGCCGCGGTGACGAGCGCCTCGATCGGGTTGTCGTACTCGAGCTGGCGAAGATGCTTAGGGAGCGAGCCCGAGTTCACGCCCACCCGCAGCGGCGTGCCGTGGAGCTTGGCGAGCGCGATGACCTCGGCGACCTTCTCCGCCCCGCCGATGTTGCCCGGGTTCAGCCGCACACAGTGGGCGCCGGCTTCGATCGCCTTGAGCGCGAGCGTGTGGTTGAAGTGAATGTCCGCGATGATCGGGATCGGGGACTCCGCGACGATCGTCTTGAGCGCCTCTGCGTCCTGCTCGCGCGGCACCGCCACACGCACGATGTCCGCGCCGGCCTCGGCGACCGTGCGGATCTGCGCCATCGTCGCCGTGAGGTTCGCGGTCTCGGTCTTGGTCATCGTCTGCACGGCGACGGGCGCGCCGCCGCCGATCGGCACGGATCCGACGTGGATCTGGCGTTCAGAGGCCATAGGCTGATTCTAGATGGCGGACGTCTACAGCACCGCAGGCGGGCCGCTCGCGCGGCTTGCCTCACCGCTGGCGGCGCGTGCGCGCGCTCGCCGCCACGCTCGCTTCTTCGCGCTCACCCGCCTGCGCGACGGGGCCCGTGTGCTCGATGTCGGGTGCGGCCGCCTCGGCCTGCGCGCGCTGGAGGGAGACCTCGATATCACCGGCGTGGACCTCGTGCCCCGGCCCTCCTACCCGGGGCCGTTTGTTTGCGCAGACGCGACGTCGGGGTTGCCGTTTGCGGACGCCGAGTTCGACCTCGTCTACTGCTCGAGCGTGATCGAGCACGTCGTGCCGGCGCGGCGTGCGGCCTTCGCGGCCGAGATTCGCCGCGTCGGCCGTGGCTGGTTTGTGCAGACCCCCGCGTTCTCGTTCCCGCTCGAGCCGCACTCGCTGCTGCCGGGCGCGCACTGGCTGGGAGTGCCGCTGCGCAGGCTCTACTGGCGTCTCGGCGCCGCCGGGGAGTGGGAGGAGATCTCGCTGCTGCGCCGCGCAGAGCTCGAAGCGCTGTTCGGGCCGGCGCTCGCGGAGCGCTTCGGCCCGCTCGTCAAGAGCTGGGTGTGCGTGCGGCCCGCGGCGCCGGCCGCCGGCGAGGCTGATCCGCGCCGGGAGGTCAGCCGGTCAGGCGACTGATGTCGTTGCTGATCCCGTTGAGCACGAGGAACGCCAGCAGCACGATCCCGACCGAGCTGAACCGCCACATCGCGCTCAGCGACACCCTGCGCCCGCGCAGCTTCT
>JAXDGS010000062.1:0-18691 GCA_034664905.1 Solirubrobacteraceae bacterium | reverse complement strand
GCGGCACCTTCGAGTCGACAACCACGACCTTGCCGCCCGGAAGCCGCACGAGCATGTCGGGGCGCAGCTGCCCGTCGGGCGTCTGGATGGTGCTCTGCTCGATGAAGTCGCAGTGGGAGACCATGCCCGCCATCTCGACGACGTTGCGCAGCTGGATCTCTCCCCAGGACCCCCGTGTGGAGGGGCGCTTCAGCGCCGCGACGAGGTTGCCGGTCTCCTGGCGCAGCGTCCCGACGCCGTCGCCGAGCTGGCGCAGCATCTGCGCAAGCTGTCCCTGGGCCTCGCGGCGCTCACGCTCGAGGCGGCCGATCTCGCTCTCCATGCGCCCGAGCTTCTCCTGCACGGGACCGACCAGCCCCTTGATCTCCTCCGCGCGCCTGGCCATCTCGCCGCTCGCGCGCTCCTCCTCGGCGCGCCGTGACTCCGCGACGCGCTGCGCGAGCGAGTCGCCGGTCTGGCGCAGGACGTCGAGCGAGATCGCCTTGAGCTCCTCGCGCATGCGCTCGCGCCGCGGGCGCGCCAATGCAGCGGCGGCGGCTGCGCCGACGGCGAGGCCGAGAATCAGAAGCAGAAGGCTCACGAGGCTCATCGAACGACCCCTCTTCGAAAGGATTGGGACCAACCAGCGTGGCAGTCACCCCGGACGCCAGAGAGCTGACGCCGAGCCGGAAACTCTGCTTGACACGAGCCGGGGGGGCGGCTATTCTGCTGACCTCCCCATGTTCCGACGTGGGGAGTCGTTGTTCCAAGAGGGATAATCCATATGGGGGCTGAGCCTGCGGGCTTGACCCGCAAGGCAGAGGAGGATGAAGCATGAAAGCCATGCATGGCTTTGCAGGCCCGTCCCGTAAGCGGGGCCGGCTCATCGGTTGTTGCACCATGGTCGCATTGATGCTCTCGGCCGTGGCGTTTGCGGTTCCCGCGGGCGCGGTTGAAGCACCGCCCGTAACGACGTACCTGGCCCTCGGCGACTCGCTCGCCTTCGGCTACACCGCTGTCAAAAAAGCTGAAAACGCACCGTTCGGCGACTCGCCGACCTTCTACGAAGAAGGGTATGACAACTTCTACGCCAAGAAAGTCCGGCTCAACAAAGAAATCCCGAACAAAGGCCTCGTGATCGTCAACCTCGGTTGCCCGGGTGAGACCTCTGGAGGACTGCTCGGCTCAGAACCGCCGACCTGTGGTTACCAGAAAGCAGGCCTGCCTCTGCACGACGGCTACGTCGGGCACTCGCAGATTGAAGCGGCGCTCGGCCTGCTGACGCAGAAAAACGGAGTCACCAGTACGACGCCGGCGCATCCGGTTTCGGTAATCTCGTTCAACATCGGCGGCAACGACGAGCTCGCGGCCGTGGCGGCGTGTGAAAAAGAAGTCGGCGAAGAATACGGAAACACAGGCAAAAGCCAGTACGGCGACACGCCCGAACATGCGGTTGCCGGATGCATCGCAGCGCACGCACCTGCACTGTTCGAAAAAATCGTCAAACACATCGTTGAAACCATGGGCGCAATCGACACCACCGGTAAATACTCCGGCCCGATCGTGTTCCAGGGCTTCTACAACCCGGACTCGTTCCTGCTTCCGGGCAGCGACATCCTGACGAACATCCTGAACCAAGAAGCAGAAAAAGGGATCAAAGAAAACATCCCGAACGCGGTGTACGCCAACCCGTTCCCGAAGATCAACCCGCAGCCCAAAGAAGGACAGGAAGCATCGCCGAAAACAGAAGCGATAGAGCAGGCAGCGATCTGCAAGTACACAGAAATGTGCAACCCGGTTGCGCAGGCTGTGCATGAAGCAGAAGCCAAAAAAGCTCTGCCGCCGAACGATGGCGACATTCACCCGAGCAAAGCCGGCTACGAACTGCTGGCCAAACTCATGTACGAAAAAGCGCCTGTTTGATCAGCGCTTGTAGTTGAGTAGCAAGTAGCGCATGGGGGCGCCCGGTCATCGGACCGGGCGCCCCTTTTGCTGTGCGTAGGCGGAGGCGGAGCGCTCGAGCATCCCGAGCATCGCGCTCGCCGCGGGCACCAGCCGCGAGCCCGCTGGGGCGGCGGCGATCACCTGGCGCACCGGAGGAGCGGGGGAGAGGGCGCGGATGACGATGTCCTCGCGTACCGCCGAGAGCGCGAGTGCCGGGATCAGCGCCACGCCGACCCCGGCGGCGACGAGGCCCTGCACCGTCTGGTAGTCATCGCTCTCGAAGGCGACGTTGGGCTCGAAGCCGGCTGCATGGCAGCTGCGCACGACGTGCCGCGCACACGCGCTCGCGAGTGAGGTCTGCACCCAGGGCTCGTCCGCGAGGTCCGCGAGGCGCGGTGAGCCGGCGTCGGCGAGCGGGTGCTCGCGCGGCAGCGCCAGGTGCAGCGGATCCTCGAGTAGATCCAGGCGTGTCTCCTGCGCCTCCAGCAACGTCTCGCCGGCGAACTCGAAGATCAGCGCGAGATCGAGCTCGCCGGCGCGCAGCCGCGGCGCCAGCTCGTCCGGTTCGGCCTCGGCAAGCGTCAGCTCGACTCCGGGATAGGCCGAGCTGAACGAGGCGACCGCAAGCGGTATCAGCGTCGCGCCGGCGGTCGGGAAGGAGGCCATGCGCAGGCGCCCGCCGCGCAGGCCCGCGATCTCCGAGAGCGCCGCGTCCGCCGCCTCCAGGCGCGCGAGGATGCCCTCGGCGTGGCTGACGAGCGTCTGCCCTGCCGCGG
The DNA here is from genome assembly GCA_034664905.1 of Solirubrobacteraceae bacterium. GTDB lineage: Bacteria > Actinomycetota > Thermoleophilia > Solirubrobacterales > Solirubrobacteraceae > Palsa-744. The sequence continues at coordinate 15,992 of JAXDGS010000062.1, read as the reverse complement.
TCAGGCTGACGCCGCGCGGATGGCGCTCGAGCAGCGCCATCCGCGCTTCCGCCTCGAGCGCCGCGATCTGCTGGGACACGGCCGACTGGGTGTAGGAGAGCGCCTCGGCCGCGGCCGAGAACGAGCCGCGGTAGGCGACCTCCTTCAGGACCCGCAGACGCGCGACGCTCAGCATTAGTACTGCTTATAGCAGGCCTTAGTAAGATCACTTGGGCTGATGGCAGGAGGGTGCCACGCTGGAGAAGAACGACACGAACATCAAAGCTTCCGCGGCCCGTGGGGTCGCCACGCCACAAGAGGAGAAAGCAAATGTCAGCCAAGATCATCGTTTCCTATGACGGCACCGCCAACGAGGACGACGCGATCGCGCTCGGCCGGCTGTTGGCGCAGGCAGGCGGCGAGGTCTCGCTCGCATATGTCCGCCACACGCACGAGCCCGACCGCGATCGCGAGACGCTCGTACAGGCCGAGGCCCAGGAGCTGCTTGAGCGCGGCGCCGAGCTGCTCGGCGAGGCGCATGGCGGCACCCACGTCGTCACCGACCGCTCCACGCCCGAGGGCCTCGCAGCGCTAGCCGAGCGCACAGGCGCTGACGTGATCGTCTTCTGCTCGGACTCGCATACGGCAAAAGGACACGTCTCGATCGGCAACTCGGCCGAGCGGCTGCTCGAGGGCGGGCGCACGGCGGTCGCGATCGCCCCCGTCGACCTTGCCGAGAGCGCTCGCGGGATTCGCAGGATCGTCGCGGTCGGCGACCGCGAGGGCGGCGCGAGCCGCACCGCCGCGGTGCTCGCCTCGGCGCTCGGCGGCGAGGTCGCCCCCGTCGCGAACGACGAGGCCGACCTGCTGGTGATCGACTCGCGCGGAGAGGCACAGCCCGGACATGTGGGTGTGAGCTCCTCCGCGACCCACCTGATCGAAATCGCGCGCTGCCCCGTGCTCGTCCTGCCGCGCGGCGTGGTCCCGCCGTTCGGGCGCGCCCCGGCGCCCGCCGCGGCGTAGCCGGCCGGGCGTAGGCGTAGGCGGGCGGACGGTCTAGCCGACCCTCCGCCCGCGCGCACGCGCCAGCGCGTAGCGCGCGAGCGTTTCGATCACATCGAGCGCGCCCCCGAGCAGATGCCCCGTGGGGCCCGTCCACAGCCACGTCTCCGCGCGACGTCGGCGTGTGCGAGCTCGCGGGGGCGTCACGGTGCGGCACGGTATCGTGGCGAAGGTGGCGCAAGCGGTCACGACAACCGTCAGCGAGCTCCCGGACTCGCGCGTGCGCCTGCAGGTGCACGTGCCGGCGGGCGAGCTGGAGAGCCGGCTCGAGCGAAAGGCGAGACAGCTCGGTCGCGACCTGAAGATGCCGGGCTTTCGCCGCGGCAAGGTCCCGGTGCCGCTGGTGGTTCAGCGCATCGGCCGTGAGGCGGTGCTCGAGGAGGCCGTCCGCGATGCGATCTCGAGCTGGTACTCGGACGCGATCGCGGACGCTGGGGTCGTGCCGGTCGGCGACCCGCAGGTGGACCTGGGAGCGCTTCCGCCGAAGGGCGACGCGCTCGAGTTCTCGATCGAGATCGGCGTGCTGCCCACGGCGACGCTCGGCGAGTACAAGGGGCTCGAGGTCGCGCGCCGCGACCCCGACGTCGCCGACGAGCAGGTCCAGCAGGAGATCGATGCCCTCCGCGAGCGCCTCGCGCGCCTCGAGACCGCAGAGCGCGCGGCGAGCGAGGGTGACTACGTCGTGGTCGACTACGTTGGCTCGCTCGCAGCGGGATCCGGCGATGAGCAGCGCCTCGAGCCGTTCGACGGCGGCGAGGGCCGCGACCAGCTGATCGAGCTTGGCGGCGGCAACCTGATCCCGGGTTTCGAGGAGGGCCTGCTCGGCGCCTCGGCGGGTGACACGCGCACGGTCGAGGTGACCTTCCCGGGCGACTACGCAAACGAGCAGCTCGCGGGCCGCTCGGCGTCGTTCGAGGTCAGCGTCAAGGAGGTCAAGCGCAAGCAGCTGCCGGATCTCGACGAGGACTTCGCGACCGACGCCGGCTTCGACGACCTCGCGCAGATGAGCGACGACATACGCAGCCGGCTGACCGAGCGCGAGCAGGCGCAGATAGAGGCGGACTTCAGGCAGGCGGCGCTCGACGCGGCGGTCGCGCAGGCGCGCATCGAGGTCACCCCCGAGCTCGCCGCCGCGCGCGCGCAGGAGATGTGGGAGAGGATGCTCCACTCGCTCGCGCACCGCGGCGTCTCGCGGGAGGCCTACCTGCAGATCCTGGGGCGCTCGGAGCCGGACATCCTCTCCGAGATGCTCCCCGAAGCCGAGCAGGCGCTGCGGCGCGAGGCGCTCATCACCGCGGTCGTCAAGGCGGAGCAGATCGAACCGCCTGAGGAGCAGCTGCTCGAGGCGCTCGCACCGACCGCAGAGCGCGAGCAGACCGACGCGCAGAAGCTGCTCGAAGACCTGCGCGCCGCGGGACGCGTCGAGGAGGTTCGGGAGGATCTGGCGGCGCGCGCGGCGATCGATCTGATCGCGGGTTCGGCATCGCCGATCCCGGTCGCGCAGGCTCACGCGCGCGAGGCGCTGTGGACGCCGGAGAAGGCGTCCGTGGCGCAGGAGCCCGAGCAGGAGAGCCCCGAGGCACCCGCGCGCCTGTGGACGCCGGGCCGCTAGCCTAGAGGAATCCGGTCGGCGAAGTGAAACAAAGGCGAGGACTATGAGCCCACTTGTCCCAATGGTCGTAGAGCAGACGTCGCGCGGCGAGCGAGCCTTCGACATCTACAGCCGCCTGCTCAACGAGCGCATCATCTTCCTCGGCACGCCGGTCGATGACCAGATCGCGAACCTGATCGTCGCGCAGCTGCTGCACCTCGAGTCCGAGGATCCCGAGAAGGACGTCTCGGTCTACATCAACTCGCCCGGCGGCTCCGTCTACGCGGGGCTCGCGATCTACGACACGATGCAGTTCATCAAGCCCGACGTGCAGACGATCTGCGTCGGCATCGCGATGTCGATGGGCGCGCTCCTGCTGGCGGGCGGAGCGGAGGGCAAGCGCATGGCGCTGCCCAACGCCAAGATCCTGATCCATCAGGTCTCCTCGAGCTTCCAGGGCCAGGCGACCGACATCGAGATCCACGCCAAGGAGATCATCGACGTGCGCCGGCGCCTGGATGAGATCATCGCCAAGCACACCAACAAGGATCTAGAGAAGGTCCGCCAGGACACCGAGCGCGACTACTTCATGAGCTCGGAGGAGGCGAAGGACTACGGCATTATCGATCGGGTGATCTCCGAGCATTAGCTCAGGGGGTTGCGCGAACGGCGGGTGACGCGGGGAGAGCGAGCGATATGGCCAGACCGACAGATTCAAACGAGCAACTGCTGTGCAGCTTCTGCGGCAAGTCCCAGCGGCAGGTCAAGAAGCTGATCGCCGGCCCGGGCGTCTACATCTGCGACGAGTGCATCGATCTCTGCAACGAGATCATCGACGAGGAGCTGTCGGCGCCGCCCGCCTTCGACATCGAGAACCTGCCGAAGCCGCGCGAAATATACGACGTGCTCGACGAGTACGTGGTCGGGCAGGATCCGTCCAAGCGCACGCTTTCCGTCGCCGTCTACAACCACTACAAGCGCGTGCAGATGATGATGTCCGGCGAGTCCGACATCGAGCTGCAGAAGTCCAACATCCTGCTGCTCGGACCCACCGGCTGCGGCAAGACGCTGCTCGCCCAGACGCTCGCACGGATCCTCAACGTGCCGTTTGCGATCGCCGATGCAACTGCGCTGACCGAGGCCGGATACGTCGGCGAGGATGTCGAGAACATCCTGCTGAAGCTGATCCAGGCCGCCGACTACGACGTCAAGAAGGCCGAGACCGGCATCATCTACATAGACGAGGTCGACAAGATCGCGCGCAAGGCCGACAACCCGTCGATCACGCGCGACGTGTCCGGTGAGGGCGTTCAACAGGCGCTGCTGAAGATCCTCGAGGGCACGCAGGCGTCGGTCCCGCCGCAGGGCGGGCGCAAGCACCCCCACCAGGAGTTCCTGACGATCGACACCACCAACGTGCTGTTCATCTGCGGCGGCGCGTTCGCGAACCTCGACAAGGTGATCGAGCGGCGCATCGGGCACAAAGGCGTCGGCTTCGCAGCGGCGATCGAGGCGAAGGCCGAACGCGACGCGGGCGCCGTCTTCGAGCACTGCCTGCCCGAGGATCTCATCGAATACGGGCTGATCCCCGAGTTCATCGGCCGCCTGCCGGTTATGTCCGCGGTGCACCAGCTCACGCGCGATGACCTCGTCTCGATCCTGATCGAGCCGCGCAACGCGCTCGTGAAGCAGTTTCAGCGTTTCTTCGCGTTCGACGGAATCGAGCTCGTGTTCTCCGAGGACTCGCTGACCGCCGTTGCAGAGCGGGGTCTCGAGCGCGAAACGGGCGCGCGCGGGCTGCGCTCGATCATCGAGGAGATCCTGCTCGACGTGCAGTTCGAACTGCCCTCGCGACGCGACGTGAAGAAGTGCGTCGTGACCAAGGAGACCGTCGAGAAGGGGCTGACACCGACGCTCGTGACCGAAGCCGCCCCCGAAGACGTCGATGACGCCTCGCTGCGCGAGGAGTCGGCCTGATCGCCGTCGCGCCCGCGTTGCGCCCGCGCCCGCTAGGATCGCAACTGTGTTCAGCTCGCGCTCCAGACGCGCACCACGCTTGACCGCGAAGCGCTCACCGCTGCGCGCGCTGCCGTGGGCCGCACTGCTGCAGGGCGGCGCCGCCGCAGCCGAGCGCTGGCGCTCGCTGTCGGCGAAGGATCGCGCGCGCCTGACGGAGATCGTGCGCAACTCACGCGGACGGCTGGGAAACCTCTCAAGCAGAGAGCGCGACGAGCTGAAAAAGCTCGCGCGCAAGCTCGACCTGAAGGGAATGGGTCGCGAGCTGCTCCCGCTCGTGCGCGGCCGGCGGGGCAAGCGCCGTTGATGGAGCGACGCTCGCGCACCTGCCCGCGAGCCGGCGCGAGCAGCTGAACGCGATGGACGACGACCTGCAGGCACTCTCGACGCAGGAGCTTCACGATCGTGCCGTGCGCCGCGCGGAGAAGCACCTCGACGTCAAGTTCCTGTGGTCACTGCTCAAGGTGATCCCGGCGGCGGAGGCGCTGAGCGGCGACGCGGGCGAGGCCGAGTACGACAGCCAGTCCGCCAAAGGCCTGATCTACGACGCGGTGCACAGCGGCGACGGCGCGCTGGGCGAGGCGCTTCGCCCGGTGTTCATCGACTACCTGCGCAGGCACCCCGGCGCGTAGCCGAAGGCGTCGGCTGCAGCTGAAGGCGGCACGCATGGCACTCCCCAGGCAAAGCGCCGCGCCGGCGCGCTTCACCGAGGAGCAGGCCGAAGCGAAGCTCCGCTCGCTGGAGCTCTTCGGGATGCGCTTCGGGCTGGACAGGATGCGCCGGATGATGACCGTGCTGGGCTCGCCCGAGCGGCGCTTTCAGACGGTCCAGGTGCTCGGCACCAACGGCAAGTCCTCGACCACGCGCATGCTCGCCGCGATCCTCGAGCGCCATGGGCTGCGCACCGGCGCCTATCTCTCGCCGCACCTCGTCTCATATCGAGAGCGCGTGCGCATCGGCGAGCGCGAGATCGACGCGGAGCATTTCGCCGCTGCGATCGCGCGCGCCGCGTGGGCCGCCGAGCGCGTGAACCGCACGCTCGGCGAGGGCGATCACGTGACGCAGTTCGAACTGCTCACTGCGGCCGCGCTGTGGCAGATGGCCGAGTCAGACGTCGAGGTCGCGGTGATAGAGGCGGGTCTCGGCGGTCGCTACGACGCGACCAGCGTGATCGAGCCGCGGGTGAGCGTGCTCACGAACGTGGGCCTCGAGCACACCCGCTGGCTCGGGCCGACGCTGAAGGACATCGCCGAGGAGAAGCTCGCGGCGCTGCGGCCGGGCGCGACGCTCGTGCTCGGCGCCGACCTCGTGCCCGCGGCGCGCGAGGTGGCCGAGCGCGCCGCAGCGCGCTGCGGCGCGCGGATCCTCGACGCCGGGGCGCCCGCCGAGGGGCTGCTGCGCGCACGCGGGTCCTTCCAGCGTCGGAACTTCGCGCTCGCGCACGCCGCCGCCGGCGCGTATCTGCACTCCGCTGGGATCGCGCTCCGCGAGCAAGCGCTCGCCGAGGCCGCCGCCGCGGTCGAGGTTCCGGGACGCCTGCAGCTGCTCGCAGGCGAGCCGTTGACGATCCTCGACGGCGCTCACAACCCCGACGCGGTCGCAGCGTTGCTCGAGGCCCTCCCCGAGGTGCTCGAGGGGGGGCCGCTCGCACTCGTCCTCGGCGTGCTCGAGGACAAGGACGCGAGCGCGATGCTCGCCCCGCTGCTGCCGTTGTGCGAGCGCGCGTGGTTCACCGCGCCACCGAGCCCGCGCGCGCTTCCGCCGGCGGCCCTCGCCTCGCTCGCGCGCCAGCTCGGGTTCTCAGCAAGCACGTGCGAGCCCGCGCCGGCGCGCGCCCTCGAGCACGCGCGGCGCTGGGCTCGCGAGCACGGCGGCGCGGTGCTCGCGACCGGGTCGGTCTACCTCGTCGGCGATCTGCTCGACTCGCTCGGGCTCGTCGCGGCGCCGAACTCGGGATCCGCACCTGCAAACACCAGCTCCGGGAATCGATGAGGGACGACGGCCCCTCGGTGCTCGCAATGGTCGGCGCGGTCGCGCTGATCGTCGCGCTCGTGATCCTCGTGTTCTTCGCGGCTGGCTACGGATTCGGCCGTTTGTTTCTCTAAACTCAGGCGGCCGATGCTACCGCTCGCATACTTCGGAATCGAAAGCAGCGGCTTGAGCCTGGCGGTCGACCTGCTGATCCTGTTCGTGGTCGTCCTGTACCTCGCACTGATCTATTGGACATACGCCGACGCGCGCCGGCGGATCATCGACCCGATGCTGATCGGCTGTGCGACGGCTGCCTCGTTCTTCCCGTTCGTCGGCACCGTCGTGTACATGATCCTGCGCCCGCCCGAGTACCTCGAGGACGTGCACGAGCGCGAACTGGAGACGCAGGCCGCCGAGGCACGGCTGGCGCAACTCGACCGCATGATGTGCCCGCACTGCGACTACCGCGTCGAGCGCGACTTCATTCGCTGTCCCAGCTGCCTGCGCAAGCTCAAGGAGCGCTGCGGCAACTGCTCGCGACCGCTCGACCGCGCCTGGACGATCTGCCCCTATTGCGAGGCCGAGGTCCCCGGTGCCGCCGAGCCCCGTTCGCGCCGTCGCCGCGCGTCGGCGATCGACAGCGGCTACTCCGAGGTCACCCAGAGCGCGGAGGTGATCGACGCGCCGATCGGCCACGAGCAGGCGGTGCTCGAGCCGCCCGAGCCGGTCGCGGCCTCCGAACCCACCGCGAGGCCACGCAGGGCGGAACGCTCACCGCGCCCCGGCGGGCGTCCGCGGCCGAGCTCCTGAACATCAAAGCCTGAGCGCAACGTGGAGCGAACGCTGATCCTGATAAAGCCCGACGCGTTCGCGCGCGCGCTCTCCGGCGAGATAATCGCGCGCTTCGAGCGCAAGGGGCTGCGCGTGGTGGCGCTGCGGCACATGACCATGAGCACCGAGCTCGCCGAGCGCCACTACGCCGAGCACGCCGAGCGCCCGTTCTTCGGTGAGCTCGTGCAGTTCATCACCTCCGGCCCGCTCGTGGCGATGGTCCTCGAGGGGACCGATGCTGTGCGCGCCGCCCGCCAGCTGATCGGCGCGACGAACCCGCTGGAGGCCGCGCCGGGCTCGATCCGCGGCGACTTCGCGATCGAGACCGGCGCGAATATGGTGCACGGCTCGGACGCGCCGGAGTCCGCAGCGCGCGAGATCGAGCTCTTCTTCGGCGATTCCTAGCGCGCCGCGACGGCAGTGAAGCTCGTACTCGCATCGAGCTCGCCGCAGCGGCGCGCGATCCTCGAGCGCCTCGGCGTGGACTTCACCGTGCGGATCCCCGGGGTACCCGAGATAGAGCAGGGAGCGCCTCGGCTGATCGCCGTGGAGAACGCGCTGCGCAAGGCGCGTGCGGTGCGCGAGCGCCCGCTCGAGGAGGTCGTGCTCGGATGCGACACGCTGGTCGCGCTCGACGGCGCGATCTACGGCAAGCCGGCCGACGAGAGCGCCGCCTGCGAGACGCTGAGACGCCTCAGCGGTGCGACGCACGAGGTCATCAGCGGCCTGGCGCTGCTCGCACCCGACGGCGAGAGGACGGCGCTCGCGACCACGCAGGTGAGCTTCAGAGCGCTCCCCGAGCGCCTGATCGAGTGGTACGCCGCGAGCGGCGAGTGGCGCGGGCGCGCCGGCTCCTACGCGATCCAGGGAGCCGGCGCGGCGCTCGTGCGCAGCGTCTCCGGGGACTACGAGAATGTCGTCGGGCTGCCGCTCGCGACGCTGCTCGACATCTGCCCGCAGCTGCTCGGCTGAACGGCGCGCGCGCACTCGCGTTTTGCCTGCAAAGGGCGTGGCACGGCGCCCGGAGATGGGCGGTCGTCCGCTACACTGCCCGACGGGTACGCCCGAGAGGCGTCAGCGGATGAACGCGCCGCGGAGCCGCGCCGCCGCGCCGGGTCCAAGCGTGCCCTTTCTCGTATATGGGCATGTTCAGCTATCTGACGGGGTTCGGCGGCCGCGACATGGCGGTCGACCTCGGTACCGCCAACACGCTGGTGTACGTGCGCGGCAGGGGCATCGTGCTGTCCGAGCCGAGCGTCGTCGCGATCGACTCGCGCACCGGCGAGGTGCACGCGGTGGGCATCGAGGCCAAGCGCATGCTCGGCCGCACACCCGGCACGATCCAGGCGATCCGGCCCTTGAAGGACGGCGTGATCGCCGACTTCGACGTGACCGAGCAGATGCTCAGGCACTTCATCCAGAAGGTCCATCAGAACCGCTGGGCCCACCCGCGCGTCGTGGTGTGCGTCCCCTCGGGGGTCACCGGCGTCGAGAAGCGCGCCGTCGAGGAGGCCTGCCTGTCGGCCGGCGCGCGGACCGCCTACCTGATCGAGGAGCCGATGGCCGCCGCGATCGGCGCGGGGCTGCCGGTCGGCGAGCCGACCGGCTCGATGGTCGTGGACATCGGCGGTGGCACGTCCGAGGTGGCGGTGATCTCACTCGGCGGGATCGTCGTCTCGCAGTCGATCCGCGTCGGCGGCGACGAGATGGACGAGGCGATCATCAACTACGCCAAGAAGGAGTACAAGCTGCTGATCGGCCAGCAGACCGCCGAGGAGCTGAAGCTCGAGATCGGCTCCGCGTGCCCGATGCCCGAGGAGCTGCAGGCGGAGATTCGCGGCCGCGACATGGTCGCCGGCCTGCCGAAGACCGTGGTGCTGACCAGCGAGGAGATCCGCCAGGCGCTCGAGGAGCCGCTCAGCCAGATCATCGACGCCGTCAAGGAGACGCTCGACCGCACCCCGCCGGAGCTCGCCTCGGACATCATGGATCGCGGGATCATGCTTGCCGGCGGAGGCTCGCTGCTGCAGGGGCTCGACGTGCGCCTGCGCGAGGAGACGCAGATGCCGGCGCACCTCGCCGAGTCGCCGCTGACATGCGTCGCGGTGGGGTCGGGGCGCTCGCTCGAGGAGTTCGAGGCGATCCACCGCTCCAACCGCACATCGCGCAACCGGCGCCGCCGGTGAGCGCTGTAACAGCCCGCCCGGGCCATGGGTACTCTGTCCGTGAACGTCCTGGAAGGTAGACACCGGTGTACGACAAGACGGCCCGGCGTCGCCGCGCGCTGCTCGCGCTGCTCGTCGTCCTATCGCTGCTGCTCCTAACCGCCTACTTCGGCGAGGCGCCCTCGGGCCGCCTGCACTCCGTTCAGCGTGATTTCCTGACGGTCGTCTCGCCGATCCAGGACGGGGCGAACAAGGCGCTGAAGCCGGTGCGCGACCTGTTCGGATGGGTCGGCGACACCTTCCACGCGAAAAGTCAGCGCAACCAGCTGCGCAAGCAGGTGGACAAACTTCGGCGCGAACTGGTCGCCCAGCAGGCCGAAAAACGCATCTACGGCCAGCTCATCGCGATCTATCACCTCGACCAGCTGGGGGTCAACAGCTACCACCCGGTCACGGCGACAGTCGTCGGCAAGTCGCCGAACATCTGGTACTCGACGGTCACGATCGACAAGGGCGAAGGCGCGGGCGTGCGCGTCAACGACCCCGTCGTCAACGGCGAAGGCCTGATCGGGAAGGTCACCCAGGTCGCCTCCGACGGCGCGCAGGTGGATCTCATCACCGACAGCTCGATGGGTGTCTCGGCGCGGATCGGGTCGAGCCGGGCGACCGGGATCGTGCAGCCCAAGGTCGGCGCCCCCAACGACCTGCTGCTGCAGTACCTGCCGGCGAACACCGCGGTCAGCCCGGGCGAATATGTCGTCACCTCGGGCACGATCTCGACCGCCGACGACTCGCTCTACCCGCCCGGGATCCCGATCGGGCAGGTGACGTCGATCAACGAAGAAAGTGCATACCGCTCGGTCAACGTGCATCCGATCGCCAACCTCCACAACCTCGACGTCGTGCAGGTGCTGACCAGCGGGCGCGGCGCGCGCGCCAGCCACCTCGCCGGCCTCGCCGCGAGCCTGCCGCCGGGCAAGGTCGGCGGCGGCGGCGAACAGCTCGCATCGACCGAAACGGGCGGATGAGCGCCACCGAGCAACCAGTCGCACTGATCCTCCGCGTCGCGCTGCTCGCGGTGGCGATCGTGTTCTTTCAGATCGGCGTCGTCTCGGAGGTGCCGCTGTTCGGGGTCAACATCGACCTCTCGCCGCTGCTCGTCGCGTTTGTCGGCCTGCTGTGCGGCTCGCTGGTCGGCGCGCTCAGCGGCTTTGCCGTCGGGCTGCTCGTCGACCTCGCGCTCGTGCAGACGCTGGGAGTCACCTCGCTGCTGTTCACGCTGATCGGCTACTGGGCGGGGCGGCTGCGCGAGCTGCGAGACCCGCAGGCGGCGCTGACGCCGCTACTCGTCGGCGCGGGTGCGTCCGCGGCCTCGCTCGTCGGGTACTCGCTGATCGAGTTCATGCTCGGCGTCGACGCCCCGGTGAGCCTCGAGCTGCTTCGCCAGATCGTCCTCGGCGTGGTCGTCAACTCGGTGGTCGCGCTGCCGGTGTGGGCGCTCGTGCGCCGCGTGCTCGAGTCAGTCCTGCCGGAGGACCCGCGCCGGCGCAGGCGCCGCCGCGCGTACACGACCGGCGGGCTCAGCCCGCTCTCACGCGCATGAGCACCCCGCTCGAGCGCGCGCGTTCGCGCGACCCGCGCATTCCCGTCTCGCCGCAGATCGCGCTGCGCGTGGCCGTGGTGGGTGGCATCGCGATGGTGATGTTCGGCGTGATCTTCTTCCGCCTCTGGTACCTGCAGGTGCTCTCGGGCGAACAGTACGTCCAGCAGGCGAACGCAAACAGGGTGCGCGACCTGCCGATCGCGGCGCCACGCGGCGAGATTCTCGACCGTTCCGGGCGCCCGATCGTGACCAGCCGCATCACCAACGCGGTCCAGATCGTCCCCTCGGCACTGCCCCCCGCCGGCCCGCGCCGGATCGAGCTCTACCGCCGCTTGGGCGCGCTGCTCGGCCTCAGCGCGCGGCGGATCGAGGCGCTCGTGGTGCGCGAGCGGACGGCGGTGCCCTACGCTCCCGTGACGATCAGGACCGACGCGGGGACGGGGGCGCTGACGGTCCTCGCCGAGCGCCAGAGCGAATATCCCGGCGTCGTGCAGCAGCCGGTGTCGATCCGCGCGTACCCCTATGGCGAGATGGCGGCGCAGGTGCTCGGCCACGTCGATCAGATCTCCGAAACGGAGCTGAAGATGCGCGCCTTCCGCGGCGTCCAGCAGGGCACCGTGGTGGGGCAGGAAGGGCTCGAGTACTACTACGACCGGTACCTGCGCGGGCGCGCTGGGGTCGAGCGCGTCGAGGTCAACGCAGGCGGCTACCCGGTGCCCAGCAAGCTGCCCCCTGACCTGCCGACGGCGGGTCACAGCCTGAAGCTGACGCTCGATCTCGGCCTGCAGCAGGCGAGCGAAAAGGCGCTGCTCGAAGGGATCGAACATGCCCGCGCAAGCGGGAAACCCGCGGACGCCGGTGCGTTTGTCGCGCTCGACCCGCGCAACGGCCAGGTTCTCGCGATCGGCTCCTACCCGAGCTTCGACCCCAACAAGTTCGCCAAACCGCTGACGAAGGCCGAGTACGCGGCGCTGCTCGGCAGCGGCTCCGCGAGCGGCCCGCTCACCGATCGTGCCGTCAACGGCACCTATCCGACGGGCTCGACGTTCAAGCCGATCACCGCGATGGGTGCTCTGGAAGGCGGCGTGATAAGCCCCGAACAGGGGCTCGGCGCGGGCTCGTGCATCTACGTCTCCTCGCAGGCGTTCTGCAACGCCGGTCAGGCCGACTATGGCCCCGTGGGCCTGGTGCAGGCGCTGAAGGTCTCATCGGACACGTACTTCTTCGAAGTCGGCAAGCTCGCCAACAGCCACGGGCCGGTCGTGCAGAACATGGCGCGCAAGCTCGGCGTCGGACGACCCAGCGGGGTGGATCTGCCGAGCGCGTTCGGCGGCATCGTGCCCGATCCCGCGTGGCGGGCGAAGGTCAACGCGCTCGAGCTCGCGTGCGAGCGGCGCACCCATCGCAGCACCTGCGGCTACGTCAGCGAAGTGCGCCCGTGGACCGTCGGCGACAACATGCACCTCGCGGTCGGCCAGGGCGATCTGCTCACCGATCCCCTGCAGATGGCGGTTGCGTACTCGACCCTCGCCAACGCATACATGCACAACGGCGAAGGAACCGCGGTCACGCCGCACCTCGGCATGGAGATCGACGAATCCACCGGCGGGGTCGTGCAGAGCCTTGCCTATCCGCCGGCGCGGCACGTGCACCTGAACATCTCAGATCTCAGCCTCGTCATGCAGGGGATTCACGAGGCGGCGAGCCAGCCGGGCGGCACATCCGCCGACGTGTGGAGCGGCTGGGACCAGGCACAGCACCCGGTGTTCGGAAAGACGGGGACCGCGCAGCACGCCGGTCAGGAAGACCAGTCGTGGTACATGGCATACATCGCCGACGCGAGCAGGCCGATCGTGATCGCGGCCACGGTCGAGCAGGGCGGCTTCGGCGCGGAAACGGCCGCGCCGGTGGCGCGCCTGATGGCGTCGAAGTGGTTCGGTAAGCCCGAGCGCTTCATCGCGGGGAGCTCAAAGACGCTATGAGGCGCGCGAGCTGCCCCAGCGCCCCCGATGCGCCGAGCACGGGCGCGGCACTCACCGCGAGGCTCACGCGCTGATGCCCGTGAGCCCGATCAAGGCCCCCGACGACACGGACGTCGCGAGGCCGCCGCTGGCTGGGCGACTGCCGCTCGATCCGGTGCTGACGCTGGCGGCGATCGGGCTGGCCGCGTGCTCGCTGGTGACGCTCGGCGCCGCCACGCGCAACCTCATCCCCGGCCGTCCGCACTACTACGTCGACCGCCAGCTGATCTACCTGGCCGTCGGCTTCGTGTTCATGCTCGTGCTCTCGCGTATCGACTACGCGCGCCTGCGCAGGGCGAAAAACGGCATCTACGCGGCACTCCTGCTCAGCATTCTCGCGGTGCTCGCACTCGGCCACGCCGCGCGCGGCTCGCAGCGCGCGATCAACCTCCCGTTCTTCTCCTTCCAGGCGTCCGAGCTCGGCAAGGTCCTGCTCGTGCTCGCGCTCGCAGCGCTCGTCGCCGAGCGCTCGCGGCGGCTGCGCGAGCGCGACACGACGGCGCGGGTGATGATCGCGGCGCTGGTGCCGGCGATGTTCGTGATCGCCCAGCCGGACCTCGGCTCGGGCATGGTCTACATGGTCATCGCCTACACGCTGCTGTTCGTCGCGGGCTCGTCCTGGCGTCACCTCGCTGCGCTCGCGGCGCTCGTCGCGGTCTCGCTCGCGTTCGTGCTCGTGGCGGCGCCGGCCGCCGGCGTGCACGTGCTCAAGCCCTACCAGGTCGCGCGGCTGACGGCGTTCTTGCATCCCTCGTCGAACCCGCAGAAGGAAGGCTACCAACAGCAGGAGTCCAAGATCGCGATCGGAGCCGGGCAGAAGACAGGGAGGGGAGCCAACGCGAGCCAGATCCCGAACGGCTTCGTCCCAGAGAGCCACACCGACTTCGTCTTCGCCGCGGTCGGAGAGCAGTACGGCTTCCTCGGCGCGGGCCTCGTGCTCGCGCTGTACGCGCTGATGATCTCTCGCGCGCTGCGGGTGCTCGTGATGTCGAAGGACCTGTTCGGCTCGCTCGTCGCGGCTGGTGTAGCGGCTATGCTGATGTTTCAGGTCTTCGTCAACGTGGGAATGACAATTGGGATCATGCCCATTACCGGCGTCACGCTTCCGCTCATGAGCTACGGCGGCTCGTCGGTTATCAGCACCCTGTTGGCGATCGGCCTGTTGCAATCCATTTATGTCCAGGCGCGAGCCTCAGCGGCGCTGAAGGATCGCGTTCTGCGTTACTAGACCGACAATGTCAGCCGAGCACGCCGCTTCAGATCTCGAGCCCGCAAGGGCCATGCACCGTTTCGCGCACGCTGCGCGCGGCGGTGCGCTACGCGAAGACGCGCGCATGGAACGACGCATCGCCAGGGCGCAAGGCGCCGGCGGCGCTCGGGCCAACGCGGCGGCCGCGCACCGGTCGCGCGAGCGCCTGCTCACACGCCGCCAGCCGGCGCGTGTCCAGGCCGCCAGGCGCCCGGCTGCTCTCCATCCCGAAAGACTGGATCAAATTGAAAAAGCAAGTGCTTGTCAGCGTCGACCGCGCCGAGACGCGCGTCGCGCTTCTGGAGGCGAGCGGGACGCCCGCCGCGCCGAGCTCGTCCTCGAATGCGCGCAAAGGGTCCGCCCGCAAAGCCGCCGGCGGAGCCGCGGGGGGCGTTCATCGCATAGCTGAGCTCTACATCGAGCGTCGCGGCGGGCGCTCGATCGTAGGGAACATCTACAAGGGCAAGGTCGACAACGTCCTGCCGGGCCTCGAGGCCGCGTTCGTCGACATCGGCCTCGAGAAGAACGGCTTTTTGCACGTCGATGAGATCGTGCTGCCCGGCGTCGCGACGCCCAAGCGCGGTCGCGGCGGCGCGGGGCGCAAGATCAGCGATCTGCTCTCGCCCGGCCAGGAGATCGTCGTGCAGGTCGTCAAGGACCCCCTGAAGACCAAGGGCGCGCGCCTGTCGATGGAGCTCACGATCGCCGGGCGCTACATGGTCTACGCGCCGACCGGCGAGGGCATCGGCGTCTCGCGCCGACTCGAGGACCGCGAGCGCGAGCGCCTGCGCCGGCAGACCGCGAACCTGTCGCTCGACGATGGCGGCGTGATCGTGCGCACCGCCGCGCATGGAGCCAAGCGCGAGGACTTCGAGCGTGAGCTCAAATACCTGCACAAGCTGCACGAGGTGCTCGTCAAACGGGTGAAGGACACGACCGCGCCAGATCTCGTCTTCCAGGAGGCGGACCTGTCGGTACGCGTCGTGCGCGACATCTTCTCCGCGCACTTCGAGCGCGCGATCGTCGATGACGAGCAGCAGTACCACCGGCTGGTCTCGTTCTTCACGCGCACGGCACCCGAGCTGGTTGAGCGGGTCGAGCTATGGAAGGGTCCGGAGCCGCTGTTCGAGGCCTACGGCGTGGACAAGGCGATCGAGGGGGTGCTCTCGCGGCGGGTCGATCTGCCGAGCGGCGGCTATCTGATCATCGACTACGCCGAGGCGCTGACCGTGATCGACGTCAACTCGGGAAGCTTCATCGGCCGCGGCAAGGGCGCCGCGCTCGAGGACACGATCACGAGGACCAACCTCGAGGCCGCCGAGGAGGTCGTCAACCAGCTGCGCCTGCGCGACATCGGCGGGATCATCGTCATCGACTTCATCGACATGGCGCGCGCGCGCAACCGCGACGCGGTCATGAAGACGCTGCGCAAGACGCTCGACGAGGACCGCACCAAGACGTTCACAGCGGAGATCTCAAAGCTCGGCCTCGTCGAGATGACCCG
>JAXDGS010000061.1:0-2557 GCA_034664905.1 Solirubrobacteraceae bacterium | reverse complement strand
CGCCGTGGTGTTCGACCTCGGCACGATCCTGCACCAGCTCTTCCACGTGCGGACCGGTTCTGTCCCGCTCTACATGACGATCTTCGCCGCCAGCAATTTCCTGGGGCCGCTGCTGCTCGGGCGCCTGTTCGACACCGTGGGTCGTATCCCCATGATCTCGGGCACCTACCTCGCCTCATCCGGTCTCGTGGTGGTGCTCGGGGTGCTCTTGATGAGCGGCTCGCTCACCACCTGGTCCTTCATGGCGTTCGTGCTCGCCAGCTTCTTCCTCGCCTCGGCGGGAGCGAGCTCGGCCTACCTCACCGTCAGCGAGGTCTTCCCGATGGAGACGCGGGCGCTCGCGATCGCCCTGTTCTTTGCCGTGGGCACCGCCGTCGGCGGGATCACCGGCCCCGAGCTCTTCGGCCAGTTCATCCACAGCGGAAACGTCGACGAGGTCGCCCTGGGCTTCTTCATCGGCGCCGCTGTGATGGCCCTCGGGGGGATCGCGGAGCTGTTCCTTGGCGTGCATGCAGAGCAGCAGTCGCTAGAGGCGATCGCGAAACCGCTCACCGCCGAGGAGGGCGAGCTGCTGCTGCCGGTGCCGGTGACGGCGCCTGCCCGCCCCGCGCCTGAGGTCTACAGCGAGCGCCGCGAGGCGGTCCGCGCGAGGGAGCAGGCGGAGGCGGAACGGGCCGCCGCCGCCGAACACCGTGCCGCGCTGCACGCGCTGCGCAGCCAGGCCGACGCCGGCGATGCGGACGCGGCGGCACGCCTGCGGGTCGAGGAAGCTCTCGCTCAGATCGCAGAACTGAACGCGCAGTCCCTCGACCAACGGGCGCTTGCACATGAGCAGCGCGCCGTCGCGGCGCAGGCCGTGACCCAGGCCGACCGCCGCGCGGCCCAGGAGCGAGCCGCCGCGGCCGAAGAGCGAGCGCGGGCGTACGAGGAGCGCGCGGCCGCCCTGGCCGCCGAGCACGAGCCCGACGCCGACGTGCACGTGGCGCTCGCCGAGGCTGCGGCCGAGCGAGCGCAGGAGAAGGAGCAGCGGGCGCTCGCCGAGGAGGCTCGCGGTGAAGCCGAACGCCTCAAAGGCGCCAACGCGGAGCTGGCGCGTGCCCGCGCCGAGATGTCTGAACGCTGGGCGGACGTGCACGCCGCCAGGGCGAGGGCCTTCGAGGCCCGCGCCCGCCGGGATCGCGACGAGGCCTCGCGGCTCGAGCGCGAAGCGCGCGGCCACGAACTCGCCGCGCTCGCCGCCGAGCAGCGGGTGGAAGCCGCCCAGCACCGCGTGAGGGCTGAGGAGCTTCGCACCGAGGAGGTCATTCTCTCGGAGACCGAGCGCGAGGCGCGCATCAGAGCGCGCAGCGAGCGCAAGCTCGACCGTGAGCGCGAGGGAGTCAGGCGTTACCTGCCCGGCCCCGGCCGCGCCTTCTACTCGCCGGGGATGATGGCGACTTCGGGCACCGCCAGCAGGCTCGCCGCAACTGCGAGCCAGGACCTGGACCGCGAGATCGAGATCATCGCCCGTGCGCTGCAGGAGCACGGACCGCTCGAGCGCGACGAGCTCGAGCGGATCGTCGGAGCTCGCTACTGGGGCCCCGGGCGCTTCCGCGCGGCGCTCCGGGAGGCTGTGGAGGAGGGACGCGCCGTGCGCCTCCCGGGCGGCGTCTATGGACCCGGGCCCGCGGCGGACGGGCCGGGCTCGGCTCCGGATGGCGCGAAGACGAGCGACGACGGGACGCCCATGGCCGCGAGCGCTGCTCGACACGATGCTCGCGAGCCCTAGCAGGAACTGGAGCCCTCGGAAGCCACCGGTCGAGGCCTGCGATGTCGAAAGCGATGCGCCCGCCTCGCGGTGCCCGGGGGCCGAGTCACGACGCCGGGCAGCCTCATCCTGTGGTGCTTATGGTGCTACTATGACTAGCATAATGCTCGAGAGCATCGACCGCTCGGACGCGACGCCCCTGCACGATCAGGTCGCCTCGCTGATCCGTCGTGCCATCGCGGATGGAGAGGCGAGCCCCGGCGAGCGCCTGCCGCCGGCTCGTGATCTCGCGGCTGTGATGGGCGTGAACACGAACACCGTCTTGCGGGCGATGCGGGTGCTCCGCGATGAAGGCCTGTTGGAGTTCCGCCGTGGGCACGGGATACGGGTCGCGGGAACACCGCAGCGCAGCGCGGTGATCGCGCGCGCTCGTGAGCTCGTCCGTTTCGCGCGCCAGCAGGGCTATCGGCGCGAGGAGCTCGTCAGCATCATCGAGGGCATCCGCTGAGCCCATGCTGCAGTTGCTGTCCGGCGACACCCCTCCAGCTGGTCCCGCCGAGAACGCGACCGGGCCCGATCAGGGTGTGATCGAAGAGGCACGCCGCCGACAGCGCCGGCGCCGCATCCGCGTCGCAGTCGCCGGCGTGATCGCGGCGGCATTCGTTGGCGTCATCGCCTGGATGCTTGCCGGAGGCGCATCGCGCGCCGAACGCGTAGGCGGTGTTCAAGCCGGCGGTGCGGCGGCGGTGCGGTCAAGCGATCCTCATGTGGTCGCGTTTGACGTGCGGGTTGTTCCGTCGTTGAGCGTCG
>JAXDGS010000060.1:0-8100 GCA_034664905.1 Solirubrobacteraceae bacterium | reverse complement strand
CTCAGTCGCTGCTGTCCTCCTCGTGGATCGCGGCGTACGAAGCGATCAACGGCCGGCTATCCGGCGGGGACCGCGACCAGTTCTTGATCGAGCAGAAGACGGCGGGTGCGCTTCTCGGGATCCGACCCGAGCACCTCCCCGGCACGATGGACGAGCTCGAGGCGTTCCTGGCCGACGCGCGCACCAGTTGGGCGGCAGGTTGGCAAGCCCGGCAGGTGCTCAGGCCGTTCACCCTTGGCGACTACCCGCCGGGAAGCGTGATCGGGGAGCTGCCCCCGCTCAAGCGCAAGGCCGCCGCGAGCGCGGTCCGCGCGCTCACCGACACCACGCTGCTGACGATGCACTCAGCAGATCTCGAGCTGCTGGCGATCGGCCGCACCCCGGAGCTGCGCTTCCAACCCGCGGTGCGGGCCTCCCTGCGCGCGCTCGCCGCCTACCTCGGCAGCCCGCGTGGAATCGCCGCCTGGGAACGCTTCATGAAGCCCGACGTTGCGAAGATCATGGACCGGGCCCGCGCCGCAGAGCGCGCCGCCGGTGGACACCGGGCCGCAGCCGCGACGTTCGTCCCACCCGATCCCGTGCAGTTCGTCGCGACGCTCGAGGACCGCGTCGAGAACATGCTCGACGGCCGCCGTTCTACCTCGACACCCGCCAGGCTGAACGCCTCAGTCGAAGATGACGACGCTGCGCGCACCCTCGCCGGCACCTAGCGCGGACCACGCCTGGTCGAGGTCGTCGCGCGCAAGGCGCTCCGAGATCAGCTCGTCGAGCAGTGGGCGCCCCTCCAGGTACAGCTGGACGTAGGCGGGAACGTCGAGCTGGAAGCGGTTGGACCCCATCCATGAGCCCTGGATCCGTCGGTCGACCATCAGCGGCGCCGCCGGCAAACGAAAGACACGATCAGGGGCTGCCGGTCGTACTGCATCGCCGCCGAAGACCTTCCCGCGGAAGCGAACCTCGCGCAGCCGCGCGAGGCCGAAGCCATCCCAGGATTCGATCTCCCGGCTGGGTGCGGATCAGCAGCGGCTCGACGTTGTCAAGGCCGTTGAAGCGCTTTCCGTACCAGTCGATCCGCTCCAGCTGGCGGCCGAACTCGTGGTCGTAATGGAACACGCCGCCCCGCCACGTTCCAATCATGAAGTCCGAGGCGACGCCATCGAGCTCGTCGAACATCTCGAGCAGCGTCCCATCGCCGATCGGTTCACCGGTCTCGATTGCGCGGAGCAGCTCGGCTGTGACCGGCGCTTCTGAAAATGCCCATCTCGGCTCCTGGAGTCAGGGAATATATCGCTCCTGGCAAGATGTCAGTAGCGGCGGAAGGCTATCGCCCACGGAGCGACGGGTCAAGCTCGAGCAGCTGGTCTCGGCCGCTACGCTCGGTGCCCGTGCAAGGCGCCAATCCCTCCCGTCGTGTTCGCTTGCAGGTCGACGAGCGGCAATCCCAGATCATCGCTGCGGGCCACCGCCTGTTCTCCCAGCGCCCGTATTCAGAGGTGTCCACGACGGAGCTCGCAGAGGCGGCCGGCGTGACTCGCGCCAACCTTCACTACCACTTCGGCACGAAGCGCCAGCTGTTCCTCGAGGTGGTTCGCTCCTTCACTCAGCTGCCGCCACCGCCGCCGCAGGATCTCGAGACGCTTCCCCTGCGAGACGCGATCGACGCGACGGTCGATCGCTGGCTCGAGATCGTCTGGCGTACGCGAGATACGTATCTCGCGATCTTCCGCGCCGGCACGATCGGCAGCGACCCCGAGCTCGAGGAGATCCTCGAGCGCGGACGTGAGGCATGGGCTGTCCGCTTGACCGAGATCCTGCCCGTCGCCGGCGGGAGCGCCCCCGCGACTCGCGCGCTGATCCGCGCGTATCAGGCACTGGCCGAGGACGCAGTCGACGAATGGCTGCGCCGTGGGCGGCTGACGCGCGCTGAGGTCCGGCTGCTACTCGACGAGACCCTCGCGACACTGATCGAGCGGATCGCTCCGGCCGTCGCCGAGGGTGCCGCGGGCGCTGGGAAGTAAGACGGGAGGTGCGGGGTCTTGCCGTGGGCGAGCGTGAGTAGATTCCACGGAACGAAGTAGACGCCGATATACGCGACTTGTAGGAACGCGAAGATCGCAAGCAAGCGCAGGATGCTACGCATTCGGTCACAGACGCACAGCTGTTCGGCGCCGCGTTCCACGAACGAATAGCCCTGGTCGTCGCATGACCGTCGAAGGCGCAACCCAGTCGCGTCGCCGCGAAGAACGCCCAGGCGTAGGCGCCGGACGCGAAGAGGATCGGTACCGCCCATACGCCGGCTCCAGGCGAATGCCAGCCCGGGATGTAGCCGCCCCATGAACCGACGTTCAGGTAATGCGCGTTGTATTGAAACGAGAACGTGAGGTAGTTGTCGAGTGGATCCCAGAAGTTGAGCGCGAGAGCGCTGATGACGAACAGTCCCGAGGCGGCCAGGCGACTGTTGATGTCCTGAGATCCCGCGCTGTAGAAGTGAGGCGTTTCGAGCGCGTCGAGGAAGCCCTTGAGCCAGATCGTTGTCGCATACGAGAAACCCACCGGATTGCCCACGTAGCAGCCGATCGAATCGCCGCCGTGCTGGTCCTTGATCGCGCTCAGACGCCGGCTGATATCGGACAGCGCCTCAGCCCACGAGACCTGCTCGAACCCGCCCGTGGCGTTCCTGCGCAGCGGATGCAGGACCCGGTCGGGGTCGTTGTGGACCTCGAGCATGGCAATGCCTTTCGGGCAGGCAAACCCCTTCGAGATCGGGTGGTCACGATCGGGTCGCAGCTTCGTGATCGCCCCGTCCTCGACGGTCGCGACCATTCCGCACAGCATCTCGCAGATCCGGCAGTACGTGATCTTCTCACTCGTGGCCATCAGTGCGGAGACGTGGCAAGGCCGTCTCCCGGGTGGCGAGCGTGGTTATCGGCGACGGGGACGGTTCGGGGCTGGGAGTCGCGCGTCACCGGCTTCTGGGAGTGCCGCACCGGTGCTCGCCATAGGCTCCGCACACCCGAGCGCGATCGTCCATCCGCGAGCACGGTCAGCGCGCACAGCTTCCCCGGCAATCCAGACACCCCGCCGCCTGGATGGCTTCCAGCGGAGCCGAGGTACAGCCCTGGAACCGGCGTGCGATAGCCGCCGGCCCCGAATGCGGGGCGCAGCGGACCCATCCGTGTCGGAAGGTGGTCGACGTGGTAAAGGCAGCCGTTGATCGTCCCGGTGCGATCGCTGAGGTCGGACGGTGTCTCGACGTAACGTCCGATCTCGAGCTCGGTGAGCGCGGGGGCGGCCACACCTACGGCTGCAACGAGGCGCGCCGCGGCGTTAACGCGCTGTGCGGCCCATCCGCCGTCCGGGGCTACCGGCGCTGGCGCGTAGAGCTGCGCTACGTCCTGTCCTTCGGGCGCCTGGCTCGGATCGATTGCCGTGAGGATCGCCAGGCACCAGTTCGCCGTGTCGGGGAGCCTGCCTCGCGCGCATTGCTCGCAGGCGCCGATCACGTCGGCGAAGCTGCCGTGGAACAGCGTCGGGCGCCGGAGGTCGAAGTCGGCGCGGTGGGCTTGGTGGGCCGGCAGCTCGAGCCGCCCTACGAGCGCCAAGTTGACGGTGAGCGCGCCGACCCCGGTCGCGTTGGCTGGGGCGGAGCGGAGCCTTTCGGCGACGGCTGCATCGAGCTCGGCGGCTAGGTCCGGCACGAGCTGCGGCGGGCAGGCGGCGATCACTGCCCGCCCGGCGTGCGCAAGGCGGCCGTCTTCCAGTTCGACCGTTCCGGCGCATCCCGAGCGGGGGTGGATCGCGACCGCCGCAGTTCCCAGTGAGACGTCGCCGCCGTGGGCGCGCAGGCATCGCTCGAGCGCGTCGACCAGGCCGCCCATCCCGCCGACCGGACGCGCGGCGCCGTTTTGATGGACCAGCGACGTCGACAGCATCGTGATCGCGCTGCCCTCGGCCGTCGGCGGGCACAGAATCGTTCCGATCGAGGCGAACGCGCCGCGGAGCTGCTGGCTTTCGAACGTCGATGCGATCGCGTCGGCGGCGGTCGACGTGATCAGCGCTCCGAGCGTCGTCCGCAATCGGCGGTCGCCGACGAGCGCGCGTAGAGCGCCGATGAGGACGCCGATGCCAGGGTGTCTGGGATTCGTTCGGCCATAGCGGTCCTGAATCGCGAGGATTTTCAGCGCGCTGGCGGCGAGTTCGCGGTAGCGCTCGGCATCTGCGTGCGAGAAGCGTGCGATCTCTCGGACCGTCTGAGGGATGCTGCGCCGGAAGATGAGCGACTCTCCGTCGTCGCCGAGCCACGCCCAGCCTGCACTGTCGAGCTCTCGGTAGCCATAGCGCGCCAGCTCGAGCTCTTCCACCGTGCCGTTCGCGCGTAGGTACACGTCCTCGTACGCGCCAGGACTCAGCAGGTGCTCTGGTGCTTCGTCGACGAACGCTGCCGTGGTCGTCATCCCGCCGAGCTGGGGGCGTTGCTCGACGACGAGCACGTCGAGTCCTTCCCGCGCGAGGTAGCAGCCGGCGACGAGGCCGTTGTGACCGCCGCCGACGATGACAACGTCGTGGTTGGTCTCTGCTTGGCTCACCGGGTAGTGGCCGTAGCCGCCAGGCGCTGTTGCGTCGGGCCCTCCGCTCGGGGTGGCTCACGCGTCGCGATCGACGCGGGCTCTGCGCGCTCCCGGTACCACTGGAGCCCGCGCACGATCAGCCCGACGAAGAGCAACGCGAACGCCGCCGTGATAGCGCCGGCGATCCAGATCACCCATCCCGGCACCCGACTGTTAAGGGCGACGAAAATCGGCCACGCGATCGCGCCGTACGTCGCCCCGTAGCACATCGGCAGGAGCGGCACGACGAGTAGCGACCGAACTTCCTGGAGGCGATCGCGCATCACGTAGAACAGGCCGCCCGAGGCGATCGGGAGGGCGGGGTTGACGAACATCCACCAGAGCGGGATGCTCCAGGGGTTGTACGGCTGGGGCCCGTAGTACTTGTACAGCCCCACCCAGCTGCCCGTCGACTCGAGCGCGAGGTCGAAGGCCCAGCCGAACGCGTAGATCGCCCACAGGTACCGGGAGCTCTTGCCGCGTTGCAGCGAGAACACGGTGAAGTAGGTGATCGCGCCGAAGTAGAAGCCGTAGCCGACCACGAGAAACAGCGGCATCGAGCGTCCGAACGCGCGGAAGACGATCAGGTGGTTGTCCGTCCCGAACCACAGCAGCCCGAGGTTGTCGAGCATCGGCTCGATCAGGCTCGCAGCGAGGCCGCCGGCGAGCACCGCCAGACCGAGCATATCTCCGCGCTTCGCTCGGATCACCGCCCAAACCGTGGCGCCGACGAAGATCGTCAGGCAGAGGGCTGTGAAGAACCAGCTGGCTCCCGACGGAGCGGCCAGGTGAACGGGCGGCGCGTGGAGCATGTCAAGCCTTCCTCGGTCCCGGGGCTAAGAGAGCACGGTCTGGCGCTTGCCGCGTTCTCGATCGTGCGACTCGTCGCTCTCGAGTTCGGTGCCGGTGGCCGGCGGCGGTAGGGTGATTGCTTCCGACGCCCGCCAGTGCTCCGCCGCGGCGACGGCGCAGACGACGATCGCCGCGCACAGCCCCAGCGTGAGGAGTCCGGCGAGGTATTGGATCGCCTTCGGGACGTTCGAGTAAAGGGCGACGTACATCGGCCAGCCAGCGGCGGCGTACACCGCCGGCAGCGCGACGGTCGGCACGAACACGAGCGACAGCCGCCACGCGCCGCGCAGGCGCGTGCCGAGCACGTACAGCAGCATGCCGCAGAGGATCGGCACGGGCGCCATCTGCGGCGCCACCCCGATGTACTTCAGCGGCGCCTGCCCGTAGTAGGTCCAGCCGTGCGTGAGGTTGCCGCTCGCCTCCACCAGCGCGACCGACAGGAACGACACGAGCGCGAGGGCATACAGCCGCTGACGTGCGATGCCGCGCGCCATCATCCGTGAGACGAGGAACGACAGCAGCCCAACCCACGGGACATAGCCGAGCACCAGGAACAGGGGGATGTGGCGGCCGAATGCGGTGTAGGCAGTGGTGCTGTTAGCCGCGTAGACGATCTTCCCGAGGTAGTCGTAGATCGGCTCGTTGAGCGAGCAGATCAGCGCGCCGCAGCATGCGACCAGTGCAAGCGGGTCACGGGCGCGAACGCTGATCGAGGCGGCGACGGCGAGCGACAGCGACGCGAGGACGCCGAATGCCCACAGGAAGATCGTGGTGTCGATCTTCGCATGTAGCACCGGCACACCAACGGTTGCGAGCAGACTAGAGGTTCCGGTCATCGCGATACGCCAATACTAGTTCAAAGGAGTATCGAGATCAAGATCTCGTAGCATGAACTCGCAAACAGTGTGCAATCCCGCATTTGACATGCCAGCCGGTAGCGAAAGGCCGAGCCGGTGAGTACAAGCCACGGGCCGTTAGGGAGGGATCGGAGCTCGTCGATGCCCTCGCCCGCCGCCCGGCAAGCACGTTCGCTCGGCGCGAATTGTGTGTTGAGATGATGGAGTTCGGCGAGCGATACGCCTTTCTGCATCGCACTACGGCGTCGCGGAGCTCTGCGCTGATCCGGTCGGGCTCGGCAAGCTCATGCGCCGCTGCCAGCTCGCCGGGGTCGTCCGCGCTGACCTACAGGCGGCCTGGTTGGCGAGGGCTTTTCGGCGCTTGCAGTTGCCTTGGTCGAGGAGGGTGAGCCGTCGGGCAGCGGTGTCGAGACGGCTGCGGATCGCTTGGCCGAGACGCTCCTGAACGGCGCGGCGCGCGGTAGGGATCACGGGGGCGCGGGCTGCAGGCGGGGGTAGTAGGCGGTGACCCCGTCGAACGTCCACGGGCCCTGGAGCTTGCAGGGCGGGGTGCCGGTGCCGGTCGGCGGCAGATACAGCGGATTGCCGATG
Source organism: Solirubrobacteraceae bacterium (assembly GCA_034664905.1). Lineage (GTDB taxonomy): Bacteria > Actinomycetota > Thermoleophilia > Solirubrobacterales > Solirubrobacteraceae > Palsa-744. Next base: position 1,193 of record JAXDGS010000060.1, on the reverse strand, counting down.
TTGCGGCAGTCGTAGGCGCGCAGGCCGCCGCGACCGACGTTGAGCGCGCTGTCGGGTAGCGGATACGCGTTGGCGCGGTTGGTCGGCAGCTTCTTCTTCCAGCCGCCGATCGTCTCGTTCCAGATCGACGTCACGGCCCCGGCGAAGTGGATCGGCCGTCCTGCTTGGCCGATCTCGACCCCGTTGAGGAGATTCCCGACGTTGGCGAACGTGCCGACGATCGAGTTACGACTCAAGCTCGCGAGCTGCAAGGTCGGGATCAGCTGACGGGCCGCGGCGTAGACGACCGCGAGCGACGGCGTGGCCGCGTGGAGGATCGCCTCCAATGCGGGTAGGCCATGCTCGCCGGCGGTGAGCGTGCTCGGGAGTCGCTCGAATAGCGTCCGGAAGGTGGGCGCGGCGGTGTTGATCGCGCTCAGCGCCGGAACGAGCTGCGGGGTGGCGGCGTCGAGCGCCCCAGCGGCGCCGCCGATGTCTCCACTCGCCGCTCCGAGTGTGTCCGACGCGGAGCGCAGCTCGGTCAGGAACGGCGGAAGGGCGGTGATCGTCGCTGCGAGCGCGCGGTGTTGGCGGGCGGTGACATCGAGAACCGCGTTGCCGGCGCGGACCGCGGACTGCATCACACCCTGGCGCGTGCCGAGAGCGCTGAGGACCGTGCCGGAGTCGGCGATAAGCTGTTGTAGCGCTGGCCCCTGGCCGTTGAGCGTGTCAGCCACTGTCGTGAGGTTCGCGCCGGTCGGTCCGGCGCTGGCGATCACATTGCCGACCGACGTGGAGCGGCCTCGCAGCGCTGTCGAGAGGCCGGCGAACAGTGAGCGGACGTTCGCTCGGGTGGCAGGATTGAAGATCTTCAGGACGTCGAACAGCTGCTGCCTGTGGAGCACCCGCGACACGGGTAGGCGACCGCCGTCGGGGATCGCCGGTGCGCTCGGCGAGCCGGGCGACAGCTCGATGTAGCCCTCCCCGAGCAGCGTCTTGGAGCGGACGATCGCCGCCGCGCCGGTCCGGATCGGGGAGAACTCCGGTTGCATCTGGATCAGCGCGCTCGCCCCACCGGCGCCCGAGCGTGTCACCGACACGACTTTCCCGACGGTGACGCCTGCGATCCGCACGGAGGTCCCCTGGTAGACGTTGCCGGCCTCCGGCAGCTGCAGGCCGAACCGGTAGCCGCTCGACTGGAACGGCACCGAGCC
>JAXDGS010000059.1:0-39741 GCA_034664905.1 Solirubrobacteraceae bacterium | reverse complement strand
CGTCGTCGGCACGAGCTCGGTGCTGACCAGGGATGTCGCAGCGAACTCTGTCGTCGCGGGCGCACCCGCTCGACTGCTGCGCATGCGCGATCAGCCGCAAACGATGCGCTGGGGATAGCGGCGGCGGCTCGGCGGCGCCCGCCCACGCACGCGCGTGCGGCTACGGCTGGCCGGCCGCCTACAGCGGGAGCAGCAACGACGCAGGGTCGGCGTCGACCGCGAGGTTCGCGAGCCCCTCGAGGGTCGCGGTGGGGCCACCGGCGAGCGCCCGCTCGAGCGCGTGCAGATGGCCATCGAAGCGCTCGCGCGCGTACGGGACGGCGACGTCGCGCGCGACCATGAACGGCCAGTCGCTCGCCTGCAGCGCGAGCAGCTCGCGCACCGCAGCCGCGCCGGGCCGCGCGCCCGAGATGACGGCGAGCTCGCAGGCGCGCACCGCAAAGGCCATCTCCGCGACGTCCGGGCCCGACCACGTCGCGAGATCGTTGCCCTCCCCCCAAGTGCTCGCGCGCCACTCCACGCCGTCGCCGCTGCGCAGCCGTGCCGCGGCGTCAGCCGGCGCCAGCGGCTCGATCTGCTCGAGCGCGTCGTCGAGGCGCAGCAGGCGAAGGCCCTGCGCCGAGCACTCCTCGATCACCGCAGAGAGCCACGCTTGGCCCTCATACCACCAGTGCCCGAGCAGCTCGGTGTCGAGCGCGCACACGACCAGCCCGCCTCCCGGCAACGCGCCGTCGTCGTGGGATTCGCCGGCGGCGCGCAGCCGCGCGATCGTGCGCGCGACGAAGTCCGCCGCGTGCGCGCGCGACTGCGCCAGCGCCCGCTCGTGCTCGTAGGCGCCGCCGAGGTTGTTCCACGGGTTGTGGTGGTGAACGGTGTGATGGTGGTAGTCGCGGTAGACCCCGCTCGCGGGATAGCCCTGCTCGCTCCACACCAGCGACATCGTCTGCCGGTCGATCGGCACGAGCACGACTCCCGCCTCGGTGCGCAGCGGCTGCAGGTGCTCGCGCGCGCCGAGCCCGAAGCTCGCGGTGAGCTCGACGCACGTGGCGGCGGCGCCGGCTTCCTCGAGCGCGCGCTCGATCCACGGCGCATACGCGCACTCGGGCAGCCAGAATCCACCTCGCCAAGCACCGAAGCGACGGCGGTGCGCGCGCACCCCGCTCAGCACCTGCAGGCGCACGCCCGCGTCTGTGGCGAGCAGCGGCAGAACCGCGTGGGTTGCCGAGGAGGTCCACTGCGCATGGCGCGCGAAGGCGCCGAGCAGATCGCCGCCGCGGCTCTGCATGCGCTCGAGCGCACGCGAGTAGTCTCCCCAGGAGCGCTCGAGCTCCAGCGCAAGCTCGCCGTGGCCGCCGGCGCGCAGCCCGGCGGCGTCCTCCTCGTGCGTGACGCGCCTGACGTCTTCGACGAAGCTGCTGAAGCGCTCGCCCACAGCGGGCGCGTCGAGCTGGTCGCAGAGCACCGGCGTGAGCGAGAGCGTCAGCGGCGCGCCGCCATCGAGCAAGTCGAGCAGCGGCAAATAGCAGCCGGCCATCGCCTCCCACAGCCACTCCTCGCCAAACGGCCACGTACCGAACCCCTCGACGTAGGGCATGTGCGTGTGCAGCACGATCGCGAGCGCGCCGCGGGCGCTCACGGGCGGCACACCGCGATGAAGTCGAGCGCGCGATCGAGGTCGCTCTCGTGCGCCGCGCGCAACACGAAGTCGCGTGTGTCGATCGCAGGGGTGAACCAGCCGTAGAAGCGCCTGCTCAGTCCGAGTGAGGAATGCACGCGATCCCAGCCCAACCGCAGCGCAAGCTCATGCGCGCGCAGCTTGCGCGCATGGAACAGGCCGTAAAGCTCGACCTCTGCGAAGCTCGCGCGGCAGAGGCGCTCAAACTCTCCGGCGCGGTACTCGCGCACGTGCCAGGGGTTATCCGAGCGCTCGGCGCCCTTCGGCGCGAGCGTCAGCACATTGGGCGTCGAGATGAACACCACACCCCGCTCACCGACGATCGCGCGAAAGTGCTCGAGTGCCGCCTGCGGCCCATCGAGGTGCTCGATCGTCTGCAGGAACACCACGACGTCTGCCGGCTCGGAGAAGGAGCCGACGAGGTCGCGCACGAAGCGCAGATTCTCGCGCCGATAGCGGCGCCTGGCGTGCTCGTGCGCGTCGGGGTTCGCGTCGACGCCGACGACGCTCGCGGCTGCGCGCGCGAGCACATCCGATCCATAGCCCTCGCCGCATGCCATGTCGATCACCTCGCTGGCGCGCACGCGCTCGGCGATCCACTCGTACACGACGAGATGCCTGCGAAACCAGTAGTTCTCCTCGGGCACGTCGGGCAGCGTGCGCTCGCCGGTGAGCTCGAGCGGCGGCACCCCCTGGGGCTGGTCGCGCTGCAGGTGGGCTGCTTCGGTCAAGGGTTGCGCTCGTTCTGATCGAGTCGGATGGGAGCCCCCGGCACGGCGCGCGAGTATATGGTGCGGCTCCGTGCCGCCCGTCCTCAGCGCGCAGGAGATCCGAGACGCCAACACGCGCTACCACGACGTGGCGTGCGAGCACTATGACTCCAAGTGGGGGATCGACTTCGGCGAGCAGGGCCTCGAGCAGGTGCTGGCGAAGGTCCGCAGAGCGCTCGGCGCGCGCCCCGGGTACTACGCACGGTCGCTGGAGATCGGCGCGGGGACGGGCTACTTCACGCTGAACCTGCTCCGCGCAGGGCTGATCGCGCAGGCGACGTGCAGCGACATCTCGCCCGGCATGCTCACCGCGCTCGATGCCAACGCGAGCGCGCTCGGCCTCGAGGTGCGAACGGTCGCGGCCGACGCCGAGCGGCTGCCGTTCGCAGACGAGAGCTTCGATCTCGTGCTCGGCCACGCGGTGCTGCACCACATCCCTAACCTTGCGCGCGCATTCGCAGAGTTCGGCCGCGTGCTCGCGCCTGGCGGCACGGTGCTGTTCGCGGGCGAGCCCTCGCGCTACGGCGATCGCCTTGCCCGCGCCCCCAAGCGCTTCGCGAGCACCGTGGCGCCACTGTGGCGGCGCGCCCTCGGCGCCGCACGAGCTTCCGTTCGCGACGACGACGGCGCTTCGCTCGAGAGCGTCGTGGACGTGCACGCGTTCGCGCCGGCCGAGCTCGCGCGCGCGTGCAGGGCGGCCGGGATGGGCGAAGTGCGCGTCAGCGGCGAAGAGCTCCTGGCCAACTGGTTCGGGTGGACCAACCGCACGCTCGAGGCGACCGCCGAGCCGGCTGACGTCCCGTGGGCGTGGCGAATCTACGCATACCGCGGCTATCTGCTCCTGCAGACGCTCGACCGGCGGGTGCTCGAGCCTCGACTTCCGGCTGGGCTGTTCTACAACCTGATGCTCAGCGCCCGCAAGGCCGGCCCGTCCGCCGCCGCGACATAAACTCGAACGCGTGCCCGAGCGTGTGGTCAGGGGCTTTCCGCTGTTTCCGCTGGGGATCGTGGCGCTACCCGGCGAGGGGGTGCCGCTGCATGTCTTCGAGCAGCGCTACCGCGTGATGATCGAGCGGTGCCTGCAGGGCGAGCCCGGATCGCTCGAGCGCCAGTTCGGGATCGTGTGGCTCTCGGAGGAGGAGCTCAAGCCGGTGGGCTGCGCGTGCGAGGTCGAGCAGGTTCTCGAGCGGCTCGAGGATGGGCGCCTGAACATCCTCGTCCGCGGCACGCGCCCGTTTCGCCTGCTCGAGCGCCAAGACGATCTGCCATACCCTGCCGGGGTCGTCGAGTTCCTCGCGGACACCGAGGAGCCGCCCGACGTGCAGGCGGCGCGCGCCGCGCACAAGCTCTACAGCGAGCTGGTCATGCAGGCCACCGACCGCGAGCTCGACGAGCAGGAGCTCGAGGCGATGAGCGCCTACCGGATGGCCGCCGCGGTGGAGTTCGCCGTCGAGGCCAAGCAGCAGCTACTCGAGCTGCGCTCCGAGAACGAGCGCCTGCGCCTGCTGGCGGCGCTGCTGCACGGCGCGATCGAGCGCATCAGCCTGCTCGAGCGCGCCGAGACGCGCGCTAGATCCAACGGCAAGGTCCGCTTCGCCTAGGGCGAAGCCGGCCCAGTCAGCGCTATTCGGGCAGGCCGCACACATGCTGCGCGGTGCTCAGCACGAACAGCGCGAGCTCGTGAAGCACCGCGGGCTGGCGCGGCGAGTTCTCGGCGAATCGCACGCTCCCGTCGGGGTCGCGCACTACATAGCTGAACACCGAGCCCGCACTCGCGGGTAGCGAGAGCCCGCTCGCGGCAGGCTGGCGCAGGTCTTCCTGGATCGCACGCGCACGCACGAGCTGCGAGTCGCTCAGCTTTGGCGCGGGCGTGCCGTTGCAGTGGACAGCGCCTTCTTCGTTGACCAGCAGCGTCAGCCGTGCGTGCGGCGTGGAGCCGGTGCGCTGCACGATGAACAGGTCTGCCGCCTTGACGCCTGCGCAGCCGCTCGCGAGCAGCGTGCAGGCGAGCGCAGCGAGCGCGGCGAGCGGCCTCAAACGCCCACCGCCACCCCACCGCGGCGCGGGTCGCCGGCGCCGGCGCAGCGCCCAGCTCGCCGCTCGACGGCCTGCACGCCGCCGAAGAACAGATTGCGCGCCGCGAAGCGCACGATCTCCCGCTCGCCGTGGTCGATCGCGCTCAGGTCGATCCCCGGCTCGGCGAATACGACGCCGTCCTCGAAGTGCACGCGCGGCGCGTAAACCGCGTCGCGCACGCCCATCCCGTGGTCGACGACCGCGACTATCGTCTGCAGCAGTGCCGAGCGAATGCGGTTGGACCCGGCGCTCCCGAGCACGAGCTCGACCTCGCCCTCGCGCATCACCATCGAGGGCGCCATCATGCTCGGCATGCGCCGTCCGGCAGGGTGACGGTGGAAGCCGAACGGGTTGAGATCCTGCTCGCCCATGACGTTGTTCATATGGATCCCCGTGCCCGGGACGACGATCCCGGAGCCCTCGCCGTTGGTGCATGTGACCGAGCACGCGTAGCCATCACGGTCGATCGCCGAGATATGCGTCGTCGAGCCGAGCCGCTTCGCGAGGAAGCGTGCGAGGAAGCCGTCTTCGTCGAGCCCGTCCATGAACTCGGGGGTTCGCTCCGCCTGCGCCGCCATCATCGCGGAGATCACGCCGCCGAGCGACGGCGGCGCGGGGCCACGGTCGAGCAGCGCGAGCGAGTACGCGAGCAGCGTCCCCCCCGCCGACGGCGGCGGGTTGGTCAGGATCTCGCAATCGCGGTAGCGCACGCGCACGGGATCGCGCTCGATAGCGCGGTAGCCCGCAAGGTCCTCAGCGGTCAACGAGCCTCCGCGCGATCGCAGCCAGCTCCGCACGGCGTCTGCGATGTCGCCTCGGTAGAACGGCTCGGCGCCCTCGCTCGCAAGGCGCGCGAGCGCATCGCCGAGCTCGGGGTTGCGCAGCAGCTCGCCCTCGCGCAGCACGCGACCCTCGGGAGCCCACAGCGCGGCGCACTCCGGCGTCGAGGTCAGCAGGTCGGCGAGGATCTCCGCGACGTATGCCTGGCCGGCGTTGAGCACGACGCCCGCGCGGGCGAGGCGTGACGCGGGCGCAGCGAGCTCCTCCAGGGGCATCGTCCCCCAGCGGCGGACCGCCTCGCACACCCCGGCCGGCGTGCCATAGGTCCCGCACGAGGCGGCGCCGATGTGAAATACCTGCACCGCGTCGCCGAAGGACACGTCGATCCCCCGCAGCTCGGCCTCCGAGCCGTCGCCGGTGCGGGTGGGCGCGGCCACGAAGAAGTCGAGCAGTGCGGGGCGCTCGTCGCGGCCGGCGACAAGCATGTAGCCACCGGCGCCGAGGCCGGTGAGCAGCGGCTCGGTGACGAACGACATCAGCATCGCGGCGACGGCGCCGTCGACCGCGTTGCCACCTTCGCGCAACACCCTCACGCCCGCCTCCGCGGTGAGAGGATGCCCGGCCGCCACGACGCCGTGCTCGGCTTCACCCATGGGCGTGAGCGATACCACAGCGGCGCCCGGCGAGGCGATGCGCGGGACGCGCGAGGGTCACATGTTGGGGATGAACTCGGGCACGTCGAGCTCATCCACGCGCAATCCGGCGCGGCCGGGCTCGCGCTGCGCCGGACGCACCGAGCCTGCGCGCTTGACACGCAGCTCACCCGCGGCCGGCTCGTTGAAGCGGGCGACGCTCTTGCGCCGGCCGTCATCGCCATAGCCGGTGGCGACGACGGTGACCCATACCTCCTCGTTGAGCTTCTCATCGACCATCGCTCCGAAGATGATGTTCGCGTCAGGATGCGCGGCCTCCGAGACGGACTTGGCGGCCTCGTTGACCTCCCACAGCGACAGGTTGGCGCCGCCGGTGATCGACAGCAGGATCGAGCGCGCGCCGTCCATCGAGGTTTCCAGAAGCGGCGAGGACACGGCCTGTTCGGCCGCCTCGATCGCGCGATTCTCGCCCACGCCCATGCCGATCCCGAGCAGCGCGCTGCCGGCTTCGTCCATGATCGTGCGCACGTCGGCGAAGTCGAGGTTGATCAGCCCCGGCAGCGTGACGAGGTCGGAGATCCCCTGCACCCCCTGGCGCAGCACGTCGTCGGCGACGCGGAACGCATCGACCATCGAGGTGCCCTTCTCGAGCACGGTTAGCAAGCGGTTGTTGGGCACGACGATCAGCGTGTCGACCTCGTCTGCGAGCGCGCTCACACCGTGCTCGGCCTGCTCGCCGCGACGGGAGCCCTCGAAGTCGAACGGCTTGGTCACGATCGCCACAGTGAGCGCGCCGACCTCCCGCGAGATCCGGGCGATCACCGGGGCCGCCCCGGTGCCTGTCCCGCCGCCGGCGCCCGCGGTGATGAAGACCATGTCGGAGCCCTTCAGCAGTGCCTTGACGCGGTCGTAGTCCTGCATCGCAGCCTGGCGCCCGACGCTCGCGTCCGAGCCTGAGCCGAGGCCCCTGGTCAGCTCGGCGCCGATGTGCAGGCTGATGTCGGCGGTCGACTGCTGCAGCGACTGTACGTCGGTGTTGACGGCGATGAACTCGATGCCGTCGACCTCCGTCTCGACCATGCGGTTGACGGCGTTCACGCCCGCGCCGCCGACGCCGATGACCCTGATGATCGGCTTGCCAACCTCGCCGCGCATGCCAGTCGGCTCGCTGTACTCGCGCGTGTGGTGCTGGGTTCGCGCAGGCCCGCGGTCGAGCATGTTCTCGGGTATCTCCGAGGAGAACGCGTGGCGCAGGCGCTCGCGCGGAGTGGGAACGCGCACCGGCTCGTCCAGCTCTTGCTCAGAGCCGCCCAGCCCGGGATGCGGCAGGCCGCTCTCGCGCGGATGCGCAGCGGGCGCAGCCGATCGCGCGGCGGGCGCCCGCTCGGGGGGCTGCGTGGCCGGCGAAGCGGCCCCTGGCTCCTCGGATTCTTCGGTCTTGCGAAACAGCGCCGCCAGCGGGCCTTCGCGCATGCTCGCGCGTTTAGCGTTTGCCATGTGTGAGCACCTCCTGCGCGAGTTGCCGGTAGGACTGGGCCGCAAGCCCGTCGGGCTCGTACTTGAGCACCGACATGCCCTTCACGGGCGCCTCGGCGAAGCGGACGGTCTTGCGGAGACGCGAGGCGAAGACGCGATCGCCGAAGTTTTCCTCGAGGATCTCGATCGCCTCCTTGGCGTGGATCGTGCGCGAATCCACCAACGTCGGCAGGATACCCTCGATGTCAACGCGAGGATTGAGGTTCTCGCGGATCATCGAGAGCGTGTTCTGCAGCTGGATGAGTCCACGCATCGACAGATACTCGCACTGCACGGGGACGATCACCTTGTCGGCGGCGGTCAGGGCGTTGATCGTCAGCAGCCCGAGGCTCGGCGGGGTGTCTATGCAGATGAAGTCGTAGTCCTCGAGGATCGGCTGGAAGGCCTTCTCGAGCGAGCGCTCGCGTCCGATCATGGTCGACATCGCGATCTCCGCTCCGGCGAGATCGATCGACGCGCACGCGACGTCGATCTCGCGCTTGCGGATCACCTCGCGGATCGACGTTTTGTGCACCAGCACGTCGTACATCGATTTCTCGAGGGTGTCGGGGTCGATCCCCTGGGACATCGTCAGGTTGCCCTGCGGGTCCATGTCCACGCAGAGAACGCGGTGCCCCTCCTCGGCGAACGCCGCGGCCAGGTTCAGCGTCGTCGTCGTCTTTGCCACGCCGCCCTTCTGGTTGGCGAACGCGATGACCTTGGCCTTTCCGTCCACGGTGGCTCCGATGCTCGCTTTTGGGGATAACCGTCCGGTGGGTATTCGCATGGCACCCTGTGATTCCTGCATCGAACTACGATCCGTCGATGGCTTCCAAGCACTCTCTGCGGACGCGGCTCGAGGGCAAGCGGGTCGTGATCTGCCTCGGCGCGGGCGGCGTCGGCAAGACGACGACCTCGGCGGCGCTCGCGCTGGGGCTCGCGGCGCGCGGACAGAAGGTCGCCGTCGTGACGATCGATCCCGCCAAGCGGCTCGCGTCGGCGCTCGGCCTCACCGAGCTCTCGGGCGAGCCGCACAGGATCGAGCCGCTGCGCCTGCGCGAGCAGGGCGTGAAGCTCAGCGGCGAGTTGTGGGCGATGATGCTCGACGCCAAGCGCACGCTCGATGAGATCATCACGCGCCTGGCGCCCGACGAGCGCGCGCGCGAGGAGATCTTCTCCAACTCGGTCTACAGGGAGCTCTCGACCGCCGTCGCCGGCTCACACGAGCTCAGCGCGATCGCGAAGCTCTACGAGCTCTACGAGGAGCACGACTTCGACGTGATCGTGCTCGACACGCCGCCCTCGCGTAACGCGCTCGACTTCCTCAACGCGCCCACGCGCCTGGTCGGCTTCCTGGAAGGTCGCGCGCTGCAGGTGTTCCTAGCGCCGGGGGGGCTGACCGCGCGGCTGTTCGGACGCGGGACCGGCCTGCTGTTCGCGATCTTCGCGCGCGTCACGGGCGTTGACATGTTCAGCGAGCTGTCGAAGTTCTTCCGCTCGATGTCGGGGGTCCTCGAGGGCTTCGGCCAGCGCGCGCGCGGCGTCGCGGCGCTGCTGCGATCGAAGCAAACCGCGTTTCTGATCATCACCTCACCCGAGACCGAGCCGGCGAAGGAGGCGGCGTATCTCGCGGAGACGCTCGAGTCGGCGGGGATGCAGCGTGGCGAGCTGATCGTCAACAGGGTCCACAGCGACGGGCTCGCCGGGCACTCGCTCGACGAGGTGCTCGAGCTGCTCGCGCCGGAGCTCGGAGACCAGCTCGCGGCGCGCGTTGCGCGCAACCTCGCCGACTTCGATCTGCTGGCGCGGCGCGACCGTGAGACGATCGCGCGTCTCGCGGGCACATCAAAGCAGCCGCAGCCGCTGCTCGTACCTCACCTAGATGAGGAGGTCCAGGATCTCCTCGGCCTCTCCCACATCGCCGAGCACCTGTTCGCCTGAGAGCTGCTCGGCCGCGATCAGGATCTCATCCGCCTGCGAGGCCAGATCGGCAGAGAGATGCCCGCAGATCACATCGCGCAGCAGCGCGCGCAGGTGACCGGCGATGTCCTCCACGAGCGCGTGGCCGCCTGCGTGCTCCTCCGCAGTGCCGGCTATGACCGTGCGCTCGAGCTCGAGCGCCTGCACCACCCGCTCGGTCACCACAAGGCGCTGTCCGGGGGTCGCGCACAGCGCGGCGAGGCGCCCGGCCAGCTGGCCGCTGCCGGCGCCCTCGGGCTCGAGCAGTGCCCGCAGCGCGAGGACATAGTCAGATAGCGCTTCGTAGGCGCTCGCGCGCTCGCAGCCGAGCTCGAAGCGCTGCAGCGCCCACGCGATCTCGTTGCCTTCGGGAGTGCGGCGTGAGACGAGGTTGCAGAACGCGCGCAGCTCATCCTCCTGCTCGGGCGTCACGAGCAGCATCCCGTGCGGGCGCCCGCCGCAGGCGAGCGTCTCCGGGCTCCAGGAGGCGCCGCCGATTCGCGCCCAGGCGAGCTCCCCGAGCGTCACGCGCCCGTCGCCGAACAGGCGCAGCGCGCACAGCAGCTCCTTGATCAGCTCGAGCGCTCGCGGCACCGCCTCATGCGGGTCCTCCTCCTCGCCCCCGAGCATGACGAGCAGATGTCCCGCGGGCTCGCTTCGGGAGGCTCCCAGCATCGCCTCGGGCAGCCCCTCGAGCGCGTCGGGCTGGGCGATCGTGAGTCCCGCCGCGAGCTTCAACTCCGAGCAGCTGATGCTCATCCCGTGCAGCGTCGTGAGCACCGTGTATTCGCTGCTGTTCGCCTGCGCCGCGCGCTCCAGGCGCTCAAGCGCGGCGGTGAGGCGCTCCGCGCGCACCTCGAAGTCCGTCTGCTCCGCGAACACGTCCTCGAGCAGAACGGCGATCGCACGGCGCGCGCGCACGCGCGCGTTGGCCCGCCCGAGCTCGATCCCCGCGCTCGTCAGGTAACGCTTCAGGCCGGCGAAGTCCGCCAGCTTGCGAGCCGCCTCGGCGTGGCTCGGCAGGCTCTCCAGAGCCGACTCGCGCGCGGCGATGAACTCGCCGGTGAGCGCGTGGTAGCAGTACAGCGCGGCACCCGCCGACCCCCTGCGCCGCGCGCGCGGCTCGATCTCAAAGGAAACCTCCGCGCCGGCCGCCACCTCGGAGCGAAGCAGGACCCCGGCCTCCTCGACGAAAGCGGACAGGGCCTCTTGAAAGCGGACGGAGCGCACGGTGCGCTCCAGTTCGTGCTCTGCGCTCACCCTCCTGCCGGGCGCAGCGGCGCTTGCAGCGTCACATGGCTCGCGCCGAAGCGCGGCAGCTAGGCGATGATCAGCGCCTGAGGATCGACGCGCTCGGCGCACTCGGCGCCGAGCCAGCCTTCGCCGTAGGAGCGCATGTCATCGATGATCGGCAACAGCGCGAGGCCCTTCGCGGTGAGCGCGTACTCGACCCGCGGAGGCACCTCCGGGAAGGTGTGGCGCTCGACGATGCCCTCCTCCTCGAGCGCTCGCAAGCGCAGCGAGAGGGTGCGCGGGCTGATTCCTGCGAGCGAGCGTTCGAGCTCGCAGAAGCGCGAGCGCCCCTCGGAGAGCTCGCGCACCAGGAGCAGTGTCCACTTCGCGCAGATGATCTCCGCGGTCATGCAAACCGGACACGTCTCGTCAACAGCCATTTCAGACGTTACTTTACCAATTGAAGCGCCCTCGGCGGGGTTGCGCCCGTGCCGGCGGCCAGCTCGGGGCGCCCTCACGCCCACGATCTACCCCTCCGCGTTGCCTGTCTGTCAGGCGCGCGTGAGCGGCGCGTCGGCCGGCTGAGGGTCACGTTTGGACTCGGCGGCGGCGACGTCGTCCATGGTCGTGCCCTTGCGTCCGTCGGACTGCATCAGCAGCTTGAAGTCGTGCGGGCTCGACGCCACCCGCATCGCGTCCTCGAAGGTGACGCGGCCGGCCTTCACGTGGCCGAACAGCGCCTGGTCGAAGGTCTGCATGCCGTAGTAGCCGCCGCTGGTGATGACCTCCACGAGTTTGCCCGTCTTGTCGGGGTCGGTGATCATGTCGCGAACGCGCCCGGTCATGCGCAGGATCTCGCAGACCGCCACGCGCCCCCCGTCCGCGCCGGGAACCAGCCGCTGGGAGATCACGCCCTTGACCGTGCCCGCGATCATGCTGCGCGCCTGTCCGTGCTGGTGCGGTGGGAAGAAGTCGAGCATGCGGTTGATCGACTCGGTCGCGTCGACCGTGTGAATCGTCGAGAGGACCAGGTGGCCGGTCTCGGCCGCGGAAAGCGCCGTCTGCACCGTCTCCTCGTCGCGCATCTCTCCGACGAGGATCACGTCGGGGTCCTGGCGCAGAACGCGTCGCAGCGCGCGCTTGAACGAGGCCGTGTCCATGCCGACCTCGCGCTGGTTGATCACGCAGCCGACGTCCTGGTGGACGAACTCGATCGGGTCCTCGATCGTGACGATGTGCTTGCGCATCGAGTGGTTCATGTGATCGATCATCGCGGCGAGCGTGGTCGACTTGCCCGAGCCGGTCGTCCCGGTGAGCAGGATGATCCCGCGCTCCTCCTCGGCGAGTTCGCGCACGACCGTCGGCAGCGAGAGCTCCTCGATCGTCGAGATGTGATGCGGGATCGCGCGGCACGCCATCGAGGTGACGCCGCGCTGCTGGAACGCGTTGACACGGAAGCGCGCGGTCTCGGGTATTTCAAAGGAGAAGTCGACCTCGTGCTCGCGCGCGAACTCGTCGAGCTTCGTGGGGTCGCTCAGCAGCGTCCCCAACGCGCCAGCGGTGTCGTCGGCGCTCAGCGGCGGGCCCTGATCGAGCGAGAGCTCACCGTTGACGCGGAAGATCGCCGGCGAGCCCACCTTCAGGTGCAGGTCCGATCCCTCTTTGTGGACGAGCTCACGCAGGGCGCTGTAGACCTGGAACATGCGTCCTCATCGGCAGTCGGCGCGGAGGTCTTGAACACGCGCGATGACATTGGACACCCGCTCCGGGCGGGGAGCCGCGAGCCGCAGCGCAGTGGACGCGAATCAGGCGACGTCGCGCAGCTTCTGTGCCTCGGCGAGGCTCTGAAGCTTCTTCAGCGACTGGTTCTCGATCTGGCGGATCCGCTCGCGCGTGACGTTGAAGGTGCGTCCGACCTCGTCGAGCGTGCGCGGATGCTCGCCGCCGAGCCCGTAGCGGAGCTCGAGCACACGGCGTTCGCGGTAGGAGAGGTTCTCGAGCGCCTCCCTGAGCGCCTCCTTGGTGAGGATCTCCGCCGCGCGCTCGTATGGGGACTCCGCGCGCTCGTCGGCGATGAACTGGCCGAACTCCGACTCCTCCTCGTCGCCGACCGGCTTCTCCAGCGACACGGGCGCCTGAGCCGAGCGCTTGATCGAGTCGACCTCCTCGGGATCGATCCCCGTCACCTCGGCGATCTCGTCGGCGGTCGGCTCGCGGCCGAGCTCGGTCACGAGCTTGCGCTCGGCGCGGCCGATCTTGTTGAGCTTCTCGACGACATGCACCGGGATGCGGATCGTGCGCGCCTTGTCCGCGAGCGCACGAGCGATCGCCTGGCGGATCCACCAGGTCGCATAGGTCGAGAACTTGAAGCCCTTGCGATAGTCGAACTTCTCGGCCGCGCGCACCAGTCCGAGCGTGCCCTCCTGGATGAGGTCGAGGAACGGCAGCCCCTGGTTGCGGTAGTTCTTCGCGATCGAGACCACCAGGCGCAGGTTGGACTCGACCATCTTCTGCTTCGCGTCGAGGTCGCCGCGCTCGATGCGCTTGGCGAGATCGACCTCCTCCTGTGCGGTGAGCAGCCTCACCTTGCCGATGTCCTTCAAGAACAGCTGCAGCGAGTCGGTCGTCATGTCCGGCTTGAGGTCGAGCGCCGCTTTGGCTTTGCGACGGCCGCGCTTGTCGGGCGCGCGCTCCAGCTGCGCCGAGGCGGCGATCGCCGGGTCGATGTCCTCGACGAGCTCGATCTCCGAACGCTCGAGGAAGCCGTGGAGCTCCTCTACATCGGACTCGTCGAGATCGAGCTCCGACATCGCCTTGCTTATCTCTGCGTAGGAGAGGACCCCCACCTGCTGCCCCTTGGCCAGCAGACCCTTGACCTCATCCAGCTCTTGAAGCTCGACTACTGACATCGCTGTTCCATTCTTCCGTCGATCGAGGACCCGAAGCTAGACCGCTGGCCATCGCCGAGCACCAACTCCGTCACAAATACGGCCGAAAGGTGCGCAACGTTACAACCCAAGTGAAGCTCTCAGAAGGACCATGCTAACGCGTCATCACTGAATATCGGAGGATCGCGCGCTCCCCTGAAGCCATCTCATGGCCACGTTAAGCAATGATGTGAGCATGAGCGGGCCGGAGCACAGCGAACCTACGCCGAGCAGCGCGGCGAACGGCCAGAGCGTCCTCTCCAACCTCCCGCGCACCCGCCCTCAGCGAAGGAGCCCACGCCGGCGCGCACCAGGCGAGGGTGCGACCTCCACGGCCAGCCCAAACGGCGCAACGGGCAAGAGTGCCGCGGGCCGCGCGACGGCGACGCCAGCGCGCGCCGCCAAGGCAAAGCGCCAGAGCCCCGCGGCCGCGCGCAGCCGCAAACGCAAGACGAGCGCGAGCCCTGCGAGCGGCGGCCGGACGGGTGCGCGGCGCGCCGGCAAGCGGGGGATCGAGGAGCCGGTTCCGAGGCAGGGCTTCGAATCCGAAAGCGAGTCCACGCAGGGACTGATCCAGCCGCCCGGCGGCGCCGAGCTCGTCGCCTCGGCATTCGAGATCGTCGGCGAGCTCGCCAAATCCGGCTTCTCCACGGGCGAGCGCATGCTCAAGGACGCGCTCTCGCGCCTCCCGCTTTCCTGAGAGCCCGTCTGTATACTGCTCGCTTCGCCGAACTGCCGAGAGCCAGCTCGAGGCAGACGGGGGACCCAATGCGGATCGCAGTGATCCGCCGGGGCGAATCGGCCCACCAGGGCCGTAGCGCCGCATCAAGCCGCGCGAGCCCGTCAGCTCACCCCGTAGGCAGCGCAGATGATGTCGATCAGGTCAAAGACAGCTACAGCTCTGCTTGCGCTCGCCGCCATCGGGTGTGGGGCGCTTGACGGCGCGAGCGCGCTCGCGTCGGCTGGCGGCTCGCAGGCGCCGAGCGAAAGCCCGCTCGCGCCCGCGGTGAAAATCCGCTCGAGCGCGATCGCCACATGGTTCGGCCCGGGCTTCTACGGCAAGCGAACCGCATGCGGCCAGACGCTCACGCCCAGCGTCGTCGGCGTCGCCAACCGCAAGCTCCCCTGCGGAACGCTCGTCAAGGTCACCTACGCCCGGCACACGCTGACCGTGCCGGTGCTCGATCGCGGGCCCTACAGCAGCTTCGGCGCCGACTGGGATCTCACGGCGGGTGCCGCGCAGGCCCTGGGGATCACCGAGACTGTGCGCATTCGCACCCGGATCGTCGGCAGCGCCCCCAACTCGCCTGCGCTCGGCGCGCCCGCAGCCGGCGTCGCGGGCTCGCCGCTCGCCGGCGGCGTCCTCGCCGGATGAGCTCCTAAGGGCGCCGTTGCGGCGGGGCTCCCGCACTCGCTGAAGCGACTCCCGCGGCGCGTGCCGCGAACAACTCGAGATCGGCGTGCGCCACCAGCGCGCTCGCCTCGGTGCCGTCCTCGGGGCACACCGCGATGCCGAACGCGACGTCGAGGAGCTCGCCGCCGTGGCTGACCGGCCTGCGCAGCGCTCGCTCCAGGCGGCGCATCAGTTCGATCGCGGCCACCCGATCGGTGTCGGGCGCGAGCAGCCAGAAACGTCCGAGGCCCTCACGCGTGAGCGATCCCGCGTTCACGGAAGCTCGCAGATCGGCGTCGTATCCCGGCGCCTGCGCGCGCGTGCCGGAGCGCAGCTCGGCCGCGAGCACCTTCTCGATCTCCTCCGCCAGCCCCTGTGCGCGCTGCTGCGATACCCGCGAGCGCTCGCGCGCGAGGTTTCGCAGTTCCACCAGCAGCAACGTGAACGGCCACCCGTCGCGCCTGAAGCGCTCGAGCTCGCGCGCGGTCGCTGCGACCCACGGCGCGCGCTGACGCTCGTGGCGTTCATCGCGAATCTCGATCTCCTCGCGCGGCCGCGCCCGCTCACGCGCGCGCGGCTGCGCCGCCGCCTCGGCGAGCTCATCGATGATCAGCGGACGCGCGTGGGACTCGATGGCGCCCGGGGCCCCGACGTCGACAGAGCGCAGGAGCGGTTCTGGCGCCTTGCCCGCGATCCCAGCAGGCTCACCCGCAGATCCGGGCCGCGCGGGCTGCTGCTCGAAAGCGGCGAGCGCCGCGGCGAGCGTCCTCGAGCAGACCCACGCCAGCCGGTCGGAGACGTCGGCGACCCGACGAGCCGGCGAGCGCTCGAAACCCACCACTTCAAGATGCCCGAACAGCGCCTCCCACAGAACGCCGCGCAGCGCCTCGACGGCCTCCACCAGCGCGGACGCGTCGCGTGCGCCGGAGAGCGCCGCGAGGCGCTGGACGCCCCCACCGTCTCCGCGCCCGCTCTCGCGCGGGCCGCCAACCAGGCGGTCGAGCTCGGCGTCGGAACCGAGCGAACGGAGCAGCTGGCCGCACAGCGCGGGAGCGTCGCGCGCGAGATCCTCGAGCGGAACGTCACCGAGAGCCTCGAGCGGACGCGCGGTCACCAGCGCGATCGCCCAGTGCCTGGCAAGCTCGTCCTTGCGTTCGAGCAGCTCCTCGAGGTGCAGATCGGGGACCGCCCGCGCGCGTAACGCGTTGGGCATCTGCTGATACTCGCGCATTCCTCCTGGATAGCACCCGGCAAGGACGCGATCATTTACCGCATATAGCCTGAAGAGCCGTGCGAGCGCATGCCCGGACATGACCGACGCGTGGATCGGCATCGCCGCAGGCCTGCTGTTCGTCGCGATCGCGGCGGCCGTGACCTTGCGCGCGCGCCGGCGAGTCACCCCGCCGGCGCAGATCCTCGAGCTTGGCGACTCGACCTCCGTCAACCGTGACAGCGGCGCCGTGCGCTCGGTCCAGACGGCCGAGGTGCTGCTCGGCGATGCGGAGCTGGCGGCGATCTGGACCCCCGAGCACCTCGAGCGCCTCGCGCGCACCTACTGGCGCTTCCTCACGCGCGTGACACTCGGGCTGATCCGCGTCCACTACACCGAGCGCGAACGCTTCGTGGTGCTGCTCGCGCGGCCGCTGCGACTGCTGAGCTTCCACGCACCCGAATACGAGATGGACTCCAGCCGCGGCCTCGTGCGCTGGCGCATCGCTCGTGGCCTGCTCGTCTCCAGGCGCGGGCGCGGACGTGGCTACCTGCAGATCGAGGTCAGGCGCGAGCCGTCGCTGCAAGCCGGGCGCGCACGCCTGCACGTGGAGATCGTCGTGGCGAACTTCTACCCGTCGATCGCCTCGGCGCTGAGCCGTCGTGTGTATGACGTGACCCAGTCACGCATCCACGTGGTCATCACCCACGGCTTCCTGCGCTCGCTCGCGCGCCTGGACCTGGCCCCCTCGCGCACCGGTCGCTTCGCCCCGGGGAGCTCTTAGGCAGGTTCCCCGGGCGGCTGCTCGGCCGCGGCGCTCGCTGTCTGCGCGGATCCGTCGATGATCAACGCCGGCTGGCTGATCACCGTCGCACCGGCCGGGACATCCTGGGTGACCACCGCTCCGGCGCCGATCCGCGCTCCGCGTCCGATGCGCAGGCTGCTTTCAAGCGGCGAGATGATCACCGAGTTGGCGCCGATCCTGACGTCATCCTCGATCACGATGCGATGGGGCGAGTCGGTCGGCGCGCGGACCGCGATCGTGACGTTGTGCCAGATCTGCACACGCCGCCCGATCGTGACGTTGGGGTGTATCACCACGCCGAGCCCGCGGTGGCCGAGCTGGATGTCGGGGCTGAAGCGGGTCCCCGGCGGGAGCGAGTTGTGGTAGAGCGTCGAGTTCACTTTCTTGACGAGCATCGCCAGGCGCAGGTGCCCTCGCATTCGCAGTGCGGCCGACAGCCTCCACAGCCGTTCGGGGCTCATGCTGCCGGCGCGCTGCGGTGTGAGTAGCGCTCGCCGCCGATCGCCCGCAGCTTGGAGCGGTCATGCGTCGCCCTGATGCGCCTGATCGTCCCCGACCGCGACCGCGTCACGAGCGATTCGGTCGTCGCGCCGCCGGCGTGCGGGTAGCGCACGCCCTGCAGCACATCGCCGTCGGTGATGCCGGTGGCCGAGAAGAACACGTCCTCGCCGGCGACCAGATCGTCACGGTCGAGCACGCGCACCAGGTCGTAGCCGGCCGCCACCGCCGCGCTGCGCTCCGCATCGTCACGGGGCCACAGCCGTCCGAGCAGCTGACCCCCGAGGCACTTCACCGCCGCCGCGGAGATCACCCCCTCGGGCGTCCCGCCGATGCCCCACAGCAGGTCCACGGGCGAGCGCTCGGTGACCGCGAGCAGCGCCGCCGAGACGTCGCCGTGGGATATCAGGCGCACGCGCGCGCCGGCCTGGCGGATCGCGGCGATGCCCTCCTCGTGGCGCGGGCGATCGAGCACGACCACCATCACGTCCCCGATCGGCGTGCGCTTGCGCTCGGCCACCAGGCGCACGGTCTCCGCAAGCGGGCGATCGAGGTCGAGCAGGTCGGCGATCTCCGGCGCGCCGGCCATCTTCTCCATGTAGACGCACGGCCCCGGATCGAACATCGTGCCGCGCGCGGAGAGCGCGATCACAGCCAATGCGCTGGGCATCCCATGCGCAGCGAGCGTCGTGCCCTCGAGCGGATCGACCGCGATGTCGACCTCGGGCGGTGAGCCGTCGCCGATGCTCTCGCCGTTGTAAAGCATCGGCGCCTCATCCTTCTCGCCCTCGCCGATGATCACCAGGCCGTCCATCGGCACCGACTGCAGCATGTAGCGCATGCCGTCGACCGCCGCCTGGTCGGCGGCCTCCTTGTCACCCGTCCCGACCAGCGGCGCGGCCGCCAGGGCCGCGGCCTCGGTCACGCGCACGAGCTCGAGCGCGAGGTTACGATCAGGCAGCTGCGGTGTGGAGTGGGAGTTCACGTGTGCTGTTGGCTCGGGGCGGCGTGCCCCGCGCCGGGTGTGCCGGCACCCGCGGCGCTTGGCGCATGGCGCGCGGGACGGCTGCCTCCAGAACCTATATCAGGGCCGCGCCTACTACGATCGTGGCGTGGGTGACCCCAACCTCACCGTCGAGGCTCGCATCCCCGCCTCAGTGGAAGGAGAGGTCCGAGAGACGGTTTCGCGCGCCGAGCGGATCGGCGTTGCGGAGCGCCTTCGCACGCAGGACGCCACGCTGTGGGGCCCGGCGGGCACGCCGGAGATCTCAAACCGGCTTGGCTGGCTGACGATCGCCGAGCGGACTCTCGCTGAACTCGACCGCGTGGAGGCGTTCGCGCAGGAGGTGCGCGCGGCGGGCTTCGCCGATGTCGTGCTGCTCGGCATGGGCGGCTCCTCGCTCGCGCCCGAGGTCCTGCGGCGCTGTTTCAAGCAGCAACCGGAAAGCCCCACGCTGCACGTGCTCGACACCACCGACGCAGCGACGATCCGCGAGGTCGAGGGCCGCGTCGAGCTCGCGCGCACGCTGTTCATCGTCTCCTCCAAGTCGGGCGGGACGATCGAGCCGCTGTCGCTGTTCGCGTACTTCTTCTCGCTGCGCGAGGACGGGTCGAACTTCGTCGCGATCACCGATCCCGGCTCCCCGCTCGCCGAGCTCGCGCGCGAGCACAGCTTCAGGCACACGTTTCTCGGCGATCCCGACATCGGCGGGCGCTACAGCGCGCTGTCCTGCTTCGGCATCGTGCCCGCCGCCGTGATGGGCGTGGACGTCCGCGCGCTGCTCGCGGGCGCGCCGCGCGCGTGGGAGACAGGCGTCGGTGGGTTCGACGCCTCGGCCGGGGTCGCGGGCTCGGGAGCTGTCGGCGCAGTGTCGGTTGGGGCAGCTCTCAGCGCGCTCGCGCGCGCCGGGCGCGACAAGCTCACGTTCGTGATCCCAGAGTCGCTGTCGGGACTGGGCCTGTGGCTCGAGCAGCTGGTGGCGGAGTCGACCGGCAAGCACGCCACCGGCATCCTGCCCGTCGCCGAGGAGCCGCTCGGGCCGGTCGGCGACTACGGCGACGATCGCGTGTTCGTCCACCTCTCGGACGCCGCGCAGCCGGACGCGCGGCTGCAGGCGCGCATGCTCGAGCTCGCCGACGCCGGGCATCCGCTCATCAGCATGCCCACCAACGGCCCCCGGGATCTCGGCAGGGTGTTCCTGTTTTGGGAGCTGGCGGTGGCGGTCGCGGGATGGGGTCTCGAGATCAACCCCTTCGATCAGCCGAACGTGCAGCAGGCCAAGGATGCGACCGGCCGGGTGCTGGCCGAGTACGAATCGCTGGGAAAGCTGGGAGAGCCTGAGGGCGCCGACGGCGACTCGCTGCGCGCGCTGCTGTCCTGCGCGCCGCCGTCCTATGTCGCGATCATGGCCTACGCGCAGCCCTCGGCCGAGCTCGACGACGCGGTCCGCGCGCTGCGCGCTGCGCTTCGCGAGAGCACCCACGCGGCCAGCACCTTCGGCTACGGCCCGCGCTTTCTGCACTCGACCGGGCAGTTCCACAAGGGCGGTCCACGGACGGGCCGCTTCCTGCAGCTGCTGCATGACGGACGCAACGACGTGCAGATCCCCGGCAAGCGCTACACCTTCACAGTCCTCAAGCACGCGCAGGCGATCGGGGATCTGAGAACCCTGCGCGAGCTGGGCCTGCCGGCAGAGCAGCTCACGCTCGAGGGCGAGAACCCGGCAAGCGCGCTGCGTGCACTCACCAGCGAGATCAAGGAGCCAAGGTGACCCAGATCGGTTTCGTCGGACTCGGCAAGATGGGCGGCAACATGGTTCACCGCATCCGCCGCGACTCCGAGCACGAGGTCGTCGCGTTCGACTTCGACGAGAAGGCGGTCCGCCAGGCGGTCAAGAACGGCGCGGGCGGCGCGCGCTCGCTGAAGGACCTCGTCTCCCGCCTCGAGCCGCCGCGACTGGTCTGGATCATGGTGCCCGCCGGCGCGCCGACCCAGCAGACGGTCGATCGCCTCGCGACGCTGCTCGAGCGCGGCGATGTGATCATCGACGGCGGCAACTCCAAGTGGACCGACGACAAGAGCCGCTCGCAACAGCTCAAGAGCCGCGGCATCGAATACGTCGACGTCGGCGTCTCCGGCGGGGTCTGGGGGCTCGAGGTCGGCTACTGCATGATGGTCGGAGGCCCGCGCAAGGCGGTGCGCCGGCTGGCTCCGATCCTCGACGTGCTCGCTCCGGGGACCAACGAGCAGAGCCTCGCAGCGATCGGCCCGCGCGGCTGGCTGCACTTCGGCCCGGCAGGCGCCGGGCACTACGTGAAGATGGTCCACAACGGCGTCGAGTACGGCCTGATGCAGGCATACGCCGAGGGCTTCGATGTCTTCGACAAGTGCGAGTACGAGCTCGACAACGCGAAGATCGCACATCTATGGGGGCAGGGCTCGGTTGTGCGCTCGTGGCTGTGTGAATTGGCGGCGCGCGCATTCGAAGCCGACGGCAACGACCTCCAAGCGATCGAGGGCTACACCGAGGACTCCGGTGAGGGACGCTGGACGATCGCCGATGCGACGGCACACGACGTGCCCACTCCGGTCATCACGGCGTCGCTGTACGCGCGCCTGCGCTCTCGCGGCAACGGCGACTTCGCCGACCGCGTGCTCGCGGCGCTGCGCAACCAGTTCGGCGGGCACGCGGTCAAGAGCGCGCCGGCCGCCAAGCCACGCTCGGCCGGCCTCGACGGCCGCGCGCGATCTGCGCCGGCAAAGAGCGTCGGGCGACGCGGGCGGAGCTGAGGATGGCCCTCGCCGCGGGCGTGACGGACGCGCACACCGAGCCCGAGAACCCGCTCGTCGAAGGGCTCGAGCGCCTCCCGGTCCCGCCGACGACGCTCGTGATCTTCGGCGCGACCGGAGACCTCGCGAGACGCAAACTCCTGCCGGCCCTCTACAACCTCGCGCACGAGGGCGCGCTGCCACAGCGCATACACCTCGTGGGCGTCTCGCGCAAAGAAAAAGCGCATGAGGACTTCCGCGCCGAGTGCGAGGAGGCGATCCGGCGCTTCTCGCGGCGAGCGCCGGACGAGGATGTGCTGAGAGGGCTGCTGGAGAACGTGCGCTACATCTCTGGCACCTTCGACGAAGACTCCGTGTACGCCCGGCTCGGTGCCGAGCTCGACGCGTTCGAGCTCGACGCGGGCGAAACGCTCAACCGCGCGTTCTACCTGTCGACTGCGCCGAGCTTCTTCCCGGTGATCGTCGAGCAGCTCGGCCGCTCGCAGCTCGCCCATCACGAGCGCGCGCAGGTGCGGGTGATCATCGAGAAGCCGTTCGGCACCACGCTCGAGGAGGCGCACGAGCTCAACCGCCGGGTGCTCTCGATCTTCGACGAGGCGCAGATCTTCCGCATCGATCATTACCTCGGCAAGGAGACCGTGCAGAACATGATGGCGTTCCGGTTCGCCAACGGCATGTTCGAGCCGCTGTGGAACCGCAACTACATCGAGAGCGTCCAGATAACCGCCGCGGAGGACCTCGGCATCGGCACGCGCGCCGGCTACTACGACTCCGCGGGCGCGCTGCGCGACCTGATCCAGAACCACATGCTCCAGCTGCTCTGCCATGTGGCGATGGAGCCCCCCGTCAGCTTCACCGCCGAAGAGGTCCGCAACGAGAAGGTGAAGGTGCTGCACTCGATCCCGCAACCGAGCGTCGAGCAGGTTCCGGAGATCGCGGTGCATGCCCAGTACTCGGCCGGCCACGCCGGCGGCGAGGACGTTCCGGGATACCTGGAAGAGGAGGGCGTGCCCGAGGACTCGACGACGGAGACCTATGCGGCGCTGCGCCTGGAGGTGGACAACTGGCGCTGGGCGGGCGTGCCCTTCTACCTGCGCACGGGCAAGCGCCTGGCACGCAAGGTCACGGAGATCGCGGTGACGCTCAAGCCGGTCCCGCACCTGGCCTTCAGCCAGCATGGCTCGCTCGGCGTTCAGCCAAACCAGCTCGTGCTGACGCTGCAGCCCAACGAGGGCGTCTCGCTGCGGCTCGGCGCGAAGATCCCGGGCACCCGGATGATCATCCGGCCCGTGAAAATGGAGTTCCTCTACGGCACCGCGTTCCTCTCGCAGTCGCCGGAGGCCTACGAGCGGCTGATCACCGACGCGATGCGCGGAGACGCGACGCTGTTCACCCGCAACGACGAGGTCGAGGCGCAGTGGCGCATCTGCGATCCGATCCTGCGCGGGTGGCGGCTCGCTTCCGGTCCGCTGCCCAGCTACGAGGCCGGCTCGCAGGGGCCCGAGGAGGCCGCGCGCATCCTGCGCGATGGCGATCACTGGCGCGCGGTCTGATGGCGGGCGTCAGCGACGCCGTGTGGAGCGAGGAGGGCACCACCCCCGACAGGATCGAAGCTGCGCTGCGCGAGCTGCTCGTCCAGCGCCACGCCGAAAACGACAGGTACGCGCCGGCGAGGGTGCTGAACATGATCGTGTTCGTCGATCGCTCGTGGAGCGGGGAGATCGCCAACCGCCTTAGCGCGGTCGGCCGCTACCACGCCTCGCGGCTGGTGATGCTCGAGTACGAGCCGCGCCGCGAGCGCCTCGACGCACGCGTGACGATCGCATCCGAAGGCGATCTGCGCAGCGGTGAGCTCGAACTGCTGCGCGAGACGGTCGTGGTCAAGCTCGGCGAGCACCATCTCGACGATGTGCTGACGATCACCGATCCGCTGGTCGTCACCGACCTGCCCACGCTGCTCTGGTCCCCGCACGGCCACGAGGCGGTCGTGCGCGAGCTGCTCGAGCTCTCACAGGCCGTGCTCGTGGACTCCGTCGATGAGCCGGTCGCGCGCGAGGCGCTCGAGCACGCGTGCGCTCTCAGCGAGCACGCCTACGTCGTCGACCTCGCGTGGCTGCGCTCGATGCCCTGGCGCGAGCGGGTGGCGGCCGCGTTCGACGAGCCGCAGTTGCGAGACGAACTGCGCACGATCACGAGCGTCAGCGTGCGCCACCATCAAGCATCCACCGCGGCCGCGCTGCTGCTTGCCGGATGGCTCGCCTCGCGACTCGGATGGCGAGCGGCGCCGATGGTCGCCCATGACGGAACGCTTCTCGGCAAGGCGCGCGCGAAGGGCCAGGACGTCGATCTCCGGTTGCAGGCCGCTCCCGGACTGCAGGTGCGCGGGCTCGAGGGCGTGAGTATCGAGACGGCCGCCGGACGCCAGCTGCGCCTCGACCGCTCCCCCGGCGGCCTGCGGGCGTGCATGCGCGACGCGCATTCCGCACAGCGCGAATGGACGATCCTCGGCGCCTCGCGCGGAGAGACGGGCATCCTCGGCGAGGGCATCCGCCAGGCGCTGCTTCGCGATCCCACCTACGTCCCGGCGCTGAAGGCCGCGCAGGCGATGGCGCAATGACGCACCTGACCACCTGCCCCGAGGCGGAGAGCGTCGCCGAACGGGCAGCGGCCCACGTCGAGCGCCGGCTGGGCGCTGCGCTGAAGGAGCGCGGCAGGGCGCACATCGCGCTCAGCGGAGGCACCACGCCCGCGCGCACCTATGAGCTGCTGGCCGCGCGCGTCGAGGACTGGACGGGCGTGGAGGTGTGGTTCGCCGATGAGCGCTGCGTCGCGCCACAGGATCAGCAGAGCAACTACCGCCTCGCAGCGCAGGCGCTCTTCGAACCCGCGCGCCTGCCCGCGGCGAGCGTGCACCGCATGCCCGGCGAGCTAGGGCCGGAGCAGGGGGCGCGAGCGTACGCGCGAGAGCTCTCCGATGGCCTCGCCGACACCGGAGCGCCCCCGCGGCAGACGCCGGTGCTCGATCTGGTCGTGCTGGGAATCGGGCCCGACGGGCACGTCGCTTCGCTGTTCCCAGGCGCCGAGGCGCTCGACGCGGGCGAGGAGGTGCTGTGCGTGGGTGTGCACGACGCGCCCAAGCCGCCTCCCGAGCGGATCACGCTGAGCCTGCCGGTGCTGCGCGCCGCTCGCGGCTGTCTGCTGCTCGCGATCGGCGCGAGCAAGTCCGACGCGGTCAGCGCGATGCTGGGCGAGCGCAGCCGCCATGTCCCCGCGAGCCTCCTGCGACGCGAGCGGCTGACGGTCATCGTCGACGACGCGGCCGCGCCCCCCGCACCGAGACCGTGAGCGCCGCCGACGCGGCGAAGCGCGAAGTCGTCCTGGTCCGCCACGCTGAGACCGAGTGGAGCCGCGCGGGACGGCACACGGGGCGCACCGATCTACCGCTCACCGACGCCGGGCGCGCGGCGGCGCGGGCGCTGGGTGCGAGGTTGCGCGACTGGCACTTCCGGCTGGTTCTGCTCAGTCCGCTGCAGCGCGCGCGCGAAACATGCGAGCTCTGCGGGCTCGGCGAACTCGC
The DNA here is from genome assembly GCA_034664905.1 of Solirubrobacteraceae bacterium. Classification (GTDB taxonomy): domain Bacteria; phylum Actinomycetota; class Thermoleophilia; order Solirubrobacterales; family Solirubrobacteraceae; genus Palsa-744. Next base: position 14,880 of record JAXDGS010000059.1, on the reverse strand, counting down.
GCAGGTCCGCGAGGAGCTGCTCGAGTGGGACTACGGCTCCTATGAGGGACTCACGAGCGCGCAGATCCACGCGATCCGGCCGCAGTGGAGCCTGTGGCGCGACGGGTGTCCCAACGGCGAGAGCGCGGCGCAGGTGGGAGCGCGCGCCGACCGCGTGATCGACGAGCTGCGCGACAGCGACGGCGCGGTCGCGGTCTTCTCGCACGGCCACCTGCTGCGCGTGTTGGGAGCGCGCTGGATCGAGCTCGAGCCGGCCGGCGGGGCGCGGCTCGGCCTCGCGACCGCAGCGATCTGCGTGCTCGGATACGAGCGCGCCACGGCGGTGCTGGCTCGCTGGAACGACAGCGGCTCGAGCGGACCTGTCGCCAACTGATGGCTGCGCGCGGTTGCTAGATTCCGCGGGCATGGGCGAGCGTCCGGGAGCTTCGAGGGAGATCGCGTCGCGCGCCGTCGCGCGTGATCGCGCGCGTGGGCTGAGCGCAGGTGGCTGACGCGCGCACGGCCGCCGGGCGCTCTCGGCGGCTGCGGGTCGGCTTACGCACGCTGCAGCACCGGCTCACACGCCCCGCGCGCAGGACCGCGCTTCCGGTGCTGCGAGGCAGCGGCCGCGGGCTGCGCGTTCGCGTGGGCGAGTCGATCATCCGCGTCGCAGCGCGCGGGGAGCCGCAGGTGGAGAAGGCCTACCTCGAACTGCTGCGCCCCGGTGACGTCGTCTACGACGTCGGCGCGAACATCGGCTGGTACAGCCTGCTGGCGGCGCGCGCGGTCGGCGCGAGCGGAACCGTGCTGGCATTCGAGCCGTCGCTCGAGAACGCCCTCCTCGCTCAACAGAACGCAGCCGTCAACGGCTTCGCCAACATGACCGTGGTCCCCGCGGCGCTCACCGATCGCGAGGGCTGGATGTCGTTCATTCAGAAAGGCAGCCTCGAAGGACGGCTCGAAAGCGGCGACGGCGAGACCGGGGGCGAGCAGCCCGCGCGCGGGCGCGTTCGGCTCGAGGGCCGCACGCTAGTGCCCGTCACCACGCTTGACGCATGGCTCGAGCGAACCGGCCAGCCGCCTCCGAGCGTCGTCAAGATCGACGTGGAGGGAGCCGAGGCCGGCGTGCTGCGAGGGATGAAGCTCACGCTTGCGAGCGCGATGCCGACGCTGATCATCGAGTTGCACGGGACCCGCGACGCCGTCGCCGAGCAGCTCGACGGCGCCGGCTACCGGCACTCGGTGATCGAGCGCGACGTTCCAACTCGCGAGGCGCCTTCGTGGGCGCACGTGCTGGCCGTTCCCGCTGCGCGCTAAACGCTCTACAGTGAGGCGGAGCCGTGCCAGCCAGCGCAGAGAAGATCAGTGGCCCCTCCACCGATGTCGAGCATGCGCTCAGCTCGCTGGCGATGGCGCGCGAGCACACGTTTGCGCTCGTGGCGGGGTTGAGCGAGGAGCAACTCGAACAGGTGCACTCGCCGATCATGAGTCCGCTCGCGTGGGACCTCGGGCACATCGCGGCCTACGAGGATCTATGGCTCGCCCACCGCCACGGCGGACTCGAGCTGCTGCGCGCGGACCTCGCCGAGCTCTATGACGCGTTCGAGACCCCGCGCGCGCGCCGCGGCGAGATCGATGCGCTGGGCGCGGTCGAGGCCGGCGAGTATCTGAGCGCTGTGCGCGCGCGCACCGCCGCGGTCATCGCCGCCGAGGGCGTGGGTGACGGCGTCGTTTGCGAGATGGTCATACGCCACGAGCTCCAGCATGGCGAGACGATGCGCCAGACGCTCGCGATCGCGGGCCTCCTCGCAGCCGCCGACCGTACGCGCATGGGAGCGCCGCTCGATGGGGTCGCTCAGGAGGGCTGGCTCGGGTTTCCCGCGGGCTCGTTCGCGATCGGCGCGGGCACGGAGGTCTTCGCCTACGACAACGAGCGCCCGCGACACACGGTCGATGTGCCGGCCTTCACGCTCGCGCGTCGGCCCGTGAGCTGCGCGAGCTGGATGCGCTTCAGCGAGGGCGGCGGCTACGAGCGCCGCGAGTGGTGGTCCGACGAGGGCTGGGCATGGAAGCAGGAGCACGACATCACCCACCATGCAACCGTGGCGGCGAGCCACCCGGCCGCGCCCGCCTGCCACGTCTCCTGGTTCGAGGCCGTCGCCTTCGCGCGGGCGCACGACGCCCGTCTGCCCACAGAGCAGGAGTGGGAGAGGGCGGCGACCTGGAACCAGGCTCCTGACGGGGCGCCCGCGGCGATCGGTCGCGTTTGGGAGTGGACCTCCTCGAGCTTCTACGGCTACCCCGGCTTCACCGCGCATCCCTACCGCGAGTACTCGGAGGTCTTCTTCGGCGAGGACTACCGCGTGCTGCGCGGTGGCTCGTGGGCGACGCACCCGCGCGTCGCCGCTGCCACCTTCCGCAACTGGGATCTGCCGCAGCGGCGCCAGATATTCGCTGGCGTGCGCCTCGCGAGGGACGCATGATGGAGCAGGGAACGCAGTCGGAGCCACTCGCCGGGGAGAGCGTGTGCATCGAGTCCCATCTCGACGGCGCCGAGTCGCGCTCGCTCGCGGAGGACGTGCTCGACGGCCTCACGCGGCCGTTCAAGGAGCTGCCGCCCAAGCATTTCTACGACGCGCGCGGCGCTGAGCTGTTCGATCGGATCTGTGAGCTGCCCGAGTACTACCCGACGCGCACCGAGCGCGCGATCCTTCAGGAAAGCGCCGAGGAGATCGCGCAGTTGACGGGCGCGGTCGAGCTCGTCGAGCTCGGCTCCGGGACCGCATCCAAGACACGCGTGCTGCTCGATGCGCTACACGCCGCCGGCACGCTCGAGCGCTACGTCCCGGTGGACGTCACCGAGCGGATGGTGCGCGACTGCGCCGAGGAGCTGACGAGCGAGTACGCCGGCCTGCGCGTACATGGGGTGATCGGAGACTTCGAGCGCCACCTCGACAGGGTTCCCGCCGCGGACGGTCCGCGCATCGTCGCGTTCCTCGGCGGAACGATCGGCAACTTCCCGCCTGGCAGCCGCCGGCGCTTCCTGCGCAAGATCGCACGCCTGCTCGAGCCCGAGGACCATCTGCTGATGGGCACCGACCTGGTGAAGGATCCGCGTGTGCTCGAGGCCGCATACGACGACGCGCAGGGTGTCACCGCCGAGTTCAACCTCAACCTCCTGCGCGTGCTCAACCGCGAGCTGCAGGCCGACTTCGATCCGCAGGACTTCGAACACGTGGCGCTGTTCGACTCCGAGCACGAGTGGGTCGAGATGCGGCTGCGTGCGCGCCGCGAGCACACGACGGTTATCCGCGACCTCGACCTCGCGGTCCACTTCGAGGCGGGTGAGGAGCTGCGCACCGAGATCAGCGCGAAGTTCACGCCCGCGCGCCTGGAAGGGGACCTGTCGGCTGCGGGTCTCGAGCTCGTGCGCTGGCTGACCGACCCGCAGGAACTGTTCGCGCTCACGCTGTCGCGGATCTCGGCCCGATAGTCTCCGCGGCGCGATGAACATCGACGGCTGCAAAGCGCTGGTCGCGGGAGGCGCCTCCGGGCTGGGCGAGGCGACTGCTCGCGAGCTGCACGCGCGCGGGGCGCTCGTGACGATCGCCGACGTCAACGCCGAGAAGGGGCGCGCGCTCGCCTCCGAGCTTCAGATCCCCTTCGTCGAGTGTGACGTGCGCGAGGAGGCGCAGGTGCAGGCCGCGGTCGCCGCGGCTGCCGAGGGCGCCGGCGGGCTGCGCGTCGCGGTGTGCTGCGCGGGAACCGGCTGGGCGCAGAAGGTCGCGGGCTCCAAGGGGCCGCATCCGCTGCTGCCGTTCGAGACCATAATCTCGATCAACCTGATCGGCACGTTCAACGTGCTGCGCTTCGCGGCCGCGGCGATGATCGCCTGCGAGCCGGCGCAGGACGGAGAACGCGGAGTGTGCGTGAACACGGCGTCGATCGCGGCATTCGACGGGCAGGTCGGCCAGATCGCCTACTCCGCCTCCAAGGGGGGCGTGGTGGCGCTGACGCTGCCTGCGGCGCGCGATCTCGCCCAGTACGGGATCCGGGTCAACACGATCGCTCCCGGGCTGTTCGACACGCCGCTGCTGGCCGCGTTAGGAGAGGAGGCGCGAGCAAAGCTCGGCGAGGGCGTGCCCTTCCCGCACCGGCTCGGCGAGCCGGCCGAGTACGCGCGGCTGGCCTGCCATCTGATCGAGAACCGGATGCTCAACGGCGAGACGATCCGGCTCGACGGCGCGCTGCGCATGCCACCCCGCTAGGACCGGGCGCGGCCGCCGCCGGCCGCCTCAGGCCAGTCGCTCGACGAGCATCGCCATGCCCATGCCGCCGGCGACGCACATCGACTCGATCCCATAGGTCCCGTCGAGCGTCTCGAGATCGTTCAGCAGCGTCGTCATGATCCGCGCTCCGGTCATGCCGAAGGGATGCCCCAGCGCGATCGCGCCGCCAAACGGGTTGAGCTTCTCCTCGTCGATCTCGAGCTCCTCCTTGCACGGCACGATCTGAGCGGCAAAGGCCTCATTGATCTCGACCACGTCGATATCGCTCATCGACATGCCGCTCTGCTGCAGGAGCGTCTTGATCGCGGGTATCGGCCCGAGCCCCATGATCTCCGGACGGATCGCGGCGACGCTTGAGGCCAGGATCCGCGCCCGCGGCTTCATGCCGAGCGCCTGCGCCTTCTCCTCGGACATGATCAGCAGCGCAGCGGCGCCGTCGTTGAGCGGGCAGGCGTTGCCGGCGGTGACGGTGCCGTCCTCGGCGAAGACCGGCTTGAGCGCAGCGAGCTTCTCGATCGTGGTGCCGGGACGCGGACCATCGTCGCGGCTGACGACGGTCTTGGGCACCTGAACCTCGTTGCCCTCTTTGTCGGTGTCTGTGTGCGCGGGAACGGTCACCGGCACGATCTCGCGGTCGAAGTGCCCCGACTCGACGGCCGCCACCGCGCGGGACTGGGAGATCACCGCCCACTCGTCCTGGGCCTCGCGGCTGACCTTGCAGCGCACGGCAACGTTCTCGGCGGTGAGCCCCATCGGGATGTATACGTTGTAGGCAGCGCCCTCGGAGCCGTCGACCGCGTGGTTGAACTCGAACGGAGCTCCCCCACCAGCGCGCGACACCGCCTCCACGCCGGCCGCGATGTAGGTGTCGCCCTCGCCCGCCTTGATCGCGTGAAAGGCCATCCGCGTGGTCTGCAGGGAGGATGCGCAGAAGCGGTTGACGGTGCATGCGGGCACGTGATGGTCGATCCCCGCGATCAGCGACGCGACGCGCCCGATGTTGTAACCCTGCTCGCCCTCGCAGAAGCCGCATCCCATCATCACGTCGCCGATCGACCCCTGCTCGAGGCCGGGGTTGCGCTCGATCAGCGCCTTCAGCGGTATCGCCGCGAGGTCGTCTGCGCGGACCGACCGCAGCGAGCCCTTTCCCGCTCGTCCGATGGGCGTGCGTATGGCATCGACGATCACGGCTTCGGGCATGTGGGGCTCTCTCCTTGGATCGTTGCGATCGGCGGTGCGCCGCCGCGCGAGGGCGGCTCAGTCTATGTGCTCATAGCCCCACAGGGTCACGAGGTCGCGGCCGAGGTACTCGCTCAGCTCCAGCACCTGCGGCTTGAAGCGACGGCGCAGCTCGAGCATGAGCTCCTGGTCGGGCGGCGCGGGCTCGGTGTTGACCACGCGCCGCCATGTCCTGCGCACCGCGTCGCGGCGCAGCGCGGCGGGCGTGAGCGCGTTCACAGCGCGCCCGATGGAGCTCGCGGCGGCAGGATTGCGACGCGCGACCCTCGCGGCGTCGGAGAGATATTTCAGCTGCATGAAGCGCACGGCCTTCAGCGGCTTGGTCTCAACCGTCTCGATCGGGACGCTCTCGTCGACGTCGAGGAAGCGCAGCACCCTGCGCACGGTCGCGTCGTTGTCAGCGCGGAACTCCTCATAGATCAGCGTCAGCACCTGCTCCGGCGCGAACACGGCGTGGAAGCGGCTCAGCTGCTCGACGTAGCGCACGTGCTCGGAGTACATGAGCGCCGCTGGAGAGGCGCAGCGCCGGGGGATGCGCCTGCCCTCACGGCGCTCCTGCTCGAGCGCCAGCGCCTTGCGCAGATCGCGCTCGGACTCGTAGTTGTTGGAGATGTTCTGGAGATGCAGCGAGCGCAGGAAGCTCGCGGGCTCGCGCAGGATCGCGATTATGCGCGCAGCCGGCTGAACCGCGGCGATGCGCTTGGCCGCGTCATGGGATCTCAGGTACTGCGGCGATGCCTCGCCCGCGCGCTGGTCGGGGCGCGCGCTCGCGAACAGCGCGAGATAGCCCTCGAGCGTCGTCGGGCGCCCGGGCGTCGCACGCATCCCGAATCGGGAGCGCAGCTCGGGCGCGAAGAACTTCTGCTCCTTGACCTCGGGCATGAAGATCTGCGGGTGCCGCTTGAGCATGAGGTCGAGCGCGCTCGTGCCGCTCTTTTCGTGGCCGACGATGAAGAAGTCCGGTACGCGCTGCTCACGGGAGCGACCCCGAGCAGGCATGCACTGAGGATCGGGCAAGCGTCGGCGCCTACAGGTCGAGGCGACTGACGCCGAGCTCGTCGAAGCCGACGTGGTGCGCGAGCTCATGGCGAACGGTGCGCGTGACCTGGTCGCGCAGCAGATCCGGGTCGTGGCCGAAATCGCGGCGCAGGGTGTCGCGGAAGATGATGATGCGGTCGTGCGCGTTGTCGTGGCTCGCGCTGTCGCCCTGGTAGAGGCCGTAGGCGCCGCGGCGGCGTCCGCCCTCGGAGATCACGACGGCGACGTGCGTGAGCGCGTTGCGCAGCAGATCGGGCAGGTCGTCGAGCGCGTCGCGCACGAGCTCCTCGAAGTCGTGGTCGTTCAGCGGGTCGAGGTCGAGGAACTCGTTTTCTTCCGGGAGCGGCGCAAGTCCCTCGCGCGCGAGCTCCTCGGAGTGGCGCACGATCTCTTCGAACTCGCTCTCGGACTCGGGATCGCGCCAGCCGGCCATCCGTACCGCGACGAACGCAACGCTGCCCATCAGCGCAGCGGCGACAATCACGCCGAGCCCGATGTCCTCGAGCGCCCTGACGACGCCGATCGAGCTGAAGCCCTGCCCGACGACCAACACTACGAGGCCCAGCGACATCGCGATCAGCGCCGCCACACCGACGCGGCGGAGCTGACTCGAGCCGCCTGGTGAGGAGGACCCACGCACGGCCGGGCCTACCGGGACGCGCGGGACATCGCCAGACGCTCGGTCTCGCAGCTGCCCTCGGGGATCTCGATTGTCGCGCGCGGCTCGCGTCGTGCAGGCATGTCTCGCATGGTAGAGCGGGAGCGCATCCGCCGGCGCCAGGTCCTCATCTGAGCGCGCGTGAGATCACGAGGCGCTGGATCTCGTTGGTGCCCTCGTAGATTTGTGTGATCTTCGCGTCACGCATCATGCGCTCGACCGGATACTCCTTGACGTAGCCGTAGCCGCCGAGCACCTGCACCGCCTCGACGGTGACGGCCATCGCGTTGTCCGAGCAGAACACCTTCGCCATCGAGGAATACTTTCCACGCTGGGGATGGCCCTGGTCGGCCATCGCGCAGGCCTTGTAGAGCAGCTCGCGCGCGGCGGCGGTTCCCGTCTCCATGTCGGCGAGCTTGAACTGGATCGCCTGGAACTCGTTGATCGGCTTGCCGAACTGCCTGCGCTCGCGTGCGTAGGCGACCGCGTAGTCGGTCGCGCCCTGCGCGATGCCCACCGCCTGCGCGGCGGCGCCGAGCCGCGTCCGCTCGAGCGTGCCGAGCGCGATCGACAGACCCTTGCCGACCTCGCCGATGACGTTCTCCTGCGGGACGCGCACTTCGTCGAAGATCGGCTGCCCGGTCGGCGATGCGCGAATACCGAGCTTGTGCTCGAGCTTGCCGACGCTGAAGCCCGGGCGGTCGGCCTCGACGACGAACGCGCTCAACCTGCGGCTCTCGCGATCGGTGACCGCGAAGCAGATGTAGAAGTCGGCGACGCCGAGGTTGCTGATCCAGTTCTTGGTGCCGTTGATCACCCACTCCTCGCCATCCCTCACCGCGGTCGTCTTCATACCCGCGGGATCCGAGCCGGCCTCGGGCTCCGACAGCGCGAACGCCGGCGAGAACTCGCCGGTCGCGCATCTCGGCAAAAAGCGTTGCTTGAGCTCCTCTGAGCCGTATAGCTGGATCGGCAGCGTGCCGAGCTCCTGGACCATCAGGATCAGCGCGCAGGACGCGTCGACCTTGGCGATCTCCTCGACCGCCATGTTCAGCATCAGGGTGCCCGTGCCCGTGCCGCCGTACTCGGGTGGGAACGGCAGCCCGAGGATGTCCTGCTCGGAGAGGACGCGTCGGATGTCCCACGGGTATTCGGCGAGCTCGTCGATCTCGGCCGAGCGCGGCGCGATCTTCTCGCGGGCGATCTGCCCAATCGTCGAACAGAAGTCCAGGTGCTCCTGCGGAATCGTGTAGACGTCCCCGACGGCCTCCATACGCGCTGATCCTAGTGATGAGAAGGCTGCGTCGCACTGCCGCGCAGGGCTCCCCTGAAGCGCGCTTGGTTTGCGCGTCGCACCATTTGGGTAACCAATGGGAATGCCACTTGGAACCTCAATATTCCTGATTGCGCTGGGCGCGATCCTTCGTTACGCGGTCACCTCGAGCGTGTCGGGCATTTCGCTGCCCACCGTGGGTCTCATCCTCATGATCGTCGGGATCGCGGGCATCGTGCTCTCGCTCCTGTATATGACGACGTGGAGCCCGCGACGCGCGGCCCGGGAACGCGTGATCGAGCGCGACCCATACGAAGAACCGCCGGCGAGCTACTGAGCAGACGGCCGCTCGGCCGCTCGATCGAGGTCACGATCGGTGCCGGGCGGCTCGCTCACGCGGGTCGTTACGCTCCGGCACATGAGTCCTGCAGAGTCGGAGGCCGGTCCGGGTACGGCGTCGGACGTAGAGCCGGCGCAGGTCGCTGAGTGGATCGAGCGCGGCGCGGGCGTCCAGCTCGTCGACGTCCGTGAGCCGTATGAGCGCGATGCCGGTCATATCGCGGCGAGCCGCCACATACAGCTCATGCAGCTCGCGAGCGAGGCGGGCACGCTCGAGCGTGAGCGGCCGGTCGTGTTCTACTGCCGCGTCGGCTCACGCTCGGAGATGGCCGCGCAGGCTTTCCGCACAGCCGGCTTCGAGGCATACTCCATGGTCGGAGGGCTCGTGCGCTGGGTGAGCGAGGGAAGGCCGCTCGTGCCCGAGGACGGACATGTCGCGGACCACTAGAGAGGAGATTGCGATGGAGGCATCGGCGGATTATCCGGGCGTGATCGCGGGCGAGGGCTACGCGGTCGGCCACCTCGAGGACCTCGGCGACGGACCGGGTTTTCGCAAGGTGCGCAGGGCGCTGGGCGTCACCGAGTTCGGCGTCAACGCGATCGTGCTGCCTGCGGGCATCGAGACCGGGTCCCACTCCCACGACGAGCAGCAGGAGCTCTACTTCGTACACCGCGGGACCATCGAGATGGAATTCGGCGACGGCTCCGTCCAGACGCTGCGCGAGGGTGGGCTGGCGCGCGTCGATGCCCCCACCCTGCGACGGATCCGCAACAACGGCGAGCGCGATGCCGTGTACCTCTCTGTGGGCGGCAAGGATGGCTACGTCGGGCGCGACGGGCGTCCAGGCCCCGGCGAGGAGCAGCGCGTCAGGCCGGTGGCGCGCACTGTCGACCCCGGGTAGCGAGTGAGCGAGGCCGGCGAGGAGCGAAGGCTGCGCGTCGGCCCCGAGCTGTCGATTCCACTATCGGAGATCACGTTGCGCAGCAGCCGCTCATCGGGGCCGGGCGGCCAGCACGCCAACGTCACCGCCTCGCGGGTGGAAGCGGTCTTCGACGTGCGCTCCTCCGCGTCCCTGAGCGAGGCGCAGCGCAGACGCGTGCTCGCGCGTTCGGGCCCGCGCGTCGTCGCGGTCGCGCAGGACGCGCGCTCGCAGGCCCGCAACCGCCAGCTCGCGCTCGAGCGGCTCGCGCAGCGCCTGCTGGCCGCGCTCGCGGTGCCGCGCCGGCGGCGCGCCACGCGGCCGACCGCCGCTTCGCGTGCGCGAAGGCTTGCGGACAAGCGCAACGCGGGCCGGCGCAAGCTCGAGCGCAGGCCGCCGAGGACCGACGAGGACTAGTTCAAGAGCTCCTTGACGTAGCGCTGGTGCAGGTGGCCGAGCGGCGTCTTCTCCGGATGGAAGCCGATCGCGTTCCAGAGCAGGCCCGACGCCGGCGACCAGGCGGCGATCAGGTAGACGCCCACCACGAGCGCAGCGATACGCAGCCGCCGCGAGCCCGACAGCGCCGCCAGCGGCAGTGCCCACAGGACATACCACGGAAGCACCCAGCTGAGCGTGAGCAGCAGCGTCAGGCTCGTCCAACCCGACGCGGCGATCGGATCGCGCCTGCGCCACGCGAGCCAGCAGCAAGCGAGGATGCAGGCCGCGAGCAGGCCGCTCATCACGACGCGGATGAGATCGCTCTCGCCGCCGGCGCCGACCGCGAGTCCGACCAGGTTGGGCACGCTCTCGTTGGTCACCAGGCGGCTCTGGGTGTTCAGGTCGGGGATGTGCAGACCGAACGCGAGCAGGCTCGCGATCCCGAGGACCGCGCCCGCCACGAGCATCCCGAGCGCGACGCTCGCAAGCGTGCGGCGGCTACGCAGCGCGCTGGCGAGGACGATCGGGATCAGGACCGCCGCCGAGGCCTTGATCGCGACCGCGACGATGATCGCCGCGCCCGCGCCGATCTCGGGCGCCTGGGAGCGGAGAGCCCCCGCGCCCCACTGCGACGCCGCGCTCGCGCCGCTCCTCACGCTCGCGATCGTGCTCGCGCCCGCGCCTTCCTGCTCGCGCGCGCCTGCGTCCCCCCCTGCGCCGATGCGCCGTCGCGCGATCAGCAGCAGGTAGATGCCCAGCATGATGAAGAAGACCATCAGGAAGTCGTTGTGATCGCCTCCCAGGCCCCACACCAGCACGATCGGGTTGAATCCCACGAGCACCACCGCCGCCACCGGATCGCGCCCGAGCAGTCGCGCGCAGCGCCACACGAGATACAGCGTCGCGAGGCTGAACAGAGCGAGGACCGCCTTCAGCGCCCAGAAGGAAACGGCGACGCCGAGCGGTACGACCACGAAGGTCAACAGCGTGAACAGAGGGCCGTACGGGCTCAGCAGCTCGTGCCAGTTGCTGAGCGTGAAGGAGGGGTCGTTGTGCGGCTCGAGGATCGGGATCGACGTGTAGGGGTTGAGGTGATGCACGACCTCCATGCGCCCGTAGTTGACGTAGTTGAACACGTCTGTCAGCGCCATCGGCGGCGCGAGCAGAAAGATCCCGTGCAATGTCGCGATCGCCGCGAAGACGACGCGCGCGGACAGCAGCGGCGCGTAGTAGAGCACCAGCAGATACGCGAGGTACATGCCCGCCACGGAGGCGGTGAACATGTACTTCAGGGTGCTGGGATCGCGGGTCAGCCCCGGCCACAGGCCGCCGAGCGGCCCGGCCATCCAGTGCGGGAAGAAGTTCGTGTGGGTCGTCGCCGACAGCACGCTCGGGCGGTTGGCGGCCATCATCACGAGCAGGACGCTCAGCAGCACGATCGCGACCACCCCGACGACGGCCGCGCGGGCGCGCACGTCGGTGCCTGGAAGCACCCTGGCACGCCATCGGGTGAGCATCCCGCGCGTGCGCGTGACGTCCTTCACCGCGCTGCGGCGGAGCGGAAGGGTGCTGGCGTCGCCCGACATCCTGAGCGCCGCCACGATACCCGTAGAGAACGAAAAGGGGCCCGCCGAAGCGGACCCCCGAGAGTGAAGCCGGCTCGCTCTCCTAGAGCGGCTGGACGTTTACGGCCTTCGGGCCCTTGTCGCCCTGCTCCGGGTCGTAGGAGACCTTGGCACCCTCCTGCAGCGAGCGATAACCCTCGCCGTTGATGCCCGTGTGATGCACGAAGAGGTCCTTGTCGCCGTCATCGGGGGTGATGAAGCCGAACCCCTTGTCGTCGCTGAACCACTTGACTGTGCCGGTTGGCATGATGTGAGTCCTCCACGTTTTGTGCGTGCTGCTGCGCGGAGGATGCTGCTAGAGCTTCGCACCTGCGAGCGCTTGCACTGCTTTTCGCCGACTTTCGGGCCGGCCAGACACAACGAAAGTAGCAGGTCGCCGCGACCGGGTGTCTGCACGCACCGGGCGGCTGCGAGCGCGGCTAGGGTGCGCTGATGGGCAAAGACGCGCAGCGGAGTCCGGATGGCGTGCGCGAGCAGCCCGCCGGCCTGCATCATCTGCTCGCGAGCGAGGAGCCGGCGACGGCGATGGCGATCGTCGAGGGGCTCGGGCTGCGCGAGCCCACGCCGCCGCAGCCGCGCCCGCGCGTGCTGCTGAACATGGTCAGCACCGTCGACGGCCGCGCGACCCTCGACGGGCGCTCGGCGCCGCTCAGCTCAATCGCCGATCGGCACCTGTTTCGCGCGCTGCGCATGAGCGCGGACTGCGTGATGGTCGGCGCGGGCACGGTGCGCACCGAGCGCTATGGCCGCCTGATCCGCGAGCCCTCCGCGCGGCGCGCGAGACGCGAGCGTGGGCTGAGCGAGGAGCCGCTCGCGTGCATCGTCTCGGGGCGACTGTCGCTGGACGCCGAGGTTCCCCTGCTCGCCGACCCCGACGCGAACGTGGTGATCGCGACGTCGTCGGCGGCAAGCGTGGCGGGCGCCCGCGCACACGTCGACTACGTCCGCCCGAGCACCGACGGGGTGCTCGATCTGGGCGCCTCGCTCGCGGAGCTGCGCGCGCGCTTCGCGGTCGAGCTGCTGCTGTGCGAGGGCGGCCCGCATCTCGCCTCCCAGCTCTTTGCCGCCGGGCTCGTGGATGAGCTGTTCATCACGATCTCACCCACGCTCGCAGGCGGCGAGGCGAGCGGCGGAGAGGCGTTGCGGATTCTCGCCGGTCCCGAGCTGCAGCCGCCACTGCCCCTCGAGCTGCTCGGAGTGCTCGAGAGCGCCTCCGACCTATTCCTGCGCTATCGGATCCGGACGTCCTGAGCGCGTCTCGCGCGAGGCGATGCTGAGCAGTTCGCTCGCCAGGCGCCGACCCTGCGTCGCGACGCGAGGCGTCGCGGATATCCGCACGACGACCTCATCGCCATCGAGCTCCTCGAGCGTGATCCGCGGCGCGTCGCGCAGCGGCGTCTGCAGCGCCTTCTCGAGGATCTCCTGCATGTCGCCCGGGGTCATGCCCGCTCGTAGGCGCGCGCGCAGGTTCACCGCGTCGGGCTCGCGCAGCGGCAGCACGGCGGCGTTCAGGACCACGCTGTTGGGCACGAGCACCAGGTCTTCGCCGGTCGCAAGCGTCGTGTAGAGCAAGCCCAGCGAGCTCACGGTCCCCTCGACCTGGCCCGCCAACATGCCGCCCTGCAGCCGCACGCGCTCGCCTACGCGAAACGGTCGCGCGCTCAGGAGCACGGTCCCCGCGATCAGGTTCCCGAACGTCTGCTGCGCCGCGAGGCCGAAGATCACCGCGGTGAACGCGCCTCCGAGCGCGAGCGTCCGCGCCTGGATCCCGGCGACGCGGAGAGCGACGAACAGTGCCACGATCGCGGTGCTCAGGCGGATCAGAAAGCCCACCGTACCGGCGGTCGCTGGGTCCAGCCTGCGGAACAGCGCCGGACCGAAGCTGCGCCCGAAATCCCTCGCGACCGCCCAGCCGAGGATCATCAGCGCGGCCACGGTGAGCGCGCGTACGACGGCTTCGAGCGGTTCTTCGAGCGTCGTCGCCGGGTGCCCATGCGTGCCGGCGGCCCCGAGCAGGCTCACGCGGTTGTTGAAGAAGATGACGACTGCCACGAACAGCCCCAGTAGCAGGGCGCCCTCCAGGCGTGCGCGCTTGACCACGCGCGGGCTGATCTGGCGCAGCAGGCCGACCTCCTTCCACGCCTGGCTGCGGGTCTCGAACATCTTCTGCGGTGTTCTCGGAGCGGGCATGACCTCCACATGATGGCGACTCCCGCCGCGCTCCCGCGGGCGGGCGCTCGCAGTTGCCTTCGGCAGCGTCCTCTACCCTTCTACGGGCGATGAACACGAACCTGCGCAAACTGATCGTGCCGGCGGTCCTGCTCGGCGTCCTGCTGATCGTCGTCGCGGTGATCTACTTCATCGAGCCGCAGCACTCGCTTCCGTCGTTCTTTCCCGGCCACAGCTCAGCCACCGACCCCGAAGCCAACCACCATCACACCAAGCACGGCATCGCTGCGCTGGTGGTCGCGATCGCCTGCTTCGCGTTCGCGTGGTTTCAGACCGGGCCCAAAACCGGCGGCGCGCCCACCCAGGCCTAGCCGCGCCTGAGCCTCCGCCGCCGCCGACTTCAGGCGTGACCATGACCGGCTCTTCCACCCAGGGAATCAAGACGGTGCTGCACCCCGTTTCCGACCTGGCGGCGGCCAAGGCGGTGTACGCCGCCCTGCTCGGCGTACAGCCGCAGACCGACGGGCCCTACTACGTCGGCTTCGAGGCGGCGGGCCAGCACATCGGGCTGGTGCCGGGCGGTGGACCGCAGGGCATGACCTCGCCGGTGGCCTATTGGCACGTGGCGGACCTCGAAGCGAAGCTCGCCGAGGTGACCGCCGCGGGTGGCGCCGTGAACGAATCCGCGCACGACGTCGGTGGCGGTCGCCTGGTGGCCACCATCACCGACCCCGATGGCAACGTTCTCGGTCTGCTTCAGGACCGATGAGTTCCGAGCACCACGCTTAGCCGCCGAGCGCGAACACGAGCGTGCACACGATGCCCACGCCTAGGCAGTACACGCCGAACGGCGTGAGGCGGTTCGTCTGGAAGTAGCGCAGCAGGAACTTCACCGCGACGAACGTCGTGGCCG
>JAXDGS010000058.1:0-2554 GCA_034664905.1 Solirubrobacteraceae bacterium | reverse complement strand
GCCGATGCGCATCTCGTTCACCGCCTTTCTTCGTGGGTGGCAAGACAGAGGGCCTTGTTGTGCTCGAGCTCGTCGAAGCGATCCTCGAGGCACGCCCCGCGATGCTGACCGCGGACGGCCCGGATGGTCAGAGAGGCGGCCGCGGCTGCCGAGGCGATCCGATCCTGTGGCCAGTGGCGCTGGCGGTGATGGCTCTGGCTGCGGATCCACCGGGGGCCGTCAGGCGAGAACACATGGACGGTGGCCGCGACCTGGCCGCCGCTGCCGGTGTGTCCGGCCCCGGGAGCGGTCCAGGCGATGAATGCGCCCGGCTCGTCGATCAGCCAGTCCCGGGCAAAGCCCTCCCGGTACATGCGGAGACTGTTGACGTCAAAGACCGCCACCCCGTCCGCAGCGAGGTTGCGGGCGACGCTGTGGAAGAAGCCCTCGAGGTCCTCGACGGTCAGCAGGTAGTTGACGGCGTCGTCCAAGCAGGTGATGAGGTCGAACTCGCCGAGTTCCTCGAGCGCCCGCATGTCGCCCAGAGCGATCTCGATCCCCGGAGCCTTACCGCGTGCGATCTGGACCATCCGGGAGGAGATGTCGCAGGCCGTCACGTCGTAGCCGCGCTCGGCGAGCGGCAGGAAGCTCTTTCCAGTACCGCACGCAATGTCGAGCAACCGCCGGCCCCGGAGGCCGTGCGCCAGCGCCACCTGCTCGATCCGCTCGAGCCACCGGTCATGGCAGTAGCCGGCGGTCAGGACGTCGTAGGCGTCGGCCAGCTCGTCGTAGGCGTCAGCGGCGTCGCGGCTGAGCCCGATGGTCTGAAGTGAGGTCATGCCAGGGAAGACCGCGCCATCGCTCAAGGTGTTTCATCAGTCAGCAAGTTGAGGTAAAAGGATCGGCGGACGGGAACGGTTCGACCCGCCCGGACGGCTTCGAGCGACGGGCTCGGAACCGAGCGGCAGTTGTTAGGGTCCCGGGCAATGTCCGATGCCGATGACGACGCGGCAGGTGCCGACGGGGGAAAGGGCGGGGACGGCGGGGCGGAGCACTACTCGCGCGGCGACCGGCTCGCGGCCGACGGTGCGCTGGGTGAGGCTGAGCAGGCCTACCGGCGGGCCGACGATGCCGGGCATCCGGCGGCCGCCGCGAAGCTCGGCATGCTGCTCGAGTTTCGTGGCAAGCCTAAGGCGGCGCGGGAGGCGTACGCCCGCGCCGATGAGCGCGGTGATCGGCTGGGGGCGTTCAGGCTAGGGCTGCTCCTCGCGGGCGACGATCAGTGGGACGACGCCCGAGCCGCCTGGGCCCGCGCGGACAAACGAGAGCACGATGCCGCCGGTTTCGATCTCGAGGCGGCGTTGCATGCCGGCCACGGGTCGCCCGGGCGCACGCCGAGCGGTGACCAACGGTCGGCGCTGGCCAACCCGGTCCTGGTGGGGGCGATGACGGTGCTGGTCGCCATGGTGGCGGTGTTCCTGGCCTATAACTCCAACGCGGGTTTGCCGTTTGTGCCGACGCGGGAGTTGAAGCTGAATATCGCGAGTGGGTCTGATCTGGTGGCGGGCAACGAGGTGCGGGAGGGGGGGTATCGGATCGGGTTGGTGTCGGATATGAAGCCGATCGAGTTGCCGAGCGGTCAGATCGGCGCGCAGTTGACGCTCAAGCTGAACACGTCGCAGGGGAGAGTGCCGGTGGATTCGACGGCGGAGATCCGTCCGCGGTCGGTTCTGGGGTTGAAGTACGTCGACTTGCATTTCGGTACTTCTAGGCGGGTGTTCGGCGACGGCGGGACGATGCCGATCAGCCGGACGAGCGTGCCGGTGCAGTTTGAGGATGTGTTTCAGGCGTTTGATGCAAAGACGCGGTCAGCGATCGATAAGAACCTGGTGGGGTTCGGGGATACGCTGGCGGGGCGGGGGTCGGCGTTGAACGACACGATCGCGAGCTTGCCGGCGTTGTTCGGTCATCTGACGCCGGTGGCTCGCTATCTGGCGGATCCGCATACGGAGTTGACGCGGTTCTTTGATTCGTTGGAGGGGTTCATGGGGACGGTCGCGCCGGTGGCAGCGACGAATGCGCGCTTGTTCACGGATATGGCGACGACGTTTGAGGCGATCAGTCGTGATCCGAATGCGTTGGAGGCGACGATCGCTGAGTCGCCGTCGACTGAGCAGGTGTCGACTCAGTCGTTGAGGGTGCAGCAGCCGTTTTTGGTGGATCTGTCGACGTTGGGGCGGAGGTTCACGCCGGCGACGGCGGAGTTGGGGAGGGCGTTGCCGAATATCAATCCGGCGATCGAGGCGGGGACCACGACGCTGGCGCGGACGCCGTCTTTGAATGCCAATCTGCAGCAGGTGATGGCCGCGTTGAAGAACCTCGCGCAGGCGCCGGGCACGAACATCGGGATCAATGCGCTGACCTCTACCGTGTCGACGTTGAATCCGATGATCCGGTATCTGGGGCCGTATCAGACGGTGTGCGACGGCTGGAACTATTTCTGGACGTATCTGTCTGAGCACATCTCTGAGCAGACGAGCTTTGGGTTTGCGCAGCGGGCGCTGCTGAACTTCGG
>JAXDGS010000057.1:0-9888 GCA_034664905.1 Solirubrobacteraceae bacterium | reverse complement strand
AGGGCGTCCGCCACCTTCGAGCTGAAGCGCTGAGACGGCCACCGTCAAGTGCGCCGCGCTCGCCCTTGCGGACGGCCCGCGACGGTCTTGCAAGAAATCGTGCAAATTATGGCACTCCTTCCTCTGCAAAAACTCCTGCAAATCGAGGAAAACGGACTCGCAAAAACCCGCAATTTGCGAGCTTTGAGTAGCTCTGCGCATTTTTGTGTTGTTCTGACACCCCGGCTGTGTTATTCACCCCTTCCACATTTACCCGCGGGGGGTGTCGTCCGGTAAGGGGGTCGGTCCTCTCAAAGTGCTGTTCGGGATTCCCGAGAGCATCGGGTTAAACCCAGTCACAGTCTCCTTTGGAGGGAGCCATGAAAAACCGCAGTCTAGGGGTAGGCCTCATAGTTCTGGCCAGCCTGTTCTTGCTGGCCGGAAGCGCTTCGGCCAGCACGGGAGAGTCGGAGGGCACGTGCGTTGTTCACTCGCTGCCTTCCTTCGTCGCACAGGGCGAGTTCGCGCTGACAGCGACGGCGGCCGATGTGATCGAAGTCGAGTGCAACCCCAACATTTACGGGACAGGTTCGAAAATCAAAATCACCGCAAGCCAGCTCTACAGTCGTTGTAAAGGCAAACTGATCTGGTACGTACCGAACACGAACCCGGGGCACGAATTCTTCAAAGAAGAAGGCAGGGGCGTGTCGGTGGGTCTCGACGCCGACGGCAACGCGACGGTTGCGGTGCTTGCTGGTCCGGAATGCTCGGCCGGGGAAAGCCTCGTGACCGCGCACATGGAAGAAGAACCGTTCGAATCGTTCACGACGTCGTTCACGGTGCTGCCGCCAGTCAACACGACGCCGGGCGTGTTCGCGCTTCCGGCCACGCAGGTCGAGGACTCCAGCTCCAGTGCTGTGGCCACGATCATCGAGGCGGAGTTCCCGGGCGGCTCGGAGAAGAACGTGCGAATCGCCTCCGAAGAGCTCTACGCGCGCTGCCGCAAAGCACCGCACGTGCGCTGGTTCCGGATGGACGGCTCCGAAGCGCCCGAAGCGGGCTCGGAAGTACGTGAAGTGCAGCTCGATAACAACGGCAACGCGTTTGTGATCGCGATCGGCGATTCATCGTGCGCCGAAGGGTCCTCGCTGATCGAAGCGGACCTGGAAGCGAAACCGTTCACCACGTTCACGACCAACTTCCTGATCGAAGCTCCTAGACCAACCATCTAGCAGCGGACATCATCGAGTTGATCTGAAAATGCGCACCAGGACCCCGGAAAATCCAAGTCCTCCGGGGTCCTGTGCGCCCTTTTTTGGCGCCGTCGGCGTACGTCGGGCGCGTCGCGCAATGCGAAGCTCTGCGCTGCTGCTCGCCGTCGCCGCGACCGCTGTCGCTGCGCTCGCGCCGGGCGCCACACAGGCGCAGCCCGTGCGCTCGATCTCGACTGGCGCCGTGGCGGGAGCAGGGTCGCCGGCGACATGCGTCGTTCACTCGCTGCCTTCCTTCGTCGCACAGGGCGAGTTCGCGCTGACGGCGACGGCGGCCGACGTCATCGAAGTCGAGTGCGACCCCAACATCTACGGGACGGGCTCGAAAATCAAACTCACGGCGAGCCAGCTCTACAGCCGCTGTAAGGGCAAACTGATCTGGTTCGTGCCGGACACGACGCCGTCTCAGGGCTTCTTCAAGGAAGCAGGCAGGGGCGTGTCGGTGGGTCTCGACGCCGACGGCAATGCGACGGTTGCGGTGCTTGCTGGTCCGGAATGCTCGGCTGGCGAAAGCCTCGTGACCGCGCACATGGAAGAAGAACCGTTCGAATCGTTCACGACGTCGTTCACGGTGCTGGCGCCGGTCAACACGACGCCGGGTGTGTTCGCGCTTCCGGCCAGTCAGGTCGAGGACTCGAGCTCAAGTGCCGTGGCCACGATCATCGAGGCTGAGTTCCCGGGCGGCTCGGAGAAGAACGTTCGAATCGCCTCCGAAGAGCTCTACCAACGCTGCCGCAGAGCGCCACACGTGCGCTGGATTCGGATGGACGGATCGGAATCCCGGAGCGAGGGGGAAGGCTCGGAAGTGCGAGAAGTGCAGCTCGATAACAACGGCAACGCGTTTGTGATCGCGATCGGCGATTCATCGTGCGCCGAAGGGACGTCGCTGATCGAAGCGGACCTGGAAGCGAAACCGTTCACGGCGTTTACCACCAACTTCACGGTCCTGCCGCCGCAGCCAACCGGAGAGCCGGCGTTCACGATCGAAAAGCGCGAGGAAATCGCCGGTAGCGGGAGCGGCTTTACGAGTGCACCGCTCAAGGGCTCGCTGGGCCAGACGGTCGACTACCAGGTCGTCGTCACGAGCACCTCAAACGTTGCCGAGACCTTCGGCGAACTCTCTGACCCGCACTGCGACCCAGGCACGATCGCCGGCGGTCCCGGTGCCAGTCCGCTCGCGCCGGGGCAGTCGTCGACCTACACCTGCCAGCACGCACTCACGGCCCTCGGCACCTACGCGAACGAAGCCACGCTGACGGGCACGGCTGTCGGTGGGACGCCCGTCACGCACACTTCCAACCAGGTGATCGTCGAAGTCGCGCCGGAACCTGCGTTCACAATTGAAAAGCGCCAGCAGCTCGCGGGCAGCACCAGCGGCTTCACCGCGCTGAAGCTCACCGGCGCGATCGGGCAGAGCGTCGAATATGCGATCGTCGTCAAGAACACCGGCAACGAGGCGCTCGCATTTTCAAACTTCACCGACGCGCACTGCGATTCGCATACGATCGCCGGTGGTCCGGGGGCAGCGCTCGTGCAGCCGGGCGCATCGACGACGTACACGTGCAGCCACGTTCTTGCCAGCTCCGGCACCTACGTCAACGAAGCCGGCGTGACAGGTGCAGCACCGGGCGAGGCGCCGCTCGCGCAGAGCTCCAATCGCGTCGAAGTCAACGTGCCCGGCGCGGCCTCGCCGCTGAGCCCGCTCGGCGGTTCCGCCCCTGCGAACCAAAAGCCCGCAGGCGAAGTGCTGCCGGTGTGTGAAGCCTCGCGGCCGCTGTTGCGGGGTGCCTCCGGGCCAAAGCGCGGGACCTTCACCGTGCAGATCAGCTCGCTTGGAATCAAGCGCATCAGCTTCTATCTAGATGGTCACAAACTCAAGACGCTGGACCAGTCACAGGCGAAGGGCGGCAGGTTCACGATCACACTCGACTCCCGCAAGCTCTCCTACGGCGCGCACAAGGTGTCGGTCAAAACGCGCATGAGCAACGCGAGCTGTGCAGCGATCGCTCGCACAGGCGTGTTCGTGCACCCGTCGACGCGCGTGGTCGTGCCGAAATTCACCGGCTGAACGCAGGGCTGGCGCAGCATTCTCCGCCGTGAGCGCAAACCGAAAGGATGCCCGCAGCGCAGCGAGCGTTGTGCCGTGGCGCGCACTCGCCGTGGCGCTGGTCGGCGCGTCGCTGCTGTTCGCGCCCGCCGGCTTCGGTGCGGATCCTGCGCCTGAGGCCGCGGGGGCCGGATCGCCGGGGGGGTTCGGGGCGCGGCTATCGAACCTGAGGACGCTCTCGCTGTGGGCATATCCGCAGTCGGCGGCGGCGGTGCGTCGGGATCCCTCGCCGACCTCGCCGGTGATCGACCACCTGCGCTTCCTCACGAGCGACGGCCAGGCTGAGGTCTATCTCGCGCTGCGCTCATACACCGTTGGCGCCGCCACCTGGATCCTGCTTCCGATCCCTGGCCGTCCCAACGGCCTCACCGGGTGGGTCCCAGCGGATGCGCTCGGTGACATGCACGTCAGCAGCGAGTATCTGCGTGTCAACCGCGAGACGCTTCGCGCCACCCTTTACCGTGGCGGGCGCGCGGTCTGGAGCGCGCCGGTGGGAGTGGGGCGCCCGACGCTTCCCACGCCCGCAGGTCACTTCTACGTCACCGAGAAGCTCGCGGCGGCCGGACAGCCGCTCTATGGCCCCTACGCGCTCGGTACGAGCGCATACGCGCCGCTGCTCAGCGAATGGCCTGGCAATGGCATCGTCGGCATCCATGGAACCAACGAGCCGCAGCTGATACCCGGTCGTCCCTCGCACGGCTGCATCCGCCTGCGCAACGGTGACATCACCCGCCTGTGGGCGATGATCGGGGTCGGCACGCCGATCGAAATTCTCTGACATGGGTGGAGCTGTGCACAGCTTGACTCGTCGGTGCGGGGGTTGAAAGCCTTCGGGCCCCTCATGCCGGCACGGAGAGACAAGGACGGGGGCGTCCCAGCGGGCCGCTCGACCGCGCGCATCGGTGCGCGACGGCTGCTGAGCACGCTAGCGGCGGTGACCTGCATCCTCGTCGCCTCGGCGGCGGCAAGCGTCGCGTCGCAGAAACCGGTGAACGACCTCGCGCCGGAAGTCGTCGGCAACCCGGCGGTGGGCGAACGGCTCGTGTGCGGCGCGGGCAGCTGGACCGGCTCCGTGTCGGGATTCACCTATAAATGGCTGCGCGATGCGGTGCCGGTGGCCTCGGGCGTGGCCTACCTGGTCACCACGGCCGACAAGGGTCATCTGCTCTGGTGTGTGGTAACCGCGACCGGCAGTGAAGGCTCAACCGAAGCCGAAAGCGCCAACAGCCTCGCGATTCCTGGGCAGAAAGGCGAACCGCCGGTTAACACGCTGGCACCGGAAGTGTCCGGCAGCCCGGTTCTCGGGGAAGCGCTGCACTGCTCCGACGGCACCTGGACCGGGAACCCGGCTCCCACGCTCACCTACCAGTGGCTGCGCGATGCGACGATCATCTCCTCGGCGAGCACTCATACCTACACCGTCGTGGAAGCAGACCAGGGCCACTCGCTCGCCTGCAAGGTGATCGCCAGCAACAGCTCCGGGAGCGCGTCGCGCTTGAGCACCAACAGCGTGCTCGTCGCGGGCACCAAGCCGCAGGTGAAACTGGCGCCGCACATGCTCGGGCTCGAACCCTCGGTCCTCGGCGAACCGGTGACCTGCTCGCCGGGGACGTGGAGC
Source organism: Solirubrobacteraceae bacterium (assembly GCA_034664905.1). Taxonomy (GTDB): domain Bacteria; phylum Actinomycetota; class Thermoleophilia; order Solirubrobacterales; family Solirubrobacteraceae; genus Palsa-744. The sequence continues at coordinate 4,913 of JAXDGS010000057.1, read as the reverse complement.
GGGAGCCCCACGCCGACTTTCGCATTTCGGTGGGTGCGCGACGCGGGACTGTCCGGCGAAGCGATCATCGAATCGGCCAGCGCCAGCACATATGTGGTCGCGGCCGCCGATCAGCTGCATGCGCTCTCCTGCGTGGTGATCGCGACGAACAGCGTCGGCAGCACCGAAGCCGCGAGCGCGAACAGCCTCAGGGTGGCGGGCAGCAAGCCGCACAACACGGTGGCCCCCGAAGTGCTCGGCAGCCCGCTGGTGGGGGAAACGCTCACGTGCGAAAACGGCGTCTGGAGCGGGGTGCCGGCGCCGACGTACGCATACATATGGGTGCGCGATCAGGGCATGCCCGGCCAGGAAGCGATCGGCTCGGCGACGTCCGCGAGCTACATCGCGAGCAGTGAAGACCGCGGCCACTCGCTCTCCTGCGACGTGACCGCCACCAACATCGAAGGCTCGGCTTCGCAGGCCAGCGACAGCGTTGTCGTGCCGGCGGCCGCCGGCGGCGCGCCGCCGCAGAACGAAGCGGCGCCGGAAGTGTCCGGGACGCCCGCGCTCGGGCAAATGCTGAGCTGCTCTGAAGGCACCTGGAGCGGCAGCCCGACGCCAGCGCTGAGCTTCCAGTGGCTACGTGACGGCTCGCCGATCCCCTCGGCCAGCTCGAGCTTGCACACCGTGGTGGAAGCCGACCAGGGCCACGCGCTGTCGTGCAAGGTCACCGCGATCAACGAAGAAGGGGTCGCTTCCAAGAGCAGCAACGCCGTGGAAATACCGGGGCGAAAGCCGCAGCTCCTCGAAGCGCCGCAGGTCCTCGGCCTGCCGGCGGTCGGCCAGCAGCTGACGTGCGCGTCAGGCAAATGGAGCGCCCAGCCGCCGCCGACGTTCAGCTACCAGTGGCTTAGGGACGGCTCGAGCATCGCCGCTGCGACAGCCAGCACCTACACGGCGGCGAGCGAAGACCGCGGCGGGTTCATCTCATGCAGGGTCACCGCCCAGAACAGCGCTGGATCGGCGGAAGCGCTCAGCAGGAACAGCCTTGAAATCCCCGGCGGGCAGCCGGTGAACACGGGATCTCCGCAGGTGTTCGGCATCCCCGCAGTCGGCAACACCATGACCTGCTCGAACGGCACGTGGAACGCGCAGCCGGCGCCGACCTTCACCTACCAGTGGATGCTCGAAGGGATCGCCATTCCGCTGGCGACGGCGAGCACCTACACGCTCACGAGCGCCGACCGTGGCCTGGCGCTCACCTGCGAAGTGACCGCAAGCAACCGCGGAGGCAGCGAAGCGGCGATCAGCAAAGCGCTGCACATCCCCGGCGTCGCACCTGAAGTGGTCCAAGCACCGCTCCTATCGGGCACGCCCGCGGTCGGCCAGCCGCTCGAGTGCCTCCGCGGTGTCTGGAACGGGGCGCCGCCGCCCGTGTTCACCTTCCAGTGGATGCGCGACGGGACGAGCATCGAATCGGCGGCTCACAGCACCCACACCGTGGAACTCGCCGACCAGGGCCACATCCTCTCGTGCGAGGTCACCGCGGCAAACAGCGAAGGCAGCGTCCAGGCGCAGAGCGCCAACACGATCACGGTCCCGCGCGCGGCGCTGCCGCTGGAAAGCCCGCACGAACTGACGCTCCCGCCGCTCGCGATCGCTCCTCCGGTGCCGACCGCAGCGCAGATCCGCGCGACGCTCCACGTTCAGCTCGCGCGCGCGCAGCAGCGCGTGCGGCTTGCGTCCCTGCGCAAGACTGCGCTCTTCGCGTTCCTCTTCGCGGCACCTGCTGCGGGCACGCTTGAAGTCAGCTGGTACCAACCGCCGCCCGCTACTCCTCACCACAGCACCCACGCCAAGCCGGTGATCCTTGCGCTGTCGAGCACCTCGTTTGCCGGCGCCGGCGCGACGAGCGTGACGATCCGACTGACGAGCGCGGGACGGCACCTCGTTGCGCACAGCAAGCGCATCCCGATGACCGTCAAGGGCGTCTTCACGATGCTGCACGCGCGCCCGGTGAGCTGGCTCGAGACGGTAGTGCTGAGCCGCTAGCGTCAGACGGCAGACACCCGTCCTGACCGCGACGCGCGATGCGAGAGCGTGACCGGGACGCGCGATCTGAGACGCGGCCCCCGCACCCAGCTAGACTGGCCGGGTGCAAGATAGTGCGGGCGCACCCACAGAGACGGATGTGATGGACGCGCTTTCGAACGTGATCGACCCTGAGCTCGGCCTCGACTTCGTCGAGCTCGGCCTGATCTACGGCGTTGCGATCGAACGCGGCAACGTGCACGTGACGTTCACGCTGACCACTCCCGGCTGTCCGATCGGTCCGCAGGTCACCGAACAGATCGAGGAGTTCGTCGGCGAACTGGACGGCGTCGCGACGGTCGAGTGCGAGATGGTCTTCACGCCGCCATGGTCGCCGGAGAAGATGAGCGAGGACGCGAAGTTCGCGCTCGGCTTCTGAGCTTGCGAGGGCTCATCGGTCGATGCCGTCGAAGCTGTAGGACTCCGGGTCTAGTCGATGTCCAACCTGACAGCCCTCACGCGAGCGCTGTGTGACGCGAGGGGTGTCGACGCAACGATGGCGTTCTACTGCGCGGACGCTGTGTACGACATGTCCCGGGTGGGACTCGGGACCTTTGAAGGCAGCGCGGCGATTCGCAGCTTCCTCGCAGACTGGCTGGCCTCCTACGAGGACATGCGGGACGAGATTGAGGAGATCCTCGACCTCGGTGGGGGGATCGTGTTTGCGATGGTGCGCGAGACCGGTCGTCCATCCGGAAGTCCTGCTCAATCTCGAGTGCGCTCCGTCTATGGCTTCGTATTCGTGTGGAGGGACGCGAAGGTCGCTCGCGTCACGGTCTACACAGATCCCGACGAGGCCCGTGCCGTCGCCCAGCGCCTCGCTGAGCAACGGGGATAGACGACGTCGGAGAGAGAACCCGCCGCGCCGAACGCCGTGTGCGCGTCGGCTAGCTGCGTCTGCGTAGAAGTTTGCCCCGGATGCCGGCCGCATCGAACACGCGCTCGACGGGCCTCTGTGCCGGAGTCACACAATATGTGCAGGATTCCTGTTCACAGCGTGCTTTGCCGCGAAGGATGGCATTCAACCCTTCCGAGTCCATGAACTCGATGCCGCCCAGATCCAGCACGACCTCCTTGGCTCCTCCGGCGCACGCCTCGGTCAGGATCTCGTCGAGGATCTGCACGGACGCTATGTCGAGTTCGCCGCTCAGGACGATCGTGTGTCGATCGTCCTCCACTCTCGTGTAGGTCGTCAGCCGACCCCTGCTGCGACTGATGGTGGAGGGACGGTCGCTCACGGTCGTGAGCTCGACCGCGCGATCCTCGCGTACCAAGCATCGCGGGCACACATTGCCGCGGGATCCCTTGTAGGGGACGGTCAGGCCGCATCCGAGGCACTTCAGCGCGAGCATCATGCGACCCCTTTTCGCACTTCAGCGCCAGCATCCTGCAACCCGTCCTCCTCGCACGAGTGCGCGCGTACCCGAAGCGCGCGGCGGCACGCGAGTGGCGTGCGGGTTCTCGGCGTCGCCTCAGGGTCGGTAGATGGCATGCTCCGACGATGCCCGCACCGTCCTCTGCGTAAACCCGTCGCTAGGCGGGAGCGGCAGCCCTCTCGCGCGCGAGCGAGAGCAGCTTGGCGAGTTCCGCCCCGATGTTCTCGCCGATCACCTCGATGTCAGGAAGCGCATCGAAGTCGCCGAGCAGGCCGATGTTCATCTGGCCGTTGTAGGACATGATCGCGATCGCAAGCGCGTGGTTCTCGGGCAGGAACGCGACGGGGATCGCCTGGAGCATCTCGCGTCCGAGCACGTACAGCGGGAACTGCGGGCCCGGCACGTTGGTGACGATCAGGTTGAACAGGCGCGTGGAGAAGTTCAGCCGCGATGCCTGCGCGAGGATCGTGGGCGGCGCGAAGTTCTGCACGTTGGAGATCATCTCAGCGCCGAGTGCCTGCTTCGACTCCTTCAGGCCGTCCATCGCCTGACTCACGAAGCGCAGGCGGTTGAGCGGGTCCGCGATGTAGACGGGCAGCGGCCCGCGCATCACGACGATGCGGTTGCCCGCGCCGCCGCGCTCGTCGTCGGCGCGCACGGACACCGGCACGAGCGCGCGCATCTCGACGCCCTCGGTGCGCCGTCCGCGCGAGATCAGAAACGTCCGCAGCGCGCCCGCGACGACCGCGAGCACGACGTCGTTGACGGTGCCGCCGAACGCGTTCTTGACGGTCTTGAAGTCCTCGAGGCTGCTGCGAATGCCGATGAACCGCCGGTGCGGACCGATGGGAACGTTCAGCGGCGTTTCGGGTGCCGGGTTCAGGCCTGCCCATACGATCTCGCCGACGCCCTCGGCGGCCTCGCGCACGCGGCTGAGCGCACGCTCGGGATGCATCAGCGCCTCGATCGCGCCGTCGGCGATCGCGACGCCCGCGCGCATCGCCCCCAGCAGGCCCGCAGCCACGAGCGAGACGGTGCCCGGCTCGGGGTGTGGTTTCCATGCTTTGCGGGGCAGGCCGACCGCCGGCGGGTTGGGCGAGAGGTCGAACAGCACGGTCGCGAGATCGACCCCTGCGATCCCGTCGATCAGCGAGTGGTGTGTCTTGGTGATGAGCGCGAAGCGCTCGTCCTCGAGCCCCTCGATCAGCCACATCTCCCACAGCGGCTTGGAGCGGTCGAGCTGCTGGGAGAAGATCCGTGCGGTCAACCCGCACAGCTGCTCCCAACCGCCGGGGGCCGGCAGCGCGGTGTGACGGATGTGGTACTCCAGATTGAAGCTCGGGTCGTCGATCCACACCGGCCGGCCGCTGTCGAGCGCGGTGTAGGCGAGCTTCTGGCGATAGCGCGGCACCAGGTGCAGGCGGCGGCGGAGCTGTTCGAGGAACTCCTCCATCGCCGGTGGCGGCC
>JAXDGS010000056.1:0-25601 GCA_034664905.1 Solirubrobacteraceae bacterium | reverse complement strand
AGCACCCGGATCACGCCGTCCTTGCCGGCGAGCATCACGCGGTCGCCGCCCAGCAGCGCGGGCGCGCTGGAGCCGAGGTCGCCATCGCTGCTCGCAAGCTGTTGCTGGTTGGCGGGGGTGTATGACTGGCGCAGCGCGAGGTGAGGCAGCGTGAGCTCGAGCACGCTGTCGCCGAAGTCGGTGAGCCCGTTCCATGGCCCGTTGCCGGTATCGATCAGGATCCGCTGCCCGCCCGGCTCGACGACCGCGCCGCCGCGACTCAAGATCGCGGAGTCGCTCGAGCGGCAGCTGCTCGGAACGATCAGCTCGCGGCGGTTCGTGCAGAGCGTGTTGAAGACGGCGCGCAGCCGGCCGCTGCTGCGCTCGATGAGGACGAGATGGCCCTGGTATGGAGGCGTGTCGCCCAAGTAGCCGCCGGTGGCCGCGAGCAGGAAGGGTCCGTCTACATTGAGCGCCGCGGCGATCTTCTCGCGGCGGGCGTCGAGCGTCACCCTCGCCGGCCAGCCGCCGCTGCGCTGCTCGGCGCCGCTGGAGAGCGCGAGCTTGTGGATCAGCCCGTCCGGCGAGGCGGCATATGCGAACAGGCGGTCGGGGTCGGCGAGCGGCGTCGCGGTTGTGATCTGGCTGCTGCCGGCCCAGCTGCTGTAGCCAATCGGCGTGAACGTCCACAGGATCCGTCCGCTGTCGGCATCGAGCGCGAGCGTCCTGCCGTAGGTCGTGGTCATCACTGCGAGGTTGTGTCGCGCGCCGCCGACGAGCGCGCCATGCAGATAGATCGGCGAGGAGTCGACGGTTCCGGGCAGCGTCACCGTCGTGCGCCGCAGATGCGCGACGTTGGCGCCGGTGATTCCAGTTGCGAGTTCGCTAACGCCGCTGCGCTGCGGGTCGAGCGCGAACTCCGGCCAGTCGCGCAGGCGTTCGGCGGCACTGGCCGGCAGCGGGATCGCGTCGCTGTTCGCGGTCGGCGTGGAGACATCGGCCGGAGCGCTCGAGCCGCACGCGGTGAGCACGACGCATGCGCAGCTGGCGAGCGCTGCGCGCGTGAGGTGGCGTGCGCGCATGCCACGACGTTCTAGCGCATCGCCAGCGGCTCGCCCGCAGTGGGGCGGAGCGGCGCAACTTGAGGCTATGCTCCGCGCGGCTGCCGGTGGCGGCCATCGATACGAGGATGGTGAGACGAGATGGCCAAGACCCCGCAGGTCGGCGATGCGGCGCCCGACTTCCAGCTCGACGGCACGGACGGGTCGTTCCGGCTCTCCGAGCATCGCGGCGAGCGCGTGGTGCTTCTGTTCTACCCGGGTGACAACACGTTGGTGTGCACGAAACAGTTCTGCTCCTACCGCGACCGGGCCGAGGACTTCGCTGCGCTCAACGCCACGGTCGTGGGCATCTCCGCCCAGGACCTTGAGTCGCATGAGGGCTTCGCCGGGAAGTACTCGCTCAACGTGCCGCTGCTAGCCGACGTGGACAAGGCGGTCGCGAAGGCGTACAGCGCATTCTCGCCGCGCCTCGGCGTCAAGCGCGCTGTGATCGTGATCGATGAGCAGGGCATCGTGCGCCACCGCCACGACCACCTGCTCGGGTTGGACTACCAGTCGGTGGACGACCTGGCGGAGGCGCTTGGCCGGCTGCCCGCGGCGACCGTTCAATGACCGGCGCCCACCGGCGCGCCGTCGCGCTCGGCTGAGGGGCGCTCCGCGCCGGCACGCGCGGCATACAGCTCCGCGAGCTCGAGCTGCAGGTTGCGCGGCTGCTCACCGGGCGCGGGCGTGCGGCGGTGCCAGACACCGGCACCATCGAGCTCCCAGGAGCTCTGGTTATCCGCGAACGCGCGGTCCAGCGTGTCCAGCAGCTCGGCGCGCAGCTCGGGCGCCTCGACCGGCGCAGCGAGCTCGACGCGGTGATCGAGGTTTCGCGGCATGAGGTCGGCTGAGGCGATGTAGACGGTGTGCTCGCCGCCGCGCTCGAACGCGTACACGCGCGAGTGCTCGAGCTGGCGCCCGACGATCGAGACGACGCGGATGTTCTCCGACAGCCCCGTGACGCCCGGGCGCAAACAGCAGATCCCGCGAACGTTCAGATCGACGCGCACGCCGGCGCGCGATGCCGCGTACAGCGCGCGGATACAGCGGCCGTCGACCAGCGCGTTCATCTTCATCGCTATGCGCGCCGGCGATTGCTCGGAGTGCGAGGCCGCGGTGCTCTCGATCTGCTCGATGATCGCGTCGCGCAGGTGGTCGGGAGCCATCAGCACCTTGCGGTAGTGCAGCGGGCGCCCGAAGCCGGTCAGGTAGTTGAACATGTCGGCGACATCCGCACCGATCTGCTCGTCGGTCGTGAACAGGCCGAAGTCGGTGTACAGGCGCGCGGTCGCGGAGTGGTAGTTGCCGGTGCCGATGTGGACGTAGTTACGAACGCCGTCGCCCTCCCTGCGCACGACGAGGACGCACTTGGCGTGCGTCTTGAGCGCGGGCTGGCCGTAGACGACGTGCACGCCCGCCTCCTCGAGCGCCTTCGCCCAGTGGATGTTCATGCGCTCGTCAAAGCGCGCCTGCAGCTCGACGAGCGCGACCGCCTGCTTGCCCCGTTCGGTGGCGTCGATCAGCGCGGGAACGAGCGGCGAGTCATCGCTCGTGCGGTACACGGTCTGCTTGATCGCGAGCACGTTCGGATCGTCCACCGCCTGCTCCACGAAGCGCTCCACCGACGTCGAGAAGGAGATGTAGGGGTGGTGCACGAGCAGGTCGCCTTCCCGCATCGCGCCGAGCACGTCGGGGCGCTCGCCTTCGCGGCGCAGCAGGCGAGGATGGGTCAGGCCGACAAGCGGCTCCTCGCGCAACTCCGCGTGACCGGGGAGCCTGACGATCTGCCACAGCGCGCTCATGTCGAGCAGGCCGTCCACCGGATAGACCTCGTCATCGGCCACGCCCAGAAGCGCGGTCAGCGCGTCGCGCAACGGCGCCGAGCAGCGCGCGCCCACCTCGACGCGAACGACCTCGCCGAAGCGTCGCCGGCGCAGCTCGTCCTCGACCGCTTGAAGCAGATCCGCTGCATCGTCGGAGACCTCGAGATCGGCGTCGCGCGTCACCCGGAACACGTCATAGTCGGCGATCTCCATCCCAGGGAACAGCGCGTCGAGGTGATGTGCGATCACGTCCTCGAGCGGCACCAGCAGCGCCGGTGCCGGCGCCGGCTGCTTGAGGGTCACGAAGCGCGGCAGGATCTCCGTTGGCACCTTCACCCTGGCGAAGACGGTCTGGTCGCTGATCGGGTCGCGAACGAGCACCGCGAGGCTGAGCGAGAGGTTTGAGATGTAGGGGAAGGGGCGCCCGGGAGTGACCGCGAGCGGGGTGAGCGCGGGGAAGATCGCCTTCTGGAAGTGCCGGGCGAGCTCCGCGCGCCGCTCGTCGTCGAGCTCTGCGACGCCCACCACCACGATGTCGTGGTCGGCGAGCGCCGGGCGCAGCTGAGATTCGAAGCAGTCCGTCAGCCGGCGGCTGTGCTCGAGCGCGCGCTCGCGGATCAGCGCGATCGTCTGCGAGGGGATCAGGCCATCCTGGCTCGGCTGCTCCACCCCCGCCTCGATCTGGTCGTTGAGACCGGCGACCCGGACCATGTAGTACTCGTCGAGGTTGGTCGTGTAGATCGCGCAGAACTTGACGCGCTCGAGCAGCGCAAGGCGCTCGTCCTCGGCGAGCTGGAGCACGCGATCGTTGAAGTCGAGCCAGGAGAGCTCGCGATTGAGGTAGAGCGAGGGGTCGTTTGACCCATCCGCCGCGGCGCCGGCGCCGGCGCTGAGCGCAGGGTTCTGATCGCCGTCCATGCCCCTCACGCTACAACGTGCGGGGCGCCGCCGGGGCATCCGGCGCGCGAGCACGCGTGCGTGCACCGAACGCCCTGCAGGCGCTAGGCTGCTTGGCCGAAGATGGCGCGTCAGCTCTGGCTACTTCGTCACGCTGAGGCCGAGCCGCACGGAGCGCGCGTCGACTCCGAGCGTCGTCTCACCGAGCGCGGGGAGCAGCAGGCTCGCGCCGCGGGCGCAGCGCTCCGGCTGATGGGCGTCGCGTTCGACGCCGTCCTCTACAGCCCGAAGGTGCGCGCGCGCCAGACAGCGGAGCTCGCGGCGCAGGAGCACGGCGAGCGTGCGCGCGCGGCGCTCGAGGTTCACGAGCCGCTCGCGGGTGGATTCGACGCCCGCCAGGCGCTGGCCGCAGTGGCCTCGGCGTCACGCGACGCGCGCGTGCTGCTCGTCGGGCATGAGCCCGATCTCTCGCACGTGCTCGCCGAGTTGACGGGCAGCCGAGTCGATCTCAAGAAGGCGGGGCTTGCCGCGGTGCGCCTAGAGGGCGCCGGAGGCGAGCTGCTGCTGCTCCTGCGCCCGCGCGAGCTCGCGCTCATCACCGGGCTCCCACTCGACGGGGATTGAGGAGGGCACGTCGCTCGGGTCCACGACCTCGAGTGATTCCGCGGCGAAGCGGTAACCGATGCCGAAATGCGTATGGATGTAGCGCCACGCGGGCGAGGCCTTCTCGAGCTTCTGACGCAGCTTTCGCACGAACACGTCCACCGAGCGGTCTCCACGCACCATCGTGTAGCCCCACAGCCGTGAATAGATCTCCTCGCGCTCGAGCACGCGACCCTCTGCAGCCGAGAGCAGCTCGATCAGCTCGAACTCGCGCCTGGTGAGGTCGATGCTGCGCTCCCCCACGAATGCCTGGTAGCGATCCGGGCGGATGACGACCTCGCCGGCGCTCGTGGGCGTGCTTTCGGCTCTGCTCGCGCTGCGCCGGCGGCCGCGCACGACGCTCTGCACACGCGCGATCACCTCCTCGGGATGACACGGCTTGGTGATCCAGTCGTCGGCTCCCAGCCGCAGACCCCTGACGCGCTGTGCGACGGTGGACGGCCCGGTGCAGACGACGACCCCGAGCTCGGGCAGCGCTGCGCACAGCCGCTCGAGCCAGATCCACGCCTGTGGCCCGAGCACCGCGAGATCGACCACGAGCGCGCTGAGCCGCATCGACACGACGGCGTCGGTCGGCACCGCGCTCGCGAGCACTCGATGCTCCCAGTCGAGACGCTCCAGGCGCTTGCTGAGCACCTGGAGGAAGCCGCTGTCGCGATCGAGCACGGCGATCCGAAGGGAGTCGGACATGGCGGGCGGCCCCTCTGATGCACCTGACGAGGCCCCGCGGTCGTCAGCGCGAACGCTTGCCGTCATCGCGGCGCAGTGTAAGGGATGCGCCAGCGGTGGATTGGTCGATTGCTCCGGGGTCACAGGATGTTCACGAGCTCAAGCGCTATTTGCGGGTTCCTGGGCGCTCCGTCGGGACCCGCTCGAGGCGTGCGACCCGCGGGCCGGCGTTGCTAGGTGCTGTCGGGCGCCCGCTCCGCGAGCTTGGCCTCGGGATGCGAGGAGTCCGAGAACTCCCTGAACAGGCCGGTCACCACGAACGCGACCTGCTCTCCGATATCCACCGCGTTGTCTCCGATCCGCTCCAGCGCCCTTGCCACAAGCGTCATGTGCATCGCCCACTCGCGCGTGTCCGTGTCGTCGCCGATCTCGATCGCCAACCGAAAGACCTCGCGGTTCATGCGGTTGATCTCCTGATCCTGGCGCACGAGATCCTCGGCCAAGCCGACGTCGCGCCCTGCGAACGCCGCCTTGGCCTGAATGACCTCCGAGCGCGCGAACGCGCCCATGCTCAACAGCGCCTGGAGCATCTCGGTGTGAACCGGCGGCTCGTGTCCGGAGAGCGGGATCAGCTTGGCGATGTTCACGCACTGATCGCCCATACGCTCGATGTGCTTGATCGTGTGCAGCAGCGCTGCGACGAGGCGCAGATCGCCCGCGACCGGCGCTTGCAGCGCGAGCAGCGAGAGGATCCCCTGATGGACTTCGAGGTAGCGCCCGTCGATTCGATCGTCGTCGGCGATGACCATCTGCGCGAGCTCGACGTCCTGCTGCTCGAGCGCTTCGAGCACGCGATCGAGCTGCTCGACGATGACGTCGAGTCCCCCGAGCGCGCGCAGCTCCAGCTCGTAGAGCTGATCCTGAAAGTGCGCGCGCGTGTGCGAGGAGGACGGTTGCGAAGGCGTCGGCGCCGGCACGCGGCGAAGGCCCGGCGTCTCGTCGCGCTCGCTCTCAGCCGAACTTTCCGGTGACATATTCTTCGGTGCGGGGGTCGCTCGGTTTGGTGAAGATCTCCTCGGTGGGCGCGACCTCGACGAGGCCGCCGTCGAGCATGAACGCGGTGCGGTCGGCGACGCGCGCCGCCTGCTGCATGTTGTGCGTGACGATCACGATCGTGACACGCGTCTTGAGCTGCTCGATCGTTTCCTCGATCTTCAGCGTCGCGATCGGATCGAGCGCCGAGCACGGCTCGTCCATCAGGATCACCTCGGGATTCACCGCCAGCGAGCGCGCGATGCACAGCCGCTGCTGCTGGCCGCCCGAGAGGCTCGCCCCCGGCTCGTGCAGGCGCTCTGCGACCTCCTCCCACAGGCCGGCGCTGCGCAGCGCAGACTCGACCTTCGCGCGCACGTCGCCACGCCGCCCGGCTGTCAGGCGCAATCCGGCGGCCGCGTTGTCGAAGACCGACATCGTCGGGAACGGGTTGGGCTTTTGAAAGACCATCCCGATCGCGCGGCGCACCGCCGCGACATCGACCGACGGGTCATACACGTCGAGGTCCTCGAGCAGCACCCGCCCCTCGGCGCGCGCGCCCGGAATCTCCTCGTGCATGCGGTTGATGCAGCGGATCATCGTCGACTTGCCCGAGCCGGAGGGCCCGATGATCGCGGTCACCTCGTTGGCGCGAAGCTCGAGGTCGATGCCCTTGATCTGTTCGGCGCGCCCGTAGTAGGCGCGCAGCTGCTCGAGCCGGACGCCGACGCCCCGCTTGGCCTGCACGTCGGCGGCCTCGGCTCCCGGCGCCGGCAACGCCGTGCTCACCGCTCGCGGCCTGTCGGGCGCCTGCCGTTCGCGCACATCGGGTGTGCTCTCGGGCTCTATCTCAACCAGCTCCAGCTTCGCGTGGCGCGGTCACCTCGTGCGGATCCTAGGCGAGATCGCGTGCAGCGTTGCTGCGGCGGGAAGATCATCGCGGAATCGTAGGCAGTGGTTGAAGCGGATGCGTTCGCAGTTCGAGCTTCGTGGGCCAATGCCGGCGGTTCAGGACGAGCAGCAGCCTGTGGGCGCCCGCGGCGAAGGTGTGCGCCGGCGTGCTCGTGAGGATCTTCTTGTGCTTGCCGCGTGCGATCAGGCGCACGCGCGCCTTCACGGCGAGGCGGAAGGTCACTTCAAGGGTCTTTCCGTGGATCAGGCGCTCGTGCAGCTGGGAGACCAGCGGGACGCTCACCCGAACGGGAGGTGGTTTGGGAGCTGGTGCGAGCGAGACGATTGGCGTGAGGCCCGGCGTCGGGGTCGGGGCGAGGATCGGGGTGATGACGGTGACGGGCGGCAGGACGATCGCGGTGGCGGCGGAGCTGGCGGCCACGCCGACGCCGCCCTTGTTGCTCGCGGTCTCCTTCACGACGAGCGTGTGGCCGACGTCAGCGGCGGCGATCGCGTAGGTCTGGCCGGTGGCACCCGCGATTTCCGAGCATTCGCCCCCGGAGCTCGAGCAGCGCAGCCATTGGTAGGTGTAGCCACTCGCTTCCGGTTCGTTGGCCCAGGTGCCGTGATGCTCGGTCAGCGTCTGGCCCTGCTGGGCGGTGCCGGTAATGCTCGGCGGCGATCCGTTTACCGGGATCGGAGGCGGGGCTACGACTTCAGTGGCGGCAGAGGTCGCGGGCAGGCTCGCGCCGCCGGCGTTGCTGGCCGTCTCCTGGACCTCGATCGTGTTGCTGACGTCGGCGGCGGTGATCGGGTAGGTCTGGCCGGTCGCGCCCTGGATTTCCGCGCATTCGGTGCCCACGCCGGAGCAGCGCAGCCACTGGTAGGTGTAGCCGCTCGCTTCCGGTTCGTTGCTCCAGCTGCCGTGTTCCTCGGTGAGCGTTTCCCCCTGCTGCGCCGTGCCGGTGATTTTCGGCGGACTTTCGGTTACCGGGATCGGCGGCGGGGCTACCGGTACGGTCGCGGGCGAGATCGCGACGGTCGAGCCTTCGGCGTTCTTCGCGGTTACTCGTACCTTGATCGTGTGCCCGACGTCGCCCGCACCGGCGGTGTAGCTGGCCGCGGTCGCCCCCGAGATCGCCGAGCATGTGCTCGAGCACACCAGCCACTGGTATCTGAATTCGGTGGGTTCGTTGGTCCAGGTGCCCTCATGCTCGGTCAGGGTCTGCCCCTGCTGCGGCGTGCCGGTGATCGTCGGCGGCGCTGTGTTTTCCGGCGCTCCGGCGGCCGCTGCGCCGGCGGGTGCAAGCAGCACGATCAGGACCGCGAGCGCCAGCGCGCCAACCTGGGGTACCAGCCGGCTTCTTGCCTGCGTTGTTCTCTGAAGCTCCATCTCCACCACCCTTGAAATCCCTCGAGGGACTTCATGCTAGACGGCTTCTGCGCGCGATAAGCCGGGCGATGAGGTTGAGCACGAGGATCATCGCGACCAGCGTGAGCGCAGCGCCCCAGGCGCGGTTGACGACGGCGGTGGTGGGAGAGGTGACGTCGTAGTAGATCTGCAGCGGCAGCGCGTTCATGAAGCCGTCGAGATGAAGGTTGGTCTTGAGCGTCTCGCCGGCGGTGAACAGCAGCGGCGCGGTCTCGCCCGCCGCGCGCGCGATCGCCAGCAGCACCCCCGTGAGCATGCCCGGAAGCGCGGTCGGCAGCACGACCCGCAGGATCATGCGCCAGCGCGGGGAGCCGAGCGCCAGCGCTGCCTCGCGCAGCGAGGAGGGGACCAGCAGCAGGATCACCTCGGTCGCGCGCACCACGACGGGCAGCATCAGCAGCGACAGCGAAAGCGCGCCCTTGTAGCCGGCGAAGGAGCTGCCGGTCCCGGCGATCAGCACGATGTAGATGAACAGCCCGAAGATGATCGACGGCACGCCGGTGAGGACGTCGATGAAGAAGCGAACGGTGCGCGCGAACCAGCTGTCCCGGCCGTACTCGACGAGCCAAACGGCCACGGCGACGCCGACGGGCACCGAGACCGCGGAGGCGAGCGCCACGATCTCGATCGTGCCCAGGATCGCGCTCTTGATCCCGCCGATGCTCGCGCTCTTGAAGAACGTGTTGCCGGTCGGGTCGGTCGTGAAGAAGCTCGAGCTCCACGACCCGAGCCCCTTGTGGAGCAGGTAGTAGACGATCAGCGCGAGCGGGAGCAGCGCGACGACGGTCGCGGCGAGGATGCTCGCGCGTGCCAGCCTGTCGCGCCGACGCCGCGACGGGCTCAGGGCAAGCCGGGCGAGCCCGGCGCTCGCGTGCGGATGCGCGCTCATGCGCCCGCCGCCGCCTCCGAGACGCGCTTGCCCGCGCCCGCCGTGCCGCTGTGCGACGAGCGTGAGCCGCCGCCGTGCGCGGCCCGCGCGACGATCAGCCGCGCGAGGCCGTTGACGAGCAGGGTCAGCACGAATAGCACGAGGCCCGCGGCGAACAGCGCCGAGCGGTGAAGGCCCTGGGCCTCGCCGAACTCGTTGGCGATCACCGCCGCGAGGCTGTAGCCCTGGTTGAACAGGTGCGAGCCGAGCGTCGGCGCGTCGCCGATCAGGATCGTCACCGCGATCGTCTCGCCGATCGCGCGACCGAGGCCCAGCATCGCGCCGCCGACGATGCCCGCGCGGGAGAACGGGAGCACCGCGATCCGGATCATCTCCCAGCGGGTGGCGCCGAGGCCGAGAGCGGCTTCCTTGTGGTCGGCGGGGACCGTGCTTATGACCTCACGGCTGATCGCGCTCACGATCGGCAGGATCATGATCGCGAGGATCAGGCCGGTGATGAAGTAGTTGGGGATCGTCACGATCCCGCCGCCGATGAACGGGATGAACGACAGCCGGTCGGCCACCCACTGCTCGGCCGGCTGGAGCTTCGGAGCCAGGAAGAAGATCCCCCACAGCCCATACACGACCGAGGGCACCGCTGCGAGCAGCTCGATCAGCACGGTCAGCGGCGCGCGCGCGCGGGCGGGGCACAGCTCGGTGGTGTAGAGCGCGGTCGCGACCGCGACCGGGACGCCGATCAGCAGCGCCAGCGCCGCGGTGATGATCGTCCCCACGAGCAGCGGCAGCGCACCGAAGTGTTCGGCGCTGACGTTCCAGTCGTTGCCGAGCGTGAAGTTGAACAGGCCGAAGCGAACGAGCGCCGGCCGTGCTTCTCCGACCAGGCGGATGAAGAAGTAGACGATCAGCGCCAGGATCAGCGCGGCGAGCGCGCTCAGGCCGTACCTGAGCGCCCCGTCAGGTAGGCGCCCGAGCGGCGAGCGCCCGCTGATCGGGCGCTTGCCGCCTGCTACCGATGCCGCCTCCACGTCCGGCTTCCTATCCGATCCGTGAAGGCGGCGTCGAGCCGATCAGCCGGTCAGCGGCGAGCCGTTGCACTGCAGCGAGGCGGCCGCGGCCTTCGACTTTTCGAGGATCGAGGCGGGCAGGGCCGCGTAGTCGGCCTGGGAGAGGACCGACTGACCCGCGCCGAGCCCGTATTCGAGGAACTTCACCATGGCCTTGGCGGCCGCTTCACCACCCGGGACGCCTGCCTTGCAGGGGTCCTTGTGCACGACGATGAACGTCTGCGAGGTGATCGGGTAGCTTCCTGCTCCGCTCGGGTTGACGATCTTGATCCCGAGGTTCGCCGGGACCTTCACGCTCTGAGCGGCGGCGCTCGCCGATTCCAGCGTCGGAGCGACGAAGTCTCCCGCCTGATTCTTCACCGCTGCGTAGGTGAAGTTGTGCGCGAGCGCGTACGCCTGCTCGACGTAGCCCACCGCGCCGACCGTCTGCTGGATCGCTCCAGCGACGCCCGCGTTGCCCTTCGCGCCGGTTCCCGTCGGCCACTGCACGTCCTTGCCTTCGCCGACCTTGCTCTTGAATTCGGCGTCGACCGAGGCGAGGAACGACGTGAAGCCGGCCGTCGTGCCGGACGAGTCCGAGCGGTGGATGACCGTGATCGGCGTCGCGGGGAGGCTGACGCCGGCATTGAGCGCCTTGATCTCCGCGTCGTCCCAGCTCTTGACCTTGCCGAGGTATATGTCCGCGATCGTCTTGCCTTCGAGCTTCACGCCGCTCTTGACGCCGGGCAGGTTGTAGGAGACGGTGATCGCCCCGAGGAACATCGGGATCTGCAGCGCGGCGCTGCCGCTTTTCGCTATTGCCGCTTCGTCCTTGGGCTTCAGCGGCGGGTCGCTCGCGCCGAAGTCGACGGTCTTGTCCTCGAGATCGGTGATGCCGGCGCCCGAGCCGACCGCCTGGTAGTTCACGGTCATGCCCGACAGCGACGACGCCCACTGCTGGTAGACGGGAGCGGCAAACGTGGAGCCGGCCCCGGAGATGGTCGCCGCCGCGGCGCTGGAGGCGCTCGAGCTGCTCGAGCTGGTGTTTTTGCTGGAGCTGCCACATGCGGCAAGGCCCGGCGCGATCGACAGGCAACCGGCGACGAGCGCAACCATGCGGATCTTTCTCACGAGGTCTCCTCTGATGGATTGCATTCCAGGCAGCAAGACCTGAAGCTCCGCTCGCAGGCTGCCAGTGCGGGCAGTCTCTTCGACGCCCCCGGGGTCGTTGTGAAGATCTCGTGAAGAGCCGACATCCCGGCCGCGGGTCTCGCGCGGCATGAGCGCGCGAGCCGCGCGTGCGGCGGATTCGCGCAATAGGCTGCGGCCCCATGAGCTTTTGGCGCCGTCCGGTTGATGCGACGTTGATGGGGTTGGTGGAGGAGGCTGCTCGGAATGTGCAGCGATGTGGGTTGTTGTTGCGTGATCTGCTTGCGGACTATCCGGAGCGGGCTGGGTTGGCTCGGGACTTGAAGGTGTGCGAGCAGGAAGGTGATCGCATCACCCACGACATCATCTTGCGTTTAGCGGAACGTGGTCGTGTGCGGGTGCCGTTTGACGCGGGCGATGGCTATGCGCTTGCGACGGCGCTTGATGACATCGTCGATCACTCCGAGAATGCTGCTGCGCAGCTCGGTTTGTATGGCGTTGAGGCGCCGATGGAGCAGGCGGTCGCTTTCACGCAGGTGCTTGTTGGCGCCGGTGAGCAGATCGCGCAGGCGTTGCGGGGGTTGCGTACCGGTAGCGATCTCGCGCCGTTTTTGGTTGAGGTTCATCGGCTTGAGAACGAGGGGGATCGGTTGCAGCGTGATGGGGTGGCGTCGTTGTTCGCTGGTGGGATCGACCCGATGGTCGTGATCCGCTGGAAGGACATCTTCGAGTCGCTTGAGGCGGCGGTCGACGCGTGTGAGACCGTCGCGCACGTGCTCGAGGGCATCACCCTCAAGCGCCGCCGCCGCTGAATGTCACGGCCGGTCAGGACCGCGCTGCGCAGCGTCGCTCGCGTCCCCTGAGCGGCAGGGGCGCGGTGCGCTCATCGCCGGGTCTGCGTGTGCGCGAGACCGAAGCCACATGCCCGGCAGTCGGGCGGCTTGCCGTGAGCTTCCGCGCGATGCGCCGTGCGTGCGCGGGATCGCCGCAGTCCCAGACGATCAGCCCCGGAACCGACACGACCGGCGCCGGCTCGATGGCGTCCCGCAGGGCGCTCGCCTCGGCGCGAGCCGCGCCTTGGCAGGCGGCGATGACGAGCGCGACGAGCGCCAGCCACGCGGTGATGACGAGCGGGAAGAGCATGCATGCTGATCGTCGGACTCACGCGCGTGGGACTTGAATAACGCGGCGCGACGTAGGCGATCCGCGGGGGCAGCCGACTCGGTCCGCGGCTAGTCCCCTTCAGGCTGCGGCGTGACGTCGGCGGCTTCCAGGTCCGGCAGCCGGCCGGTTCCCCGCCATGGGCGCTTGTACGCGGCCCAGCTGACGGCGCCGGCCAAGAGCACGCCGCACAGGATCCAGCCGAGGGCGGTCGTGCCGACGCCGACGTACTTCAGGCCGGAGGCCCCCACCACGAAGGTGATCGCCGGACGCACGTAGCGATCGGGAGCGCTCGAGGACAGCAGCGAGCCGATCAGCACCGCGGGCACGCTGCCGATGATCAGCGAGGCGGTGACACCGAACTCGACGTGCCCGAAGATGAGCGCGCCGAGCGCCGCCGCGAGCGTCAGCGGCACCGCCTGGGTGAGGTCGGTGCCCACCAGCTGGTTGGCGCCGAGCATCGGGTAGAGGAACAGCAGCAGGATGATCATCAGCGAGCCCGAGCCCACCGAGGTCATGCCGACGACGGCCCCGCCGAGCATTCCGATCGCGATCGTCCGCAGCGGTCGCGGAACGATCTCGTGGATCGCCCCCGTGCGCCCGCCGGCGCGGCGGCGATCGAGCACGTAGCGCAGCACCATCGCGGCGGCTCCCACCAGAAGTGCTGCCCCGAGGACCGTCTGGATGTCCTGCTGCGCGGACTTCGCGTTGCCCATGACGTGCAGCAGATAGGAGCCGAGGAACGCCATCGGAACGGAGCCGAGCACCATCCATCCGACCAGGCGCCTGTTTACGGTCCCTTTGCGCAGGTGCACGGCCGCGCCGAACGGGCGCATCACGACCGCCGCGACAAGGTCGCTGGAGATCGCCGAGGACGGCTTGACGCCGAACAGCAGGATCAGCATCGGCGTCATCAGCGCGCCTCCTCCGGCGCCCGTCATCCCGACCAGGAACCCGATGATCGCGCTTCCGAGGATGATGTACGGGTCGAGGTGCATGGCTCGGATGCGGCGGATCGTCGCGCCCGAGCCGTCTTCCCTCGTGCCGCCCCGCCGCGGAACGGCGCATCATAGACCACTTCCTCACGATGAAGGTGCGGTTGGTTTGGAGCAAAACGCCTATTGGAACGGGACGCATACCTAAATCCGTGGAGGTCTTGCTTTAGCTACGCTTGGCGTCTATGATCCGTGCCCTTAGACGGGGTAACGAATTTTCGACGTTTGTTGGGGCGGGGACTCGGCATATGTTGGTAGTCACCCGCCCTGTACGGGGGCTTGGTTGACGGTGAGCAAGGAGGCGGAGGCGCTATGAGTGTCGAGGCGAGGACCGGAACCGACGCGGGGGTTCCTTGGGCGTCGTCGTCCTCAGCGTCCGCTTCGCGCGGCCTGCTGTGGCGGGGTTCGCGGCGGCGGGCGCTGTCGACGGGCATTCGCGAGGCTCGTGGTCCGGCGGCATGCATGCGCCGGGATGCGCTGTTCCGCCGGATGCTGCTCGTGGCCGACGTGGTCGCGATCGTCGGGGCGTTCGTGCTCACGGTCGAGTTCTCGCGGCGTGCGCTGCAGCTCTCGTGGGTGGGTATCGCCCTGGTGCCGGTGCTTGTGGCGGGAGCGAAGGCGACAGGTCTCTATGACCGCGACGAGACGCTGCTTCGCAAGACGACGCTCGATGAGGCGCCGAAGCTCTTCCAGCTCGCGACCCTGTGCGCGCTCGCCGCATGGCTGACGGGTGGCCTGATCGTGCAGGGACGCCTCGACCGTCACGAGACGTTGTTCCTGTGGCTGGCGCTCGCGGCCCTGCTGATCATGGCGCGGGCGGCGTCGAGGGCGATCTCGCTGCGGATTGCGCCGGCGGAGCGCTGCCTGTTCATCGGCGATGAGCGCTCAGCCGAGACGATTCGCTCGAAGCTCGAGGGCCACGGCGGGGTCAACGCGAAGGTTGTCGCGCATCTCGATCTCGACAAGGTTGCGCCGTGGTCCACGGACACATTCTCCGAGACGCGGCTCGCAGAGATCCGCGATCTCGCGCAGACGCTCGATGTCCACCGGGCGATCATCGCGCCGCGCAGCGCGGATGCGGGGGAGATGCTCAACCTGCTGCGGACGCTGAAGGCGGTCGGAGTGCGCGTGAGCGTGCTGCCGCGACTGCTCGAGGTGGTCGGCTCATCGGTCGAGTTCGACGATCTCCACGGCGTCACCGTGATGGGGGTCCGGCGGTTTGACCTGACGCGATCCTCGGCGCGGTTCAAGCGCGCATTCGATCTGCTCGGTGCTTCGCTCGGGCTGCTCGCGATCGCACCGCTGATGATCGTCATCGCGATTGCGATCAAGCTCGACAGCCGCGGGCCCGTGTTCTTCCGTCAGCTGCGTGTCGGACGCTACGGGCAGCGTTTTCACATGCTCAAGTTCCGCACGATGGTGCCGGGAGCAGACGAGATGAAGGACTCGCTGCGGGGTCGCAACGAGGCGAAGGAGGGGCTGTTCAAGATCGCGCTCGACCCGCGCGTGACGCACGTCGGCAGATGGCTGCGCCGCAGCGCGCTCGATGAGCTGCCGCAGCTGCTGAACATCGTCAGGGGCGAGATGAGCCTTGTGGGTCCGCGGCCGCTGGTGATCGAGGAGGACGAGTGCATCGAGGGCTGGCACCGTCGCCGGCTCGAGCTGATGCCGGGCATGACCGGACCGTGGCAGATCCTCGGCCCCGCGCGCGTGCCACTTCGCGAGATGGTGGCGATCGACTACCTGTACGTCGCCAACTGGTCGCTCTGGACCGACGTCAAGATCCTGATGCGCACGGTCCCGCACGTCCTCGGACGCCGCGGGCTCTAACCCGACGCGCCGTTTGCGCACGAGCGATCGGCGACGGCTTCGAGCGCCGCCGAGATCTGCTCGCAGACGACCTCCGGCGCGAACCGTCGATGGGCCTCCGCGCTCGCCGTCGCACGCGTCTTCGCCGGGTCGTGGCGCAGCTGCTCGAGCATTGCCGCGATCGCGCTCGCCATCCCCTCGACATCGCCCGGCCTCACCTCGCTGACGACCGAACGGTCGACGCCCTCGATCGAGCCGACCTCGCTCGTCGCGACCACCGGGACCCCGCCCGCGAGCGCCTCGATCACGGTCATCGGGCAGGGGTCGTACTTGCTCGGCTGCAGCACCACGTCGCTGCGGGCGAACTCCGCCGGCATCTCCGCAGCCGGCACCTGTTCGACGTATTCGGAGTTCTCGGGCAAATCCTCGAGCAGCTTGCGGTAGTCAGACCACAGGCTCGGCCCGCCGACGACGCGCAGCCTGAGCTCGGGGTGGCGGTCGCCGAGCACCCTCGCGAGCTCCACCACGTCCTCGATTCCCTTGCGAACCGACACCCTGCCCGGCACCAGGATCATCGGCGGCTGTGCGAGCCCGCGCTCGAGGTCCGCGCCCGCGAACTGCTCGAGGCGGACCGGGTTGGTCACCACGACCGTGTTCTCGATCGGGAAGCGATAGTCATGCACGATGTGATCGCGGAACACGCTGCTCAGACAGATGAGCAGGCTGGCATGGCGTATCCGGATCAACTGCACGAGCGAGCGCACGGTCATCACCGCGGCCGAGAAGACGAACACGCGAGCCGGTTGACAGCGCAGGCTGATCCGGCGCTCGGCGAGCAGGCAGCGGAGCTCGCCGGCCTGGTGGCTGTCCGGGCGGATCACGAGCGGCACCGCTCCCCTCAGGCTTCGCGGCGCGGAGAGGCTCTCGATGCTCGAAAGCTGGAACAGCACGTCGTAGGGCTCCTGCCGGTGGCGCCTGAGCACCTCCCGCCGAAGGCGCACAGATGCGTAACCACGCGCCCACAGGCCCGAGGCGAAGCTCATCATCGGCGTGCGGCTGTACCAGCGGTTCCAACGCCAGGTGCTGTTGCCCCAGGTGACCGTGATGCCCTCCTGCTCGGCGACCCGCGCGGGCAGCTCGACACCGGACCCGGGGAAGTAGCAATCGATCCGGTGTCCGAGGTTCGCGAGACCGTTGAGGAGCTCGGTCGCGACGCCCGGCGCGCTTCCCGATTCCATCGGAGCCGAGCCGAGCCATGCGATTCGAAGTCGTTTTCTAGCGGCCACCGTCACACCGTACCAGCAGTCGCTTCGCGCGCCGATTAACCATCCCGGCGAGGCGTCACGTGCGTGACATAGGTGGAGATGGAATGGTGAAATGCTGCTACAGAGAAGCGCTCCGCGTTCGCAACCGCCACAGCCGGATCGAGGTCGAGCGCATCGATCTGCTCGATCGCGCGTGCGAACGATTCCACATCGTCCAATTTCACCAATATCCCCGTCTGCCCGTCGCGCACCGTCTCAAGCGCACCGCCCGCCGCGGGCGCGATCACCGGACGTCCAGCCGCCTGTGCCTCCACCGCGGTGATCCCGAACTCCTCCATGCTCGGCACGATGACCGCACGGGCATTCGCATACAGCTCGGCGATTTCAGGGTCGCTCGCGCGGCCGTAGAACTCAGCCTCGGGGTATGCAGCGCTGAGCGCGGCGTGCTCCGGTCCCGAGCCGACCACCCGTACCGGCGCGTGCGCGCGACGGGCAGCCTCGAGCGCGACATGCACTCGCTTGTGGTGAACGAGCTCGGAGACCACCAGCAGCGAGTCGCCCGGCGCTCCCGGCGCGAAGCGGTGTGTCTCCACCGGTGGATGGATGATCGTCGCGTCGCGGCCGTAGAAGCGCTTGATCCGCTGCTGGGTGAGCAGCGAGTTGGCGATGTAGTGATCCACGCGCCGGCTCGCCGCGAGGTCCCAGCGGCGCATGCGGCGCAGCTGCAGGCGCAGCGCTCCGCGCAGCACGGCTGGAACCTCCGCGAGCGCGCGATCTTCCTCATACCACGCGTATCGAAATGGCGCGTGGCAATAGCACACGTGTATCGCATCGCCTGGAACGCTGATGCCGTGCGCAAACGCGCTGCTGCTGCTCAGCAGCACCTCACACGGCGGAGGGTGAAGCCGTTCAACTGCAAGCGGATAAAGTGGAAGGAGCCTGCGAAAGGTCGCCTGGCTCGCTTTGAGGCGTTGCAGCCACGAGGTGCTGATCGCGTGGCCGCCAAAGCGCTCACCGGTGCCCTGCTCGTCATACAGAAGTGTGAAAATCGGGGCGTCCGCGTACAAATCGGCGATCGCGCCGAACGTACGCTCAGCGCCGCGCATGACCAGCAGGTAGTCGTGCGCGAGAGTGACACGTTGAGGAGCAGAGGGCTCGAGTGCGGGGTCGTTCACCTTCGAGAGGTTACCTTGACAGGGCGTGCGCATGGCGCCGTGGGATATGTTTCGGGCATGCCCGACGCGATCGTGCGACTCATTGGCTGGGTCGCTCTCCTTATTCACGGTGATCCGTCGGTGTTGGATCGATGGCTATGGGTGCGCCGCCACCTGCAGAAGGGCGATCACAGGACCTTCGACGCGGGCTGTGGCAACGGAGCGTTCAGCATCTACGCTGCGCGCAGCGGAAACGAGGTCCTCGCTGCTTCCTACTCAGAGGTCAAGCAGGAGGATCTGCGTCGGCGCGCGGCGATCCTCGAGGTCGATGGGATCGAGCTGCGTACCCTGGACCTGCGCATGCTCGATGAGCATCGAGGGGATCTCGGTGTCTTCGATCAGATCATCTGCCTGGAGACGATCGAGCATGTGACTGCCGATGAGGAGCTCGTGACAGCGCTCGCCGCAATGCTCGAGGCCGGTGGACGGCTGCTGCTGAGCACGCCGTTCGACGGTCACCGTCCGCTCTACTTGGAGGAGCGCAATCCAACCCCTGTAGAGGACGGCTTTCACGTTCGATACGGATATTCCCCGAGGCGCCTGAGGCAACTGGCCGAGAACGCGGGACTCGAGGTTGCAAGCGAGGCTTTCATCAGCGGCGTCGTCTCCCAGAAGCTGATCAACGTGATGAGGCGGCTCACGCGCCGGATCGGGTTCGCGGGTGCATGGCTTCTCGTGCTTCCGCTGCGGACACTCGTGGTCTTCGACGCTCCACTCACCAGGCTCTTGCGCTACCCATATCTGAGCGTCGCCTTGGTTGGCGTCAAGCGCGGTTGATCGCCCGCTCGGAGCTGATGCGTCTACTCATCACAGTGCCCTGGGGACAGCGCCTCGGCGGAGCCGAGGCGATGCTGCACGCTGTGCTCGAGGGCGCCGCAGAGAGCGGGCACGAGCTCGAGCTGGTGTTTTTCGAGCCCGGGCCATGGCCCGAGGAGTTGGCGCAGGCCGGTCTGCGCGTCACCGTCTTGCGTGCGGGCCGTCTCCGCCAGGGTCATCGCTGGATCGTGACCGTAGTGCGGCTCGCGCGGCTGATGCGCCGCCGCCGGCCCGATCTGATCCTCAACTGGTCTGCCAAAACGCAGCTGTACGGCGCACCGGCCGCGGCCCTCGCGGGCATGGCCGATCGCGTCGTATGGTGGCAACAGGTGATACCCGCGCGCCACTGGCTCGACCGCCTGGCGACCGCACTTCCCACCGCAGCGATCGGCTGCTACTCGCAGGCGGCCGCCGATGCGCAGGAGCTCCTGTCACCCGTCCGCCGAACCTTCGTCGTCGCAGCCGGCGCGCCGCCTCCAGGTGCTCCGGCAGCGCAGCCGCCGCTCGAGCTTCCGCAGCAGGTTCCCGTCGTCGGCCTGGTCGGGCGCCTGCAGCCCTGGAAGGGCCAGGATCGAATGCTGCAGGCGCACGCGCTGCTCAGAGAGCGCGGGGTGCCGCTTCACACCGTCATCGTGGGCGGTGACTCATACGGTCTGTCGCCCGAATATGCAGCGTCGCTTGCGCCGCTGGCGGATCGCCTGGGTCTCCATGACGCCGTCACGATGACGGGCGAGGTACCCGACGCGGGTCCGTATGTCGAACAGATGGACATCCTCGTCAACGCCTCCGAGGCCGAGCCGTTCGGCATCGTGCTGCTCGAGGGCATGGCCAGGGGCGTCGCCGTCGTCGCCGTGGACGCGGGCGGTCCCGCGGAGTTCATCGAGCACGGCCGCACAGGCATGCTCGCGCGCTCCGGGGAGCCTGCTGCGCTTGCGCAAGCACTCGAACCGCTGCTCGCATCGGCGGACCTGCGCCGGGAGATCGGTGAGGCCGGCCGCGAGCACTTCATGCGCGAGTTCACCGACGTCGCGCTGCGTCGCCGGTTCTTTGCTCGCTTCGAAGAGGTTCTGCGATCCAAAGCGCGCGGGGGCGAGGAGCGCTAGCGAGTTGATGAGCGCGGGCCGCGGGCGCTACGCGGGGCGCCCGGCGGATACAACCACCGACACAGAGGTGAGGACGGGAAATCGCGCGCGCAGCGTCTCGGGCCAGACGCGTCCTTTGGTGAGTGAGATCACGTCGGCGCCGGCAAAGGCGTTCTCGTCGAGCTGAAGCTGCTCCTCTTCGAGAATTCGCCTCGTGACATGCGGCAGCGCCGGCGAGATGTGCGGCTCATAGCCGGGGCGGAAGCTGGTGAGGTTGCCGCGAACCGCGAGCTCGAGGCGAGTGCGCAGGGTCGCGAGGTTGGGAGTGGATATGACGATCCGCCCGCCTGGTGCCACCAGTCGTGCCGCCTTGCGCAGCGCGCTCCACGGAGCCTCGAGGTGCTCGATGACCTCGACGAGAAGCACGCGGTCGGCCGGCGGGAGCCCATCGGCCTGCTCCGCGGCGATTGTGTGAAACTCGACGTCCGCCTTGAGGTCCTCGTCGAGCCAGTCGATCGGATCGATGCCGGCGAGGCTTGCGGGCTGCCACTCGTCCCTCAGCTTCCTGAGCAGATCACCACGCCCGCAACCGATATCCAGCCAGCGAAGATTGGGTTCGGGTCGGGCTGCGGCGAGCGCGCTTTTCACTATCGCGTCCATCGATGCACCCGCGGAGGCGATCTGATCGGAGTATGTGCGCACCGGCGCCGATCCTATAAGCCGCGGCTCGCAAAGCTCCCACGCAGGCAGATCCAGCCGCGTCGCTTCAGCCGCCCCCGCGCGCGCACGGGATCGATGCTCGCGAGCAGTGCAGGCGGATCCCACAGCTGGCGCTGATGCGCGTCCGCCGGGGTGGAGGCGATCGGGCCGGTCACGCCCTGACGCACACCGAGGATCGTGTAGCCGTGAGACTCGAGCAACGAGGTGACAGGCGTCGGTGGCGGCTGGTGCTCCTCGAAGACGATGTCGCGGATCAGCCTGCGCGAGAGCAGTTGCTCAGCCCCGCGAAGCGCCTCGAGCTCGTGCATCTCGACGTCGAGCTTGAGAACGCCGATCGCGGTCGAGAACTCGCTGTCGAGGCGAACGGCCTGCACCGCCGTGGTCGCATGCGCGGGATCCTGCTGCTCCAGTGACGCGGTGCCCTTGTTCTGCTCGAACGCGTGCGGGTCCACGCCGAGCGACAGCACGCCGTCGGAGGAGGAGACCGCGGCCTGCCGGATCTCGATTGTCTGTATCGACTCCTCCGAGCGCCAGCGCGCGAGGTTGCGGCTGAGCGTCTCGAAGATCAGAGGATGCGGCTCGAACGAGACCACGCGGCCGCGCTCGCCGACGGCGTGCGCGAGCAGGTTTGACATGACCCCGACGTTCGCGCCTGCGTCCACGGCCGTCTCACCGGGGTCGGCAAGACGGGTGAGAGTCTCCGCGACAGTCAGGTCATAGACGCCCGTCCGCGCCACCGCCTGACCGAGCGGATCGGGCCAGCAGTAGAGCTGCGAACCCCATGCGGTGCGCAACAGCTGCGGCTCGCCGTCGTGGCTGGCCCGCTGGCGAAGTCGCCGCGCGAGCTGCGCCGGTCGATACCAGTAGTAGGGCCGGTTGACGAAGCGATACGCTCGCAGCGCAGAGGACATCGGTCGGTGTGCGAGCTGGCTCACGGGGCGCGCGCCAAGCCTACATCAGCCGCAGCAGCGCTCCGTCGGCGACCGCGGCGCGTTTCAATAACCTAGGAGCGGCGATGCTCACGCGCCCAGCCCCGCTCCTCCCAGCCGAGAATCTCTGGGCTCCCGCGGTGACTCCCGTGACGCTCGTCGCGCACGACGTCGGCTCTGTGGGAGGGATGGAGCGTGTGCTCGCCGAGCTCGTTCTCGGGCTTCGCGGGCTGGGTCACGAGGTCACCGTGATCGCTCGCACGTGTGAGCTGCCCTCCGGCTCGGGCGTTGCTTTTCACCGTGTCAGAGGACCGAGTCGCCCGCTCCTGCTGGCCTACCCCTGGTTCATGCTGGCGGGCTCGCTGGCGGTGCGCAGGTGGCGCAGCGGGGTCGTCCAGTCGACCGGCGCGATCGTGGTGAACCGCGTCGATATCGTCGCAGTTCACTACTGCCATCAGGCGGGCCCCTCCCATCCGAGCCGCTCGACGGTGCCCTTCCGCATACACGCGAAGCTGGTGGGATATCTGACCCGCTTGGCCGAGCGCATCTGCTTTCGCGCGAACTCGACCGCGACCTTCGTGGGTGTCTCCGAGGGTGTCGCGGACGAGGTGCGCACGCACTACCCGGCGCTCGCCGCGCGCGTGCTCGCGATCCACAACGGTGTCGACACCGAGACCTTCGCGCCGGGCGTGCGCGCCCAGGATGCGCGTGTGCTGCGTGCCTCGCTTGGCATCGGCGATGACGCGCGCGTCGCCGTGTTCGTGGGGAGCGAGTGGGAGCGCAAGGGCCTCGAGCCTGCGATCCGGGCGCTCGCGCTCGCGCCCGGATGGGAGCTGGTGGTTGCCGGGGACGGAGACCGCAAGCGCTACATCGAGCTCGCCGAGTCCCTCGGCGTCGAGAAGCTCGTGCACTGGCTGGGCGTCACGCCCGACGTCCAGCTCGTCTATCAGCTCGGCGACGCTTTCGTGCTGCCGTCGGCGTATGAGACCTTCTCGCTGGTCACCTTCGAGGCCGCAGCGAGCGGGCTGCCGCTGCTGGCGACGCCGGTCAGCGGGGTGTGCGAGCTGCTCGAGGACGCTGAGAACGGCTTTCTGATCAGCCGCGAGCCGCGCGCGATCGCCGAACGGCTGGTTGCGCTCGCTGCGGATGACTCGCTGCGGATGCGAATGGGCAACGCCGCGCGCCAAGCGGCGCTGCGATTCAGCTGGGCAGAGATGGTCGCCGAGCACCACCGCCTGTACGAGCGTCTTGCTAGCCGCGCGCAGGCCTAGGCGCCCGCTCGCAGGCACCCACCAGCAGCCGCTCGAGCGCGTCCGTGGCGGCGGGCACCGAGAACAGTCGCTCGACGGCCTCGCGGCCCCTGCTTGCGAGCTCGGCGCGAAGGTCCGGCTGCGCGCGCAGCTTGGCGAGCGCTCTGGCGAGCATCACGCTGTCTCCCTCGGGAAACACCAGCCCGCCTC
The DNA here is from genome assembly GCA_034664905.1 of Solirubrobacteraceae bacterium. GTDB lineage: Bacteria > Actinomycetota > Thermoleophilia > Solirubrobacterales > Solirubrobacteraceae > Palsa-744. The sequence goes on along the minus strand of JAXDGS010000056.1, from coordinate 2,580 downwards.
CGGTGAGCTCGATCAGCCAGGGGATCTCACCCGAGTCAGAGCCGACGACCGGGACGCCGCACGACAGCGCCTCGACGATCACACGGCCGAACTGCTCCTTCCAGCTGAGCGTCGTGTAGGAGGGGACCACCAGCACGTCGATCTGGGCGTAGCCGCCGGGCATCTCGTCGTGGCTCAGGCCGTCGAGCACACGCACGCGCGAACCGGGGATCGGCTTGTTCTCCAACTCCGGCTTGAGCTCTCCGTCGCCGATCACGAGCAGCTCGACCGGCGCGTCGAGCCTGCGCACGGCTGCGAGCAGAGCCATCACCCCCTTGCTCTTCACAAGTCGCCCGGCGTAACCGACAGTGAAATTGCGCTCGGCGCTCGCCGGTACACGCTCCCATGCAGGAACCGCGGGAGGGGCGAGCGCGACCTCTCCGCGCGCGCCCCATGCACGCGCGAGCTGCGCTGCGCTCTCAGACCGCGCGGCCACAAAAGCGCTGTCGCGGAGGACCCGAGAGCGAAGCCGGCGCACCGGCGCCGGAAGGTGGCGGTCGATGTTCTCGTAGCACTGAACCCCGAACGGCACGCCGCGCGCGACGAGCGCCCGGTCCCACTGCGCTGCTGCGAGCGCGAAAGGCTCAGCCTCCACGAACGCAACGTCGGGACGTACGCGCGCGCACAGCGAGCGGCAGCTCGCGAGGTAGAAATGGCGCTGCGGTCGCCCTGCGAATGCAACCCGCGTCGCAATCAGAGAGTCCTCCATGCCGGCGAGCGCGCGCGGGACCATGACCGCGCCCGAATACTCGCTGGGCCAGGCGCTCGGCACCACGATCTCCACCTGCCAGCCGCGGCGCTTGAGCTCGCGATAGACCACCTGGTTGGCGCTCACGACGGCCGGATGGCTGACCACGAGCAGCCGTCGGCGCTCCGCGTCGCGCTCGCCGGCGTGGACCCGGGGAGCCCTGCCGGTGGCGGGCGGGTTCGCTGTGCGCCCGAGCAGGGTCGATTGCAACACGAGAACATCGTTGCATGCGGCCTTGTTCGCCGCCTGACGCCGGGCTACTCTTTAGAGACACATTAGGCCAGGACGTACCATGGCCTGCGAGCTTTGGGCCAGGACTCACCGTGGCCTATGACGGCCATGGATAGGTTCGGCACACGATGAGCGAGACAACTGAAGCCACTTCTCTTTTTGCTCCGCTGTGGCGGCGCAAGTGGCTAATCCTGGCGGTTGCGATAGTCGCGGCGCTCGCAACGTATCTCTATTACAAGCGCCAGACTCCGGTATACCAGTCCACTACCCAGATCTACCTGGGCGCAGGCGCCGAAGAACAGGCGCCCGGCGAAAAGGGAAACGCAAAGGCGCTCGCGCTCAACCCGACAGATCAGGTCGCGATCATCAACTCGATCGTGATCGAAGGCGTTCGCCAGCAGCTGCGTAAGGAAGAAGACGTCGCAGCGGCCACCGGCAAGGCGCACGCGAAGGCGGTCGGCGAAAAGAGCCAGTTCATCACGATCTTCGCCGAAGCGCACCGGGCGAAGGCGGCTGCGCTTCTCGCGAACTCCATCGCCACTGCCTACATCAGGCGCCAACACCTCTATTACCAGCGCGCGGTCCTCTCGGCGATCAGCGTCGCGCGCCGGCAGCTGCGCAGGATCGAAGCTGCGTCCGCGTCGGCGCTCAGCACCAAACCGGGGTCGAAAGGCGCGAGCCCCACCTCGCCGAGTACCGCGAGCGTGCTGCAGAGCGCGAACCTCGCGAGCAAGATCAACCAGCTCGAAGCTGAGCTGTCGGTCAGCGGCGCACAGCACGTGAAACCCGCCAAGCCCGCCGGGGCACAGCTGCTCTCGCCGAAACCGCGCAAGAACGCGATCTTCGGCTTCGTGGTGGGGCTGCTGCTCGCCTCGGTCGCCGCGTACGGCCTTTCGCGCCTGGATCGCAGGCTGCGCTCGCTTGCGGCGATCGAGACGGTCCTCGGCTTCCCGATCCTCAGCGCCCTGCCGAGCGTCAGGCGCCCGATCGTCAGCCGCGATGGCAGGCCCTCGCCCTCGGGGCCGCTGCTCGAGCCGCTGCGCAGGCTGCACGCGAACCTCGAGCTGCTCGAGTCCCCGAAGCGCACGGCGGGCGCCAACGGCAGCCGCATGGCACCCCGCGTGATCCTGTTCACCAGCGCCGACCCCGGCGACGGCAAGTCCACCCTGATCGCCGATCTCGCGCTCGTGCAGAGCGACGCCGGAGCGAGGGTGGCGGTCGTCGAGGCCAACCTTCGTCGCCCGGTGCAGGCCGCCTTGCTGAATGCTGCGGGGCCGTACGGTCTCGCGGAGGTGCTCACCGGAACGCTGCCCGCCGAGAATGCGATGCAGCGGGTGCCCGTGGCCGGCGCCGGCGTCGATGCGCAGCCGGCGCAGGACGCCGCGGGGGTTGCGACGGAGGTCGAGCCGCCCAGCGCCGGATCGCTCTCGCTGCTCGCGGGCGGCACGGCCGCCGCCAATCCGCCGGCGCTGCTCGCAGGCGAGGCGATGAAGGACCTGCTGAGCTCACTCGCCGAGGACCGCGACTACGTGCTCGTCGACGCCCCCTCGCCGCTCGGGGTC
>JAXDGS010000055.1:0-2972 GCA_034664905.1 Solirubrobacteraceae bacterium | reverse complement strand
CCGGCGGACTCGTCATCGTCGGCGGCCTGATCGGCGCAGCCGGCATTCGCAACCCTCGACGCGTCGTCAGCGCGCAGCGATGCGCCGGTGGACAGATCGCCGGCGCGCCGCTCGACGCCGCTGGAGTTCACGCCTCTCAGGCAGCGTGAGGCCAAGCCTTTCCGACGGCCGCCGCGATACAGGTCGTCCTGGGCGAGTGAAGGCCGCCCGCGACGCCAGGGCAGACGGCCCCGACGCAGCCATAAGCAGCTGTTGTCGGCGGAGCCGAGCGCAGTTATTGGCGGCCGGCGCGCCAGGACGGAGGCTCATCTCATCACGAACCATCGAGGAAAGGAATAGCGCCATGGCCGATGAGGCCGCTTCCCCCAACAACGTGATCGTCGTCAGCTTTGAGCACGACGCGAACGCGTACGACGCGATGACCAAGCTGAAGGAGCTCGACAGCCAGCGCCAGGTGGATCTGGGCGCGGCCGCGATCATCGTCCGGCATGAGGACGGTCAGCTCGAGATCAAGGATGAGATTGCAGAAGACAGCGTCAGCGGAACCGCATCCGGAGGGATCCTCGGGCTCCTGATCGGTGTGCTCTTCGGGCCGTTTGGAGTGCTGATCGGTGGGGCCACGGGGCTGCTGATCGGATCACTGTTCGACCTCGATGACGACGACGACACCGAATCCGTGCTTGCCGACATCTCGCGTTACGCGCGGGCGGGCCACACCACGCTGCTGGCCGAGGTCAGCGAGCCGAGCCCAGAGGTGATCGACACCGCCATGTCGGAGCTGGGCGCCGACGTGCTCAGGCGGCCGGCCGGCGATGTCGAAGCTGAGATCGCGGCCGCAGAGGAAGCGCAGAAGGCGGCGAAGCGGCAGGCGCGCAAGGTGCTGCGCGAACAGCGCCTGGCCAAGCACAAGGCCAACGTCCACGCCAAGATCGAAGAACTCAAGGCAAAACTGGGGCGGCACAAGAGCACGGCGGCCGCCGGCGCCTGACCTCGCCGCCGCAGCCCTTCACCCCACATCGATCAAGGAGGGATCGCGCGCGATGAGCACGCAGCCAAAAGCCCTCGTGCGGCTTGGCTTGACGCCGAAGCTGCCCGACCCCGTCAGCCCTGCGCAGGTCAAGCACGCAGAGGAACGCGCGACGAACACTCAGAACAAGATCGCGGACGCCATCACCCGCTTCTCCGGGTCGATGGCGTTCGTCTACATCCACATCGTCTGGTTTGCGACGTGGATCGGTGTCGGGGTGGAGAAGTACCCGTTCGGCCTGCTGACGATGATCGTCTCACTCGAGGCGATCTTCCTGTCGACGTTCGTCATGATCAGCCAGAACCGGGCTGACGCCAAGCGCCAGGTGATCTCCAACGAGCAATGGACGACGGTGCAGGAGGAGGATCAGCAGAACCGTCAGCTGCTGGACATCTCCAACCAGATCCTGCAGCTCACCAGGGACGTCCACGCCTACGCGCATGGTCCGGCCGGCGAGAACGGCAGCGGCGAGCGCGCGCACGCGAGCACCCAGCCGGGGCACTCAGCCACTGACGCCGGGCGCGTATCGAGCACCCCTCGCGACGCACCCGGCAGCAATCAGGCAGACCACTAGCGTGCCTTGAGCCAAAGCCGCGGGCGACCGCCCGCCCCCGGCGCCGGCGACGATCAACGGTACGTGCTTGGGGTCCGGCCTCTAGTCGCGACTGATCGACGCCCGTCTTGTCTGCGCCTTCGCGCGAGCGGGCTGAAGTGGCCAGCGCAGCTTGGCTGGGCGGAGGTCGCGAGTCGGGTCCGACGGCCGTACATGCAGCCATCACGGTCGCGTGTGGCCAAGCGGGCTCGGCGGCCTGTTCGGCCTCCTGGGTCTAGGATGGCCTGGCCCGCGCTGGGTGTGTCCATTCTCGGGGGGACCCTGATGTTGCTCGGTCGGCGCAAGGAGTGTGATGTGATCGATCGGCTGCTCGAGAACGCGCGCGGCGGCGAGAGCGGCACGCTCGTGATCCGGGGCGAGCCCGGCGTCGGCAAGACCGCATTGCTCGATTACGCGGCCGGCGCCGCCTCGGATCTGCGCACCGTCCGGACAGCGGGGACGGAGTCTGAGATGCAGCTCCCGTTCGCCGCGCTGCACCGCCTCTACGCGCCACTGCCCGATCAGCTGGATCGGCTCCCCGGCCCGCAGCGGGAGGCGCTGGAGATCACGTTCGGAATGAAACCGGGCGATGCCCCAGACCGGTTTCTGGTCGGCTTGGCGGTCCTCACGGCGTTCGCCGACATCGCCGAGGCGCCTCCGCTCCTGTGCCTGGTGGATGACGCCCACTGGCTGGACCAGGCATCCGCCCAGACGCTTGCGTTCGTCGCACGGCGCCTGCTCGCCGAGTCGGTTGTGATCGTGTTCGCAGCGCGAACGGTGCCCTCAGAGCTTCAGGACCTTCCGGAGCTGGAGGTCAAGGGCCTGAGCGCGCGCGGTGCCCGCGAGCTGCTGGCTTCGGTCCTCCCGGGGCCCGTCGACGAGGACGTCGTGGACCGGTTCATCGCCGAGACGCGCGGGAACCCATTGGCGCTTCTCGAGCTGCCGATGGGTCTGACCCCCGGGGAGGTGGCGAGCGGCTTCGCAGCACCTCACCCGGTGGATCTGTCCGGGCGAATCGGGGAGACCTTCAGACGCCGCCGCGAGACCTTGCCCGAGGAGACCCAGCTGCTCCTGCTCATCGCCGCGGCAGAACCGGCAGGAGATCCCACTGTCGTGTGGCGCGCCGCCGAACGACTCGGCGTCGAAAGAGAGGCGCTCGAGCCGGCAAGGCGCGCGGGGCTGCTCGAGATCGACAGCTTGGTGCGTTTCCGCCACCCGCTCGTCCGCTCAGAGGTTTACGGGGCCGCAACAGCCCAGCAGCGTCGGCGAGTCCACGAAGCGCTGGCCGCGGCGACTGATCCCGAGGCCGATCCCGATCGTCGCGCGTGGCAGCTTGCCGAGGCGGCCTCCGGC
>JAXDGS010000054.1:0-31531 GCA_034664905.1 Solirubrobacteraceae bacterium | reverse complement strand
CGGGGATGAGCTTCTTCCGCATGCCGCTGCTCGTGTGGGCGAACTTCGCGACGTCGCTGCTGGTCGTGATCGCGACGCCGTTCATCGCGGCGTCGCAGTTCTTCGTGCTGCTCGACCGGGCGCTCGGGTTCAACTTCTTCAGCGCGTCGCACGGCGGCGACGTGTTGATGTACCAGCACGTGTTCTGGTTCTACTCGCACCCGGCGGTGTACATCATGATGCTGCCCGGCTTCGGGATCATCAGCGAGGTCATCGCGGTCAAGTCGCGCAAGCCGATCTTCGGCTACCGCATGATGGCCTTCTCGCTGCTTGCGATCGTCGGGCTCGGCTTCACCGTGTGGGCGCACCACATGTTCACCTCCGGCATGGCCGCGTGGATCCGCATCCCGATGGCTGTGACGACGGCGATCATCGCGGTGCCGACGGGGATCAAGATCTTCTCGTGGCTCGCGACGCTGTGGCGCGGCGTGCTGCATCTCGACACGCCGATGCTGTTCGCGCTCGGCTTCCTGACGACGTTCACGCTGGGCGGGATCAGCGGCGTGATGCTCGCGATGGTCCCGTTCGACATCCACGTGAGCGCGACGTACTTCATCGTCGCGCACATTCACTACGTGCTCTTCGGCGGCTCGCTGATGACGATCTTCGCGGGCGTCTACTACTGGTTCCCGAAGATGACCGGGCGCATGTTCGACGAGCGCCTCGGCAAGTGGCACTTCTGGACCACCTTCGTCTTCTTCAACGCGACGTTCGGGCCGATGCACGTTCTCGGCCTGCAGGGCATGCCACGGCGCGTGGCGACCTACGCGTCGAAGTTCGCGGACCTGAACCTGTTCATCTCGCTGGCGAGCTTCGGCCTCGGCCTGAGCACGCTGATCTTCATCTACAACATCATCACCAGCTGGCGCGGCGGGCCGCGCGCGGTCGCGAACCCGTGGCGCGGCCTGACGCTCGAGTGGCAGGTCGCATCGCCACCGCCGGTGTTCAACTTCGACCGCGTGCCGACCGTCGTCGGCGGTCCCTACGAGTACGGCGTGCCCGGCGCGGTGCACGGGATCTTCGCGCCTGCGCCCGCGACCGTCGGCGCCGGGTCGGGCCCGGCGCGCGCGCCAAGCGAATGAGGAGGCTCAGCGCATGAAGGAGGTGCTGGTGATCGCGAGCCGCACCCTCGGCGGTGAGAAGCTGCTCGATGCGGTCCGCGCGCGCGCGGGCTCAGGCGACGTGCGCTTCCGCCTGGTGGTTCCGCAGAGCAAGCCGTCGGCGGGCTATGTCATCTACGACGAGGCCGTGCGCGAATCGGCACAGGTGCGCGTCGACCTGGCGCTCTCTGCGGTCGCCGGCGAGGGCATCGACGCGGTCGGCGAGGTCGGCGACGGCGACCCTTTCCTGGCGACGATGGACGCGGTCGCCGCGCACCGCCCCGACGAAATCATCGTCTCGACCCATCCCGCGACGCACTCGGGCTGGCTGCGGCGCGACCTCGTGGAGCGCATCGAGAACGCGTCGGGACTGCCGGTCGAGCACGTCGTGGTCGACCTCGAGCACGAGGGCCTTCCGTTCAGCGTGACGCTCGTGATCGCGAGCAAGACCGCGGCGGGCGATGAGCTGATCGAGCACCTCTCCGAGAAGGCGGCGCATGATGCGCAGCATCTGTTCATCGCGGTCGTGCCGCAGGCGGACGGCAGCGGAGGGGCGCCGCGCGAGGCACGCGCGCGCCTCGCGGGTATGCTCGACAAGCTCCATGGCGCTGGGCTGCTCAGCTCTGGAATGATCGGCGACCCGGATCCCTACACGGCGACGATCAACGCGCTCGAGCTGTTCACGGTGGACGACATCGTCATCTCCACGCTTCCCGGCGAGCGCTCCGGCTGGCTGCGCTCGAATCTGATCGAGCGCGTGCGCAGCGCGACCTCCGTACGCGTCGAGCACGTGATCGTCGACACCGCGACCGCGTCGGCGGCGGCGCCGGCCGCATAGGGGCCAAGATGGAGGCTGCCAGCATCGGACACGCGGCCGGCGAGCACGAGCATCATGGCCCGCCGCCCGCGAACCGCAGCTCGCGCGTCGAGCCGCAGCTGCTCGGGATGCTGCTTTTCATCATCTCCGAGGTCATGGTCTTCGGAGCGTTCTTCACCGCGTACTTCTTCATCCGCGTAGCGCAGGGCAACCCGTGGCCGGCGCACGGCACGCACCTGCCGGTGGAAGTCGCGGGCGTCAACACCGCGATCCTCGTGTCCTCCTCGTTCACCATCCACTGGGCGCAGAGCTCGATCAGGAGAGGCAACCGCTTCGGGTTGAAGGCCGGCATCCTGACGACCTTCCTGCTCGGCTGCTCGTTCCTCTTCATCCAGATCAACGAGTACGCGAACATCGGCTTCGCGCCGCAGGACGGCGCACAGCAGACGATCTTCTACTCGCTCACCGGCCTGCACGGCGCGCACGTCTTCATCGGCCTGATGCTGCTGCTGTTCGTGACGGTCCGCTCCTTCCGCGGCCACTACAGCCCGGAGGAGCACCGCGGCGTCGAGGTGCCGGGCATCTACTGGCACTTCGTCGACATCATGTGGATCGTCGTGTACACGACGGTCTATGTGATCTAGCCAGCGGCGGCTCGCGGCATGAGCACAGCGCCGGGATCGGTCAAGCGATGCTGAACCCGCTGCGCTCCGAGGAGGAGGCCTTCCGCCTGCTGCTCTACGTGATCGCGGTGATAGCGATGCTCGTTGCGCTCGTGCTCGCAGCGCGCGCGATCTTCTAGAGGGCCCTTACGGGCTGGGGACGCGCAGCGCTCGCCTGGGCAGAGCTATTTGACCGTCAGCGTGCCGTACATGCCGGCCGCGCGGTGGCCGGGGGCCTGGCAGAAGAACGTGTACACGCCCGGCTTGAGCGCCACCTTGACGGTCGCGGTGCCCTTGGTCGTGAACGGGCTCGCGCCGATCACAGGTCCGGTGCCGCTCGCCGCGTGCGCTCCCGATTCGATCGCGATGTTGTGCGAGACGCCGGAGGTGTTGGGCATTTCGATCGTGGCCGGGCCGGCGGTTCCGGTCGCCTTGGCGGTGGTGTAGGCGAGCTGGCCGGTGGGGCTCGCAGGGATCGCGAGCTTGCCGGCGCTCTCGACCGCCGGCTTGCCCGCGCCGGGCGCTTCCACGGCGCTCGCGAGCAGGCCCGCGTCCTTGCCGGGGTTGGCGGCGGCCTGCTCGACGTACGCGGCGATGTCGCGTGCGGTCGCGCCGCGCGCGAGGTCTTTGGGCATCGCGCCTTCGGGGTTGGGGATCTTGATCTGGCCTTCGACGATGCCGCGGATCGTGTTGCGCTTGAGGCCTTCGCCGATGCTCTCGCGGAACGAGTCGTCGAGGTTGGGCCCGACTATGCCCTTGGTGCTCGCGCGCGCGAGCGTGTGGCAGCTGCCGCATTTCGCGACGAACGCCTGCTAGCCGAGGATCAGGTTGGGATTGTCCGCGCCCTTGATCGAGCAGCCGGCGGTCGTGAGGGCGAGCAGCGCGAGCGTTGCGCCGGCGCGCGCGAGGAGCCCGGCGCGCGAGCGGCGCCGCAGATCGGATTTGCTGCCCATCAGCGGCGGAACACTATCCCACGAGGCGGGTGCCTCGACGCCCGCCGAGCGCGGCTGCGGCGGGCGCTCACGGCTGCGCGAGCTCCTCCAGGCGGCCCTCCGCGGCGGCGATCACGGTCGCGGCGACGCTCTCCCACGACCAGCGCTCGCGCACCGCGGCGATGAGCGGCGCGCGCGCGCCGGCGCGCAGCCCGGGCTCCGCCGAGAGCCACGTCGCAACGCGCTCGGCGATCGCACGCACCACCTCGTCGTCCACTGGAAAGGAGAGCAGCGGCGCGACCTCGGCCGGCACCGCTCGCGCCAGCACCTCGCTGACCTCCGCAAGGCCCGAGTGCGCTGCGCTGATCGGCAGTACGCCGCATGCGGCCGCCTCGGCGGCGACCATCCCGAACGCCTCGGGAAAGGTGCTCGGGACGAGCAGCGCCTCGCACGCGGGCAGCAGCTCGGAGAGCTCGTCGTGCTCAAGGCGACCGCAGAACAGCACGCGCTCGCGCAGGCCGCGTGCCGCGAGCAGGTAGCGCTCGCGCTCGGCGCCGCGCAGGCTCTCGAGGAACGCGAGCAGATGGCCAAGCGGCGCGGGCTCCACCGAGTCGCTCTCGAGGGCGCGACCGGCGCGCGCGATCCGCCTCGCCTCATCGAGCTCGCCGTCCGCGAGCGCCTCGCACAGGCGCTCGAGCGCCGCGCGATAGGCGCCGAAGCCGACGAGCACGAGCCTTGCGCGCGCCACGCTCTCCAGCACCAGCGGCCACGCCGCGAGCAGCAGATCCACGCCCTTGCTGACGATCAGCTTGCCGACGAACGCGACGATCGCGTCACGGGAGGGATCGAGCCGCTCGAGCGCCGCCGCGCCGGCGGCCGCGTCGCGGCTGAATGCGCTGCTCGCACCGGACTCCTCGCGGTCCTCGAGCGAGCGCAGGCGCGCCGTGAGCGCATGCAGCCCAGCCGCTGCCGCGGCGGGCTCGCGCGGGCTGAAGCGCGCCACGTCGACGCCCGGCGGTCCCAGGCGCGTGCGCTGCGCGAGCGTGGGGTCTGCGAGCGCCTGCCACATGCTGAGCGCCGTGTGGCGCGAGCCGACGAGCACCGTACGGGCGCCGGCGAGCCCCTCTCTCGCGAACGGCAGGAAGCGCTCGGGCGCGGCCTTGACGGTGTACTCGAGCGCGCTGCCGTGGACCTTCACCGCATAGGGGACCTCGCCGTGCAGGCCGCGCGCGAGTATCACCGGCCCCATAACCAGATGATTCGCCAGCGCGAGCTGCGGGCGCACGAGCGCGAGCAGCGCGCGTACCGCGGCGACGTTCCCATCGAGGTAATGCGCGATCTCCTCGTCGCTGCACTCGGCGAAGGTGCGCGCCTCGATCGCCTCATAGCGGTCCGCGACGTACACGGGCAGCAGCGCGCCGATGTCCGGCCGATACACCGTGCAGCGCACGTGAGCGCCGCTGCGCGTCGCGCGCACGCGCAGCGTTCCTGTGTCCCAGTCGCCGACCGCGTCGACGAAGGAGTGGCGCTCGGGGTGGCGATCCTGGCTCATCAGGTGCACCTCGTGTCCGAGCCGCACGAGCGCCTCGGCGAGACGCGCGTTGTAGACATTCGAGCCGGTGCCGCCAAGCAGGTAGCCATGGAAGATGAGGATGCGCACGCCCGCGGAGCCTATCCCGCCGCCCGCGCGCTCAAACGGACGCCGAGGCGGCGCGAACGCGCCCGCGCCCCGGCTCTCGCCGGCCGCGAGCTGAGGTAGAGTGCCCGGCGATGGCCACCAACCAGCGCTACCGCCTGCGCAATCCCGAGAGCGGACGCGAGCTGCTGCTCGAGGCCGAGCCCGGCGAGACCTACCGGGACCGCGAGTCCGGCGAGCCGCTCGAGATCGTCGGCAAGGTCCTGCCGCTCGCGCCATCGCAGTCGCGGCTGCCGTGGGCGGTCGAGAACCTCCGCTTCTGTCCCTGGTGTAAGCAGCTCGCGCAGAAGGACCTCAACGACTGTCCGACCTGCGGCAGGCGGATGGGCCCGCCGGTGCCGCCGGCGCGAGCGGCGCGAACCGCCTGATCGGCGCGGTCTGAAGGCAGCGAACGCGTGAGCCCGATCCGAGAGCCGATAACTGGCACCGAGCGCTCCCCCTCGGTGCCGATGCGCCCGCGCGCGGCACTCGTGACGCTCGCGGCGCTGCTCTGCGGAGTCGGCGTCGGGGCCTGCGGCGGCACCAGCGTCTCGGATCCGCTGCCTAAGAGCGCACCGGACATCACGCCGCCGACCAACACCAGCGCGGAAGCGGCAGCTGCGCAGACGACTGCCACCTCGACCACCTCGACGAGCACGACGAGCACGACCGGCGAAGGCTCGAGCACCACCGGCGAAAGCGCCACATCCGAAGGCGGCGAAGAAGCGAAAAGCGAAGCACCGAGCGAAACCGGCTCCTCGGGCGCCAGCGAAAAACCGAGCACCGGCGGCTCTAACTCGAAAGCCGGCGGCGAATCGTCCGCGCCGTCGAGCCCCACCGGCGGCGCCAGCGCGCCCTGAGCGCTACGGGGTCGAGACCAGCGTTGCGCTGTAGGTCAGACGCGCGGTCTGATACAGGCAGAAGTACTGCACCGGCGCGCCGATCGTCGTGTGTGTGGTCTGTACGCTGGTGCTCGTGCATCCCTTGCGCGGGCGGCTAGCGCGCCAGGAGGTGTCGCCGGCGAACCCGAGCGCCAGCGTGGGCGCCCACGAGGGCACGGTCAGCGCGACGACGTCGCCCTTCTTGACGGGGATCGTCGTTTCGAGCGGGAACTGCGCGGTCTTGCCGAAGTACGCCTGCAGTTTGACCGGCGGGCTCTGCGCGACGAGCTTGTAGGTGAGGTTGGGCTTGGGCACCGCGCGCAGGACCGCGATGCCCGCTTCCGCGGGGCCGCCCTCGTTCGCGTTGAAGAACTTGATCTGCGTGGCGCTCGGCTTGCCGAGCATGATCGTCCACGCGACGATCGTGCCGCTCTTGGGGACGCCCAGCGGGTTGCTCACCTTGCCGACCTTCACCTGAAAGCCGGTCGTGCGGCTGACCGCGAGGCAGGGGGTGGCGGGGCAGCTGGGGACGGTCGCGGGAGTGGTCGCGGGCAGCACGCCGACTTCGGTGAGGGTCGCGGGCGCGACCGCGGGCGCCAACAGGGCGATCGCGACGCTCGCGAGAATGGCCAACCTTATCCGTCTCATATTTGCCGTTCCAACACGAGTTGCGCCCAGTTGTAGCGGTCGTTTACTTCGCTACCGTGCCAGGAGTTCCTGCGCCGCCGCGGCGATCGCCGCGGGATCGCCGGCCGCAGGAACCCACGGCAGCCGCAGCGGGTCGTTCTCGAAGCGTGGGATCACATGAATGTGGAAGTGAAAGACCGTCTGCCACGCGGCCGCGCCGCAGGCGTTCAGGAGGTTGACGCCGTCGGCTTCCAGGCGCTCGCTCATGAGCTGCGCGAGCCGTTGCGCGGCGTGCGCGGTCGCAGCGAGGTCCTCGGGCTCGATCTCGAGCAGGTCGCGGCTGTGCGCGCGTGGCACCACGAGCGCGTGGCCGCGCGTCGCGGGCGCGATGTCCATGAACGCGACCGTGCGCTCGTCTTCGTCGACGATCGTCGAGGGCAGCTCGCCGGCGAGGATCTTGCAGAAGATGCAGTCGGGATCGGGCACCGGCTGATCCTATGTCAGCAGCGCGCGCGCGTGCGCGAGCGCCTGCTCGCGCGTGGCGAGCTCCCCGGCGTACTGCGCGCGTGCGATCTCCTCGAGGATCTCCCCCACCCGCGGGCCGGTCGGGATGCCGAGTGCGCGCGCTAGCTCATCGCCGCGCACGAGCGGGCGCGCCGGGCCCTCCGCGCGCCAGCGCAGCGCGTCGTCGAGCACCGAACCGGCAAGACGAAGATGCGCGTCGATCGACTCCTCTGCGCGATCGCCGCGCGTCGCGAGGCGGTCTGCGATCGAGAGGAGCGTTACGTCGGCCTCGACCGGCGAGCAGGCGCGCAGGTATGCGAACACGGAACGCCGGGAGAGCGGCTGGGGCTCGTGCACGAGAAAGCCGAGGCGCAGATGGTGGCGCACGAGCGCCGAGACATGCGCGCGCAGGCGCTCGCTGGCGCGCAGGCGCTCGAGCACCGCGCGCGCGAGCTGCGCGCCCTGCGCGTCGTGCCCGAGGAACGTGACGCGCCCATCGGATGCTCGCACCTCGCGCGTGAGCGGCTTGGCCGCGTCATGCAGCAGCGCCCCCCAGCGCAGCGCCTGCCCCCGCGTCAACTCGTCGGCCAGCGGCTCGCTGAGCAGCGCAGAGACCTGTCGCTCGCACGGGCCGATCGCGAGCACGAGCTCGGGGTCGCGCGCCGCGTCGGCGCCCGTCAGTGCGATCGTGCGGTCGAGCACCTCGATCGTGTGGCCGTAGACGTCGCGATGATGAAAGCGGCTCTGCTCGACCCCCTGCAGCGCGTCGAGCTCGGGCAGCACGGCGGCGGACGCGCCGATCTCGCTCATCATCTCGATCCCGGCGCGTGCGTGGGGATCAGCGATGATCCGGCGCAGCTCGGCGAAGATCCGCTCGGGTGAGACGCGCCGCAGCTGCGGCGCATGCGCGCGCGCCTCGCGCAGCGTGTCGGCGTCGGGCTGGAGCCCGAGCTCGAGCGCCACGCGCACGAGCCGCAGCACGCGCAGGGGGTCTGCGGCGAACGCTCCCGGACCAGCCATGCGCAGGCGCAGCGCGCGGATGTCCGCGAGCCCGCCCAGCGGATCGATCGGCTCGCCTCCCTGCAGCGGCTCGGCGATCGCGTTGACGGTGAAGTCGCGCAGCGCGAGGTCGCTGTGCAGCGAGCCGCCGCGCATCGGCTCGAGGTCGACCTGCCAGGCGCCGTCGCGCGCGAGCACCCGCCATGAGCCGAACTCCTCCGACAGCGCGAAGCACGCGGCGCGGCCCGCTGCGCGCGCGACCGCGCGGGCGGCTTGCGCGGCGTCGCCGTCGACGACCACGTCGAGGTCGACGATCTCTGCGGTGCGGCCGAGCACGCGGTCGCGCACCGCGCCGCCGACCAGCCACGCCTGGCGGCCCGCGAGCGCCTCGCGCACAGCGTCGAGGCCGGAGCTCATGCTCCGCTCGTGCCGGCGGCGGACGCGGTGGCGGGCTCCTTGCAGGGCACGCCATCGCGGTGGTAGACGCGGGGCACGCGCGGTGTGAGCGCGCAGCTGACCTCGTAGTTGATCGTCTCGAGGCGCCGCGCGACCTCCTCGGCGGTGATGCGCTCGCCGAGCTGCATACCGATCAGGACGGCGGCGGCGCCGCGCAGCTTCAGTGCATCCTGCTCGGGGCCGAGATCGACGGTCACGTTGTCCATGCTCACGGTGCCGACCAGCGGATAGCGCCGGCCGCCGACCAGCACGTCGGCGTTGTTGGACAGGTTGCGCCGCCAGCCGTCGCCGTAGCCGATCGGAATCACGCCGAGATAAGTGTGCTGCTCGGCGATGAACCTGCGTCCGTAGCCGGCGCTCTCGCCTTGGCGCAGGCGCTTTACCTCCGCGACGTAGGAGCTCAGCTCGAGCGCGGGCTCGAGCGCGCGCGCAGCGGGATCGCGGCCGAACGGATCCATGCCGTAGATCGCGATGCCGCAGCGCGCCATGTCGAAGTGGGCCCTGTGCTCGCGCAGCGCGGCAGCGCTGTTGGCGGCATGCAGCAGGAGCTCGGGCTGCTCCGCCTTCAGCGGGCGGCTCCAGCGCTCGAACGTCTGCAGCTGACTCGCGAAGAAGCCTTCGTCGTCGAGCTCATCAGCGGTCGCGAAGTGGCTCATCAGGCCCACGAGCTTCACGCCGGGCATCTCCCTGGCGGCGATCGCGACCTGCGAGGCCTCCGACTGATCGCGCGTGCCGAGCCGGCCCATGCCCGAGTCGAGCTTGACGTGCACGCGCCCGCCGCCGGCGGCGGCGACGGCTCGCAGATCCTGCTCGCTCCACACCACCACGTCCGCGTCCGCGTCCAGCGCCTCGCGCAGTTCGCCAGCGCCCAGCGCGCCCATCACGAGCACGCGCACCTCGCGCACGCCGGCCTCGCGCAGCTCGCGGGCCTCGCGCCCGGAGGCGACGGCGAGCCAGCTGGCGCCGCCGGCGATCGCCGCGCGCGCGCTCTGCGCGGCGCCGTGTCCGTAGCCGTCGGCCTTCACGACGGCGCACAGCTGTGCGCGTCCGTTCAGCTCAGAGCACAGCCGCGCGCAGTTGCGCGCGATCGCCGCGACGTTGACCTTCGCCTGCGAGCGCTCGTCGCTCATGCGCTGTGCGCCTCGATCTCATACGCGCCGTGTTGGACGTCGATCGGACCCGGCTCGCGTAGCCCGCGCGCGCGTGCGGCGGGCAGCGCGTCGATCACATCGGAGGCGAGCACGCCCTCCACGGCGCCCACGCGGCGCGCGGCCTCGCGACCGGCCTCGGCGTGCAGCCAGACGCCGGCGCAGGCCGCTGCGAAGGGCTCGAGGCCCTGCGCGAGCAGCGCGGCGATCACGCCGGTCAGCACGTCTCCTGTTCCAGCGGTGGCGAGCGCGGGGCTCCCGCCGCGGCTCACCCCGAGCAGTCCGTGGGGGTCGCAGACCAGCGTGTCATCGCCCTTCAGCACGGCGACCGCTCCGGCGCGTGCCGCAGCATCGCGCACGTGGCGCAGGCGCTCGCGCTCGATCTCGCTGCTGGGAAGCTCGAGCAGCCTCCCGAGCTCGCCCGCGTGCGGCGTGAGCACGGTGGGCGCGCTGCGCTCGCGCAGCTGCTCCAGACGCCCGGCGTGCGCGTTGAGCCCGTCGGCATCGAGCACGATCGGCACGCGTGCGCGCAGCGCGAGCGCACGCGCGAATGCGCCGGCGGCGCCGGCGCGGCCGAGGCCGGGGCCGAGCGCGAGCGCGCCGCCGCGCTCACTCGCCTCGAGCACGCCCTCCAGCGCGTCGGGGACCAGTGAGCCGTCGTAATCCGGGAGCCCGCGCGACATCACCTCGGGTGGGCCGCCGGTAGCGAGGACCGCCTGCAGCGAGGCGGGAACGCACGCGGTGACGTAGCCCGCGCCCGCGCGCAGGCTCGCGAGCGCGCTCAGCCGCGGTGCGCCGGTAAGGCCGCGGGAGCCGCCGACGACGAGCACCTGCCCGGAGTCGAACTTCGTGGAGGACGCGCCGCGCCGCGGGAGCGCGCCGAGCACCGACGCCTCGATCAGGCCGACCGCGGCCTCGGCGGGCGCGCCGCGCGGGATGCCGATGTCGATCGTCTCGAGCTCGCCGGCGTGCTGCTTGCCAGGATTGATCCACAGGCCGGGCTTGCCGGCGTGAAACGTGACGGTCGCGCTCGCGCGCACCGCGGTCCCCCCCACCACGCCGCTCGATGCGTCGACGCCGCTCGGCACGTCGACGCTGACGACGCATCCGCGCGCGGCGTTGATCGCGTCGATCGCCTCAGCGACAGCGCCGCGCGGAGCTCCGTGAAAGCCGGTGCCGAGCAGCGCGTCAACGATCGCGCTTTGGCCCTCGAGCAGTTTCCCAGCGCTCGCTGCGCTCGCGGGCGCCGCGTCCTGCGCCCAGGCGGAGCCGTCGAGTCGCAGCGGACGCTCGCCGGGGAGCCGCTCGAGGTTCGCTTGCGCATCGCCGGAGAGCTCCGCGGGCGGCGCGACGCACACGACCGACACAGACCGGCCTGCGTCTCGCAGCAGCCGCGCCGCGACGAGACCGTCGCCGCCGTTGTTTCCCTTGCCGCAGACGACGGTCACGGGCCCGTCGGGAGCGAGACGCTCGACGGCGCGCGCGACGCCGGCGCCCGCTCGCTCCATCAGCTCGATGCCCGCCACGCCGCCGCGCTCGATCGCCCAGCTGTCGATCGCCCGCATCTGCTCGGCATCGGGCAGCGGTGTGAGCCAGTCGGGGAGCGCAGGCACGATCAGCGATGCTAGATGGTCGGCGCGCCCGCGGCGGGATGCGCGCTGCTCCGCGGAGCGCCTACTCGACGGTGACGGTCTTGGCGAGGTTGCGCGGCTGATCGACGTTCAGGCCGCGCCGGCGGGCGATCTCATATGCGAGCAGCTGCAGCGGGATCACGGCGAGCATCGGCTGCAGCATCCAGTCGATCGCGGGCACCGTGATGACCGACTCTGCGTGGGCGGCGATCTGCAGGTTGCCCTCGCTGGCCACCGCGATCACGTGCGCTCCGCGCGCGCGCACCTCCTGGATGTTCGAGACGACCTTCTCGAGCACCGGCGAGTCGGTCGCGACGCACACGACGGGGGTGGAGTCGTCGAGCAGCGCGATCGGCCCGTGCTTCATCTCGCCCGCCGCGTAGGCGTCGGTGGCGATGTAGGAGATCTCCTTGAGCTTCAGCGCGCCCTCGAGCGCGACCGGCAGGCCGACGTGCCGGCCGATGTAGAGGAAGAACTCGCTCTGCCAGTGAGCGTCGGCGACCTGCGCGACCTGCGCGCCGACGCCGTCGAGCACCTCGCCGATGCAGCTTGGCAGGCGCCTGACCTCGCTCATCAGCTCGGCCAGCCGCGCCGGCGGCAGCGTCCCTCGCAGCTCGGCCAGCCGCAACCCGAGCAGGTAGATCACCGCCACCTGGCAGAGGAAGGTCTTGGTCGCCGCCACGCCGATCTCGAGACCGGCGCGCGTGAACAGCACGCCGTCGGCCTCGCGCGTTGCCTGCGAGCCCATCACGTTGGTGACGGCGAGCACCTTCGCGCCGCGCTCACGCGCCATGCGCATCGCAGCGAGCGTGTCCGCGGTCTCGCCTGACTGGGAGATGCCCACGACCAGATCGCCGGGGCCGACGACCGGGTTGCGGTAGCGGTACTCGGAGGCGATGTCCATTTCGACGGGCACGCGAGCCCACTCCTCGATCGCGTAGCGGCCGATCAGGCCGGCGTGATAGGAGGTGCCGCACGCGACGATGACGATCCGCGCGATGCCGTCGAGGATCCGCTCATCGAGCGCGCCGGGCTCCTGCAGATCGACGCCGTCCAGGCGCACGGTACGGTGCGATATCGCCTCGGCGACGGCATCCGCCTGTTCGTTGATCTCCTTCAGCATGAAGGTGTCGAAGCCGCCCTTCTCGGCGGTCTCCTCATCCCAGTCGACGGTGTGAACGGCCCGCTCGACGGGCTCGCCGGCGGCCGTGGTGATGCTCACCCCGTCTGCTCGCAGCACCACGATCTCGCCGTTTTCCACGTACTGCACGCGCCTCGTGTGCGCGAGGAACGCAGGCACCGCGGAGGCGACGAACTGCTCGCCCTCGCCGCGGCCGACGATCAGCGGGCACTCCTTGCGCGCGCCGACCAGCACGTCGGGCTCGTCGAGGCTCATCGCGACGAACGCGTAGTGGCCGTCGAGCTGCGCGTACGCGGCGCGGACCGCGTCGGCGAGGTCGCCGTCGTAGCGCTGCGCGATCAGGTGCGCGATCACCTCGGCGTCGGTCTCGGAGGTGAACACGCAGCCGTCGGCGATCAGGCGCTCCTTCAGCAGCATGTAGTTCTCGACGATGCCGTTGACGACCACGTGCACGCGATCGGCGCTGTCGAAGTGCGGGTGGGCGTTCTCCTCGCTGACGCGCCCGTGCGTCGCCCAGCGGGTATGGCCGATGCCGGTGGTGGGCGGCTGCTCGGCCAGCGCGACCGCGCCCGACGCCGGCGCGGCGGCGGCGTCGTCCATCTTCGCGCGCAGCGCGCTCAGGTTGCCCACGGCGCGCACCGCATCGATGCGTTCGTCGGCGATCACGGAGATCCCCGCGGAGTCGTAGCCGCGGTACTCGAGGCGTGCGAGGCCGTCGAGCAGCACCGGCTTTACCGGCCGCGCGCCGACGTAGCCGACAATGCCGCACATCGCATCGAAGATACCAGCGCGCGGCGGGCGCGCGGATCGATCTAGGAACCGAGCTCGTGCTCGACGAGCGCGACCAGCCGCCCGCAGATCTCCTCGGTCTCCTGCTCTCCGGGCGCCTCGACCATCACGCGCACGAGCGGCTCGGTTCCGCTCGCGCGCACGAGCACGCGGCCACGCCCAGCGAGCGAATCCTGCGCGGCGCGCACACCCGCGTGCACCTCCTGCGCGGCCTCGAGCGCGCTGCGGTCGCGCACGCGCACGTTGACGAGCCGCTGCGGCAGCTTCGCCATCGCGTCGCGCTCGCCGAGGTCGCGGCCGGCGAGCGCCTCGAGCGTCAGGAGCGCGCTCGCAACGCCGTCGCCGGTTCGGTTGAAGCCCATCTCGATGATGTGCCCGGACTGCTCGCCGCCGAGCGTCCACCCGCGTGCGCGCAGCTCCGCGAGCACGTAGCGGTCGCCGACGCCGGTGGTCGCGACTCCGATCCCGGCGCGCTCCATCGCGGAGTGGAACCCGTAGTTGGTCATCACCGTGACCGCCACGCCATCGCCGCTCAGGCGGCCACGCTCGCGCAGATGAAGAGCGGCGAGCGCGAGCAGCTCATCCCCGTCCACGACCTGACCGCGGCGATCGACCGCGAGCACCCTGTCGCCGTCGCCGTCGAAGGCGAACCCCAGCGCGTGGCCGCCCGCAACCACGTGCTTCGCGAGCTGCTCGACGTGCGTGGAACCGCAGCCGTCGTTGATGTTTCGCCCGTCGGGAGCGTCGGCGAGCACCGACACGTTCGCGCCGAGGCGCCTGAAGATCTCCGGCGCGACGTGGTAGGTCGCGCCGTTGGCGCAGTCGAGCAGCACATCGACGCCACTGAGGTCGAGCTCGCGAAAACGAGTGTGCAGCTCGCGCAGATAGTCCTCCGGCGCGCCCCGCAGCTCGCGTATGCGCCCGATCGCGGTGGGAGTCGGGGCCTCGGTGCTGCCGGCGGGCGGCGCAGCGCTTTCGCGCTGGAGGTCGCGCTCGATCTCGAGCTCGGTCTCGTCGCTCAGCTTGTAGCCGTCGGCGCCGAAGAACTTGATGCCGTTGTCGCGGTAGGCGTTGTGCGATGCCGAAAGCACCGCGGCTAGATCGAAGTGATAGCGGGCGATCAGCAGCGGCGCGGCGGGCGTCGGCAGCACACCGCCGAGCAACGCATCGCCTCCCGCGGCGGCGACGCCGGCGGCGAGCGCGGCCTGCAGCATCTCACCGGATTCGCGCGTGTCGCGGATGATCAGCACCTGGGGGCGCTCGCAGTCGGCACGACGTGTCGCAGCGCGCCCGAGCGCGAGCGCGAGCTCGGCGGTCAGGAACTCGCCGGCGACGCCGCGAACGCCATCGGTCCCGAACAGCTTGCGGGCCAAGCTCGCGCCCGGCTCTCAGCGCTTTGAGAACTGCGGGCGCTTGCGCGCCTTCTTGAGCCCTGCCTTCTTGCGCTCCTTCGCGCGCGAGTCGCGCGTGAGGAAGCCGCGGCGCTTGAGCTCGCCGCGCAGGTTCGGATCGGCCTCGAGCAGCGCCCGCGAGACGCCGTGGCGCAGCGCTCCGGCCTGGGCGGAGATGCCGCCGCCGTGCAGGCGGGCTACGACGTCCATGCGCTCCTCGTAGCCGACCGTCTCGAGCGGCTGGCGGATGTTGCGCTGCAGCGTCAGCCGCGGGAAGTGCGCCTCCAGCGGCCGTCCGTTCACCAGATACGCACCGGTGCCCGGCCGCAGCGTGACGCGCGCGATCGCCGTCTTACGCTTGCCGGTCGCGCGATAGCGTGCGCCGGAGGCGAGGTCGATCGCCGCGGTGGAGATGGGCTCGACGATCGCCTCCTGGAGATCCTCCTCGCGCTCCTCGGCCGCCGGCTCCTGGTCCTCCTCGGTCGCGTACACGTCGACGTACTCCTCGCCGCCGCGACCGAGCGGGTCGACACCCTCGGGGACGATGTCGACCTCGAGATGCGCTCCGGGCACCACAGGCTTGGCAGGCGCTCGAGCCTCACGCTCATCCGCCGGATGCTGCTCGGCCGTGCCCTCCGCGGGCGGCTGCTCGGCTGCGCCCTCCGCGGGCGGCTGCTCGGCTGCGCCATCCGCGGGCGGCTGCTCGGCTGCGCCATCCGCGGCTTGCTGCTCGGCTGCGCTCGCCGCGGGCTGCGACTCGGCGGCGCGATCCGCGGCCTCCTGTGCTGCCTCGAGCGGAGCGTCCTCGGCGACGCCAGCAATCTCCATCGCCTCGTCGCTCGGCACCGCATGGCCCTCGCCGCCGGGGGCGACGTCCGGTAGCGGCTCGTGCTTCTCCGTGCCCGCGTCATGCGCCTCCTGCAGCGCCTCGAGCGGCGCGTCCTCGGCCACCGCCGCGATCTCAGCGGCCTCCTCGGAGGGAACCGCGTGGCGCTCGGCCTCGGGGGCGTCGGTCTCGCCACCGGCGGCGGGATCCTGCTCGGCGCCGTCCTCGCGCTGCTCGTCGTCTGCCATCAGGTCTCGATCTCCACGGTCTGCGGCTTCTGGGCGACGTGCGGGTGCTCCGGGCCGGCGTAGATCTTCAGCTTGGTGATCTGCTTGCGCGCAAGCCGGTTGCGGGGCATCATGCCCTTGACCGCTAGCCTGATGATCTCCTCCGGGCGCCTGGCGAGCATCTCCTCGAAGGTGCGCGAACGCAGTCCGCCGGGATATCCGGAGTGACGGTAGTAGCGCTTGTCTGCGCGCTTGTTGCCGCTCACGTGCACCTTCTCGGCGTTCACGACGACGACGAAGTCGCCGGTGTCGATGTGTGGCGTGTACGTCGGCTTGCGCTTACCGCGCAGCATGTCGGCGAGCTGCGTGGCGAGGCGACCGAGCGTCTGTCCGTTGGCGTCGACCAGAAGCCAGTTGCGCTCGCGGTCGGTGGGCCTTGCGGTGTATGTCCTCATCGAGGGAGCCATGGCGTGAAAAAGGCCACGCGTTGATCGCGCGGCGGGTGGCACATGATAGGCGATCGGCGGCGCGGGACGGCGCTCGCTTCACTCCCACTCGATCGTGCCGGGCGGCTTCGACGTTATGTCGAGCACGACGCGGTTGACCTCCCGCAGCTCGTTGATCATGCGCGAGGCGATCGTCTCGAGAAGGTCATAGGGAAGCCGCGCCCAGTCGGCTGTCATCGCGTCATCGCTCGTGACCGCGCGCACCACGACCACGTACCCGTAGGTGCGCTCATCGCCCTGCACGCCGACGGTGCGGATATCGGGGAGCACGCAGAACGACTGCCACAGCTCGCGGTAGAGGCCGGCCCGGCGGATCTCATCCTGCAGGATGTGATCGGCCTCGCGCAGCACGTCGAGGCGCTCCTTGGTCGCCTCTCCGCCGACGATCCTGATCGCGAGCCCCGGGCCGGGGAACGGCTGGCGCCAGACGAGGCGCTCGGGCAGGCCGAGCTCGGCGCCGACGGCGCGCACCTCATCCTTGAACAGCGCGCGCAGCGGCTCGACGAGCTCGAACTGCAAATCCTCCGGCAGGCCGCCGACGTTGTGGTGGGACTTGATCGTCGCGGCGCCGGTGCCTCCGCCGGACTCGATCACGTCGGAGTAGAGCGTTCCCTGCACGAGGAAGCGCACCTGCTCGCCGTCACCGGCGAGCTTGGCGGCCTCCTCCTCGAAGACCCTGATGAATTCGGCACCGATCGCCTTGCGCTTCGCCTCCGGCTCGATGACCCCCTCGAGCCGCGCGAGAAAGCGCGTCTCGGCGTCGACCGCGACCAGCGGAACCTTGAACGTGTCGCGGAACGTGCTCACGACCTGCTCGCCCTCGTCCTTGCGCATGAGGCCGTGATCGACGAATACGCAGGTCAGCTGCTCGCCGACCGCGCGATGCACGAGCAGCGCAGCGACCGAGGAGTCCACGCCACCCGACAAGCCGCAGATCACGCGCCCGTCCCCCACCTGCTCGCGGATGCGCCGGATCTGCTCCTCGGCGATCGACGCCGCGGACCACGTTCGCGCGCAGCCGCACACCTCGCTCAGAAACCGCGTGAGGATCTCCTGCCCGTACGGCGTGTGGACGACCTCCGGGTGAAACTGGATGCCGTAGATGTCGCGCTCGCGATTCTCGACCGCCGCTACGGGCGATGCGCTCGAGGACGCGAGCGCGGTGAAGCCCGGCGGCGGCTCGAACACGGTGTCGCGGTGCGACATCCAGCACGTCTGCTCATCGGGCAGGCCGCGCAGCAGCACACCGGCGTCGAGCACGTGCAGCTCGGAGCGCCCGAACTCGCCGACCTCCGCCTGCTCGACGCGCCCACCGAGCTCGTGCACGAGCAGCTGCATCCCGTAGCAGATGCCCAGCACAGGCACTCCGAGCTCGAGCAGCCGGCGGTCGAGCGCGGGGGCGCCCTGCGCGTAGACGGACGCGGGGCCGCCGGAGAGGATGATGCCGCGCGGCTTGCGCGCGGCGATCTGCTCGACCGGCGTGTGATGCGCGAGCAGCTCGCTGAACACGCCGCAGTCACGCACCCTGCGCGCGATCAGCTGCGATTACTGCCCGCCGTAGTCGAGGACCAGCACCGCCTCCGCGGGGGTCGTCATCGCGCCGGCGGGCGCCGCCGGCAGAGCCTCGGCGAGCGTGCCGAGATCCGGCGAGCGCTCGAGCACGCCGCCGGCGGCGGCGGCACCTGCAGCGCCGGCCGTGCTCGGCGACGAGGAGCCGTCACTCATTGACGAGGGCGGCGACCTTCCCGTTAATCGCACCCATGCCCACGCCCTGGTCGCGCTGCAACGCCTTGCCCTCGGTCTGGAGCGCGGGGGCGACCACGACCTCGGCGCGGTTGAACTCCGCGAGATCCTTGTGGCCGCAGGTCGCCATCGATGTGCGCAGGCCACCAAACACATTGAAGGTGCCGTCGTTCTCGCGCGCGGGGCCGACGAGGATCTCCTCGAGCGTCCCGTTCTGCGCGGTCGCCACACGAGCTCCCCGCGGAAGGGTCGGGTGGAACGTCGCCATGCCCCAGTGGAAGCCGCGTCCCGGCGCCTCGTACGCGCGCGCCAGCGGCGAGCCGATCATCACCGCGTCCGCGCCGAGCGCGATCGCCTTGGAGACGTCACCCCCGTTGCGCATCCCGCCGTCGGCGATCACCTGGCAGTACTCGCCGGTCTCGAGCATGTGCGTCGAGCGCGCGTGCGCCACGTCGGCGATCGCGGTCGCCTGCGGCACGCCGATCCCGAGCACCCCCCGCGTCGTGCACGCGGCGCCCGGGCCGACGCCGACGAGCACGCCGGCGGCGCCGGTGCGCATCAGGTGAAGCCCGGTGTGGTAGGAGGCGCAACCGCCTACGACGACCGGCACGTCGAGCGTGGGGATGAACTCCTTGAGGTTCAGCGGCTCGGAGACCGTCGAGACATGCTCGCCGGAGACGACGGTCCCCTGGATGACGAGCACGTCGAGGCCTGCCTCCATCGCGACCTCGTGATATTTGAGGACGCGCTGGGGCGTCAGCGAGGCGGCCACGACGACCTTCTGCTCCTTGATCTCGGCGATGCGCCGCGCGATCAGCTCGGGCTTGACGGGCTCGCGGTAGATCTCCTGCATCTCGCGCGTGGCGATCTCCTTCGGCAGCGCGGCGATCCGCTCGAGCTCGGCGTCGGCGTCCTCATAGCGCGTGAATATGCCCTCGAGGTTGAGCACCGCAAGGCCGCCGAGCCGGCCGATGATCCCCGCGGTGTGCGGCGAGACGACGCCGTCCATCGCGGCGGCGAGCATCGGCAGCTCGAACTGGTAGGGGCCGAGCTTCCAGGAGATGTCGATGTCGTCGGGGTCCCGCGTGCGCCTCGACGGCACGATCGCGATGTCGTCGAAGCCGTAGGCCCGACGGGCCTTCTTGCCGCGTCCAATCTCTATCTCCATCTTTGAATCCTTACAGTGCGCGCGGACAAGAAGACCCCGCGCAGGGCGGGGCCGGAGGATGGTCGGCTGAGCGCCGCGCGGGCAATGTCGATGACGGCGGCCAAGTGGCTCTGAGCATAGCAATGGCGGTGCTTCAGGCCTCCACTATGCTCGATTGTATGGGTGAGGATCCACGCAACGGCTATCAGCCGCACGCGATCGAGCAGCGCCGCCGGGACGCATGGAAGGAGCGCGATGCATTCCGGACGCCATCGCTCGCAGAGCAGCGGCCGCACATCTACATAAAGCCCTCCGCGCCGTTCACGTCGGGGAACATCCACATCGGCCACGTGCGCAGCTACTCGATCGGCGACGCATACGCGCGCTTCCGCCGCGCGCGTGGCGATGCGGTGCTGTTCGCTTTCGGCTTCGACGCGTTCGGCCTCCCGGCAGAGCTCGGCGCGATCGCCGAGGGCCTCTCGCCGAGCGACTGGGTCGAGCGCTGCGCGCAGCACATGACCGGGCAGCTCGAGCGCCTCGGCTTCTCGCTCGACTGGGAGCGCTCGTTCCTGTCCTCCGACGCGGTCATGTACCGCTGGTCGCAGTGGCTGTTCCTGACGCTGCTCGACGCCGGCCTGATCTATCGCGGCACCGCGAGCGTCGACTGGTGCGACAGCTGCCAGACGACGCTCGCATCGATGCAGGTCGAGGCCGGAGGCACCTGCTGGCGCTGCCACGGTCCTGTGCGGCTCGTGCAGCTTCCACAGTGGTACCTGCGGATCAGCTCCTATCTACAGGAGAACGACGCGCGCCTCGCAGAGCTCGAGGCGGGCGGCGTCTGGGATGAGGTCTCGCTTGCGAGCCAGCGCTACGTGCTCGGGCGCGTAGACGGCGTCGAGCTCGACCTGCAAGCGAGCGACGGGCGCGCGCTCACGGTGTTCACGCCCCACGCAGACGCGCTCGCCGACGCGCGCATGGTGCTGATATCGCCGCGGCACCCAGACGTGGAGGAGTGGGCCCGCGAGCCGGCGGTGGCCGAGCAGCTCGAGCAGCTGCGATCCGGCGGTTGGGAGCGCAGCGCGCGCGAGGCCGACACGGTCCCGCTGCTCGACACCGGCTGTGTCGTTGGTGGGCCCGCGGGAGCGCCACTGCCGGTCCTGATCTCGCCGCTCGTGGACTCGCGCTTCGGCGTCACCGCGGTGCTCGCGATCCCCGCGCACGACCATGCGGATGAGCTGATCGCGCGCCGGCTCGGCATCGAGGTCGATCCGCTCGCGCGGGAGACGATCTCCGACGGCGCGGCCGAGGACGCCGCGCGGGACGGCACCGATGGAAGCGGCGGGTCCCCGGCGCCGGTGCGAGCGGCTGTCCGCTACCGCGCGTTTGACTTCACGATCTCCCGCCAGCGCTCGTGGGGCACGCCGATCCCGATCGTCTACTGCGACGCCTGCGGCACGGTGCCGCTCGGAGAGGAGCAGCTGCCGGTGCTGCTGCCTCTCGATATCCGCCCGACGGGTGCCGGCAACCCGCTGGCGGAGCTGGCGGATTGGGTGCAGACATCCTGCCCGCGCTGCGGTGGGCCGGCGCGGCGGGAGACCGACACGCTCGACTGCCACTTCGACTCGCTCTGGCTGTGGATCCCCGCGTGCGTGCCGGCCGAGGCGCGCGAGCAGCCGCTGACAGACATCCTCGCGCTGGCGGACCTGCGCCGCTGGCTTCCCTCCGAGCGACTCGTCGCGGGCTCTGACAGCGGCAGCTTCGTCTTCGACCAGCGGATCGTGACAAAGGCGCTACGCGACATCGGCCCGCTCGCGTTCCTCGCCGATGGCGAGCCGTTCGCAGGCTGCCTGTTTCACGAGATGGTCATCCGCGACGGGCGCAAGATGAGCAAGCATCTCGGCAACGTGGTTGATCCCGACGAACTCCTCGAGCGTTACGGTGCGGACACGGTGCGCCTCGCGGTCCTGTACGCGGCGCGCCCGCAGCGCTCGCTGAACTGGAGCGACTCGGCGGTGCTGCGCTGCCACAGGTTCCTCACGCAGGTGTGGGAGTACTCGCTGCGCAAGCGCGCTGAGGCGCCGCACGGCGCAGAGCAGGGCGAGCCGGTCGCGGACACCAGCGAGCATCTGCGGCTGCGCCTGTCGAAATGGACCGAGACGGCGGTCGAGAAGATCACCGAGGAGCTCAGCGAGCTCGAGATGCACAGCGCGGTGCGCAACGTGATGCGCCTGTTCGACCGGATCAAGGACTTCGAGAAACGCGTGATCGCGCGCCAGGGCGCGCTCGGTCCCGCGGACCACGAGGCGCTGATCGAGGCGCTCACGCTGCTTGCACAGCTGCTCGGGCCATTCGCTCCGCACATGGCGGAGGAGCTGTGGATGGAGCTCGCCGGCGAGCAGCCCGATGCACCGATGCCGTGGCCCGTCGTATCGTTCCAGGTGGCCGCATGAGCACACCGACCGCCCAGACTCCCGAGCAGGGCCAGCGGACGCGCTCGTGCGCGACCGGCCTCGCGTGCCATCGCTGCTCCAAGCACTATCCGCTGGAGAGCACGGTGTTCGCGTGTCCGGACTGCGGCAAGGGGCTGGACGTCGTCTACGACTACGAGCTCGCGGCAAGGCACTTCAAGGAGGTGCACAGCTCCGAGCGCCCGCAGAACATCTGGCACTTCGAGGAGCTGCTGCCGATCGTGGACGCCTCTGCGCAGGCGCGCGTCGGGCGCTACTCGGGCTTCACGCCGCTGATCCGCGCCGAGCGCCTCGGTGCCGAGCTCGGCCTCGGCAACCTCTATCTGAAGGACGACTCGACCTGCCGCCCGAGCCTCTCCTACAAGGACCGCGTGGTCTCGATGTCGGTGGCACGACTGCTCGAGCGCGGAAAGACGGAGATGGGGTGCGTCTCGACCGGCAACGTCGGCACCGCCGTGGCGGCGCTCGCGGCGAAGGCGGGCGTCGACTCATACGTGTTCTATCCCAACCGCCTCGAGGAGACGAAGGCGCGCGCGTGCGCTGCGCTCGGCGCGAAGGTGTGCCAGGTCGAGGGCAACTACGACGAGGCCAACCGTCGCTGCCGCGAGCTCGCGGAAGCGACGGGGATGGACTTCGCGAACATCACGCTGCGCCCGTTCTACGCCGAGGGAGCGAAGACCGCGGCGTTTGAGATCGTCGAGCAGCTCGGCTGGCGAGCGCCAGAGCACATCGTCACCGCGGCGGCCGGCGGCACGCTCTCATCGCGGCTTCACAAGGGGCTGGGAGAGCTCGATCTGCTCGGCCTCTCGGAGACGGCGCTGACGCAGATCCACATCGCGCAACCGAGCGGCTGCAACCCGATCGCCACCGCGATCCTCGCGGAGGAGGCGGAGATCCACGCGGTGACGCCGGAGACCGCTGCGCACTCGCTTGCGATCGGCGCACCCGGCGACGGCTACCTGGTGATCGACGCTGTGCTCAAACGCGGGGGAACCGCGGCGTTCGCCAGCGATCCCGAGATCTTCGCGGGGATCGACCTGCTCGCTGCGACCGAGGGCATCCTCACCGAGCCCGCGGGTGGCACCACGATCGCGGTGCTCGAGAAGCTCGTCGCGGCGGGCCGCTTCGCGCCCGACGAGACGGTGGTGGCGATCGTCACCGGCAACGGGCTGAAGACGCTCGACGATCATCCGCCGAAGCCGTGGCCGGCGAAGGTCGACTGCGAGTTCGACGCGATGTTCGCGGCGCTCGAGGAGCTCAAGCGCGGCAGCTCGCTGGTCGAGGACGCGCGCGCGCAGCTGCACTCCTGAGCACGGGCTCGCGTCTGCCGGTTGCAAGTCCGCGGCGCAGCGCGGCGCGAGCTCTTGGCCGCAAGATCGCGCATCTTCTGCGCACAGAGGGGTACGCTTGCAGGGATGGAGGAGACGTCTGACGAGCGCATCGAGAAGCTGGAGCAGCTTCGCCGCGAATCGCGCCGCGCGGTGGAGGAGGCGGGAGGCGGAGAGTCCGAGGGCTTCGAGCTCGCAGAGGAGGAACTGATCGAACACGCCTCCCACGGCGATGAGCATTCGCCGGAGAAGATCATGCAGGACGCGCAGGCGCAGGGCGAGCCGAGCGATTTGACCTATGGCGAGGCGGACGAGGAGCACAAGCCGGACTGAGCGAACGCTCGCGGTTGCATGACACGCTCGCGCGCTCAACGAGGCACGCAGATGGCCAGCCCATTCACATCCACCAAGGAGTTTCGTGAGGTCATGGACCGCGTCTTCACGATGATGAGCGAGGATCCTGGGATGGGCCCGAAGCTGCGCGACGCCGACGTCCCGCAGCGCTTCGAGTTCACCGACCTTGACCTAGTGATGAACGTGCGTGCGGGCCAGCGCGATGAGCCCGCGAACATCTACTGGGAGTGGACGGACGAGGTCGCGTGGTCGCCGCGGGTGCGGATGACGATGAGCTCCGAGACCGCAAACCGCTATTTCCAGGGCCGCGAGAACATCGCGCTGGCCGTCGCCCGCGGGCGGATCAAGACCGGCGGTGACATCAAAGCTGCACTGCAGCTGATTCCTGTCACCAAGCCGATCTACGACCGCTACCGCGAGCTCGTGGCCGAGCGCTATCCGCACCTGGAGATCTGACGCGTCAGTGTTTGTGAAGCTTGGCCGCAGCGGAGACGCAGCGGCTGAACGGCGTGCCCTTTTGACCGGCGACGTGCTTTTTGCTCTCGCTCTTGCAGGCCGCTGAGGTGCTGTGGACTTCGCCTTTTGCGAGTTTCGCCAGCGCTACGACGCACTGGCTGAACGGCGTGCCCTTCTGACCTGCGACGTGCTTTTTGCTCTCTTTCTGGTTCTGGCAGAGAACGCCGTAGGCCTTGGCCTGCGCGGGCGTGGTCGTGGTGGGCGCGGTCGTCGACGGTGTCGTCGCGACCGTGTGTGACTGCGCGTGGGAGCCGCTCGCGGCGCCGTGGTCGGGCACTCCGCCCGGGAGCGCGAGCGCGGGGGACGCTACGAGCAGCACCATCGCGGTCGCACCGGCACCTAGGAGCTTGGCTGGGTTCATCGTCTGCCTCCTGATCGTTGTCGCTTCACTGCCCTGACAACGCACGCGGCGGGCGAAGGTCAGCGGGTATGTTCGCCGCCGACCGGAACCTGGACGGATGTCGGGGGCGCGGGCGTAGTCGCACCGGCGCCCGGCGCCGCGCCGGATCCTTCGCGTGTGGGGGTGTGCGCCTTAAGCCCGCCCGCTTCGGTTGGCGATGTGGCGCTTGGACCTTTGCCCGCCGGCGAGGTGGGGGTCGGGCTCGGATGCGCGCGCTGTGTTTCCTTCGTGTGCGAGCGTGCGCTCGCGCGCTGTGTCGGCGAGCTGCGCTTCGACTGCGCACCGAGGCCATGGCTGCCGCGGCGAGCAGGTTCCGCGTGAGCTTTGTGGGAAGCAGACGCGATCGATGTGCCGAGGAGCACGCCTGTCGCCGGCGAGGAAAGCGTGCGCGCGGCGGGCACGCCGAGCACTCGGCTTGGGCCCTTGCGCGCGTGGACGCGCGTGCGCGCGTGCGCCGCGGTGCCGCGCGAGTGATGGTGCGCTCGCGAGCTCGCGCCACGGCGGTGGGTACTGTGGGCCGGCGTGCGCAGCACCTCGGCTGTGCCGATCGCGGCGGTCGAGAGCATCGCTACGCCGATGAGCGTCTTCGCAGCGAGCAAAGCGCCAGTCGACTTGCCGGCTGCGGCCGCCGCGAGCGCACCGCTGTGACCGGCATGCGCTGAGCCGGCGAAGAGGCTGCGCGCGAGCGCAGCCGCGGCGAGCGGGGCGAGCGGTGGCGCGAGCGCGTGCAGGTCTGCGCTTCGCGCAGGTATCGCCTCGGCGAATGACCTGCAGCCGCCGCAGTCACGCAGATGCGCGCGTACACGCCGCGAGCGCAGCATGCGCCGATCGTCGTGCGACAGCGCCCTGCGGATCTCCTCACATGCCATCGAGCGACCCTCCGCGAACTCCAGCAGGGTGCGGCGCGCCTCGAAGATCGCCTGCTTTGCGGCGCTCTCCGAGGTATCGAGCGCGAGCGCGATCTCCTTGTGCGAGAGGCCGCTCAGCTCGCGCATCACGAGCGCGCTGCGCTGGCGGTGACCCAGCGCCGCGAGGTCGGCCATCAGCAGCGAGATCCTGTCGTGCTGGTTGGCCTGATCGGCGGCCGACGGCGCACCCTCGAGAATGACCTGCGAGAGCTCCACCGACGGGCGGCGGCGCCTGATCAGGGAGATCGCCTCGTTGTGGGCGATGCGGAACAGCCATGGGCGCAGCGGTGCATCGCGGGCACCGCGCCGCAGCGCCACGAGCGCTGAGGCGAAGGTCGACTGAAGTACGTCCTGCGCGTCCGCGTCGTCCTGCACGATCGAGCGGCTGTAGCGGTAAAGGGGCTGGTGATAGCGCTCGTAGAGGGCCGCGAACGCGTGCTCGCTCCCGCGCGAGACCATCCGCGCGAGGCGCTCCTCGTTGATCCGTGCGAACCCGGGAGACAGCCCACCGGCGCTCGATGAGCCCAGGGACGCCGATCTTGCGCGCGCTTCCATTACGCATATGTATCGGTCACGCAGCAGCAGAGCAAGAGTCATGGCCTATCGTGGCTGCGCAACACGGCTGTCGGCCAGGCGTCCGCACAGCCGCGGGAGGCCCGGCTCCCGCGGCGGGACTGCGGCGGCTCTGGCTCGCGACGTAGAAAAGCCCCGCCGGAGCGGGGCTTTTCCTTAGCAGATCGATAAGCCGGATCCTGTCGTTGAGCAGCCATCCATCTGAGCGGCCTACCTGGACCTCGGCGGGTCACCTTCAAGCGGTCCCGTTTGGCCTTGCATCGGGTGGGGTTTGCCCAGCCGCCGCGTCACCGCGGCGCTGGTGCGCTCTTACCGCACCATTTCACCCTTGCCGGCCCGCCGTTCACGTGGGACGGCGGACGTAGGCGGTTTGTTTCTGTGGCACTTTCCCGCGGGTTTCCCCGGGTCGATCTCTCGACCACCCTGCCCTTTGATGTCCGGACTTTCCTCGAAGGTCATCGACCTCCGCGGCTGCCTGACCTGCATCCCCAAGGTATCGCGCGAGAGGCATGTTGTGAAGAGGCGCGCGACGCCCGCCGCCCACGTTGGCCCAGGCGGGTGAGCTCAGACTGACCGGAGCACGCCGACGACCCTGCCGAGCACCTTGACCTCCTTGCTGCGGATCGGCTCCAGAGCCTCGTTCTCAGGCTGCAGCCGCACATGGTCGGCTTCGCGGAAGAAGCGCTTCACGGTCGCCTCCTCGCCGAGCAGCGCGACGACCACCTCGCCGTTCTCGGCGGTCTCCTGGGGGCGCACGACCACATAGTCGCCTTCGAGGATCCCGGCGTTCTTCATCGAGTCGCCACGAACGCGCAGCAGGTAGGCGCCGTCATCGCCACCGGCGATATCCGGCACCGAGACGTATTCCTCGATGTTCTCCTCGGCGAGGATCGGCTGCCCCGCGGCGACCGACCCGAGCAGCGGAAGCCCCTCGGATCGCACGATCCCACGCACGCTCTCGACCGCGCTGCCGACCGCCCTGTCCAACAGCTCGATCGCGCGGGGCTTCGATGGATCGCGGCGCAGCAGTCCGATCTTCTCGAGGTTCGCCAGGTGCGCGTGCACCGTCGAGGAGGACGCGAGCCCAACCGCCTTGCCGATGTCTCGCACGGTCGGCGGATATCCGTACTTCGCGGAGTACTTGCGGATGAAGTCGAAGATCTCCTGCTGGCGCTTGGTCAGATCCATGCCTGCGTGACCCCCTGCTTGGATGGAATATGCCGTTCGACGAACATGTGTTCGCACTGTAGCGGCGCCTCAGGACGGATGCAAGCGCTGCAGCTCAGGTGCGAGGACGCCATGCGGCGCGGGGCTATACTCGGCCGGCCTGCGCCCGTGGCGGAATTGGTAGACGCGCAAGGTTGAGGGCCTTGTGGGGAGATTTCCCCGTGATGGTTCGAGTCCATTCGGGCGCATTTTTCAGCGAAGAAAATCGTCCGACCCAAACCACGAGCGACGGCCGGCACGATCGAGCGACGCGATATCGATCGTCTCGCGACCGAGAGGCGCATCCAGAGTAGTCGCGCGGCTGCTTCGCGTGCGGGCTCGCGGTTCACAGCGACTTCTAACGGAATGCGGATCCCACGCTAAACCCCGCGGCTGATACTCAACTTGTCAGTCCCAGAGGTTCACGATCAAAGGAGTCATTCCGATCCACTAGACCCGCCAGCGGCGTTCCCGGCCCGGGCGGCGGACGCCCGAGTCGGGAGCCCGCCACATGTCGATCGGAACCTCGGTACCAACCCGCCCAGACTTGAACGGAGCGTAATGAGGACGTCTCAAACACCCCGCCGGGCGAAACAACATGAGCTCGAAGCCACGGCGCCCGGCGGTGTTAGCCGACGCTCTCTCAGGAATGTCCCAGCCTCCTCGTGGAGGAGTCCCAGCGTGGATTGCGAGGCTCGGTGTATCCCCCCGAACGAAGGAAGTGATCCCATGTTTTCCCGCAAGCTCACCAAGCTCCTCGCCATCGGCGCCACCGCCATCGCGATTGGGGGCGGTGCCTACGGC
Organism: Solirubrobacteraceae bacterium; assembly: GCA_034664905.1. Taxonomy (GTDB): domain Bacteria; phylum Actinomycetota; class Thermoleophilia; order Solirubrobacterales; family Solirubrobacteraceae; genus Palsa-744. The sequence goes on along the minus strand of JAXDGS010000054.1, from coordinate 3,733 downwards.
ATCGTCGGCGCAACCGCCAATACCGGCTCAGGCACCGCTACGACAGCGTCCTCAACCTCGGCGACCTCAGGGCAACGCTTCCCCGGCAGCGGGGGATCCAACGCTCGGTCTGGACCGGCCGCAGGGGGATCATCCGGCACCGTCGACAGCGTGTCCAACGCGAGCTTCACAATATCGACTTCAGCGGGTCAGAAGGTGACCATCAAGAAGGCGTCCTCCACGAAATACCAGAAGGGCACAAGCTCGAGCTCGGCGAGTGCCATCAAGAAAGGCGAGAACGTCCTCGTACTTGGCACGACCAGCGGAACGATCATCACTGCCAGCAAGGTCGTCGTGCAAACGACTGCCGTCGGCGGAGCTAGGACTCCCTCGGCGGCAGGGGTGGTCCCGTTCCAGCGCGGTGCACAGTCCACGTCAAAGCAGGTCGGTCAGATCCCAGCGAACTACAGTCAGGGGTCCGGCACGATCGTCAGCGGAACGGCAGCGAATAAAGCGACTGAAGCTGCGTTGGCCGCCTACCCGGGAGGCGTTGTCGACCGTGTTGTGAAGCTGAGCAACGGCAAGTACGAGGTCCACAACATCGGCGTCAACTGGCCGCACCACATCTTCGTCAGCCAGAGCTTCAAGGTCGTCGGGGCCAACTAGGGCAGTGATTGGGCGAGACCCCTGGGTCTCGCCCATAGCATCTCCGGGGCAGTCGGAGGTCATGCGCTAACTGCGCGCAGCAGGCCTAGAGATCCCCGCCCACAAAGCGCCTTCTTGCTGATATGCCAGGCTCGAGTGCCCGCGAGCGGACCCGTCAGGGCTCGAGCCTGAAGCCAAGCGTGCGACCGACGAGGGCGAGAGCCTTGAACACTCCGTTCGGGGGCTTCGTAGCTCGGATCTCGTGCGGATACTTGCCGAACAGCATTGCGACGTAGATCGCCGAGCGAGGCTCCTTCGGCGGGAGGTGCGTGATCTTGCCTTGGTGAATGAGTGACTGCATCTCGCGAAAGAAGGACTCGAACTGCAGGGCTGGGCGGTGGATGTTGACGATGCGCACCGGCTCCCCACTTGAGTTGCGAAGCGTGTGTGGGACGCCCGCGGGCGCCGTTGCCGACTCGCCGGCTCGGACCGTCTTCCATTCGCCGCCGAGGCAGACATCGAGAGCTCCCTCGATCACCTCGTAGCTCTCCTCTGCGGTCGGGTGTACGTGCACAGGCGGACCAACCAACTCGGGACCAAGCCAGTTCGTCGCCTCGAACAGCTCTCCGGCGGTGTCCGCGGCGCTGCGTGTGACCTCCCACCGCATGTCCATGCCCGGGTGAAAGTCAAGCTGGCGGTCGTCGCTTGAGGGCGTCGCAGCGGAATCTCGTGACGGCGGCGTTACATCGCTGCTCATGTGCGAAACCCCCAAATTGAAGTGTTGTAGGACCCTACTGCATCGCTCGTAGCGTAACTGTCCGTGCCCGATCCACAGCTCGAGCAAATTAGCGGTGCCACGTCACAGCGATCGGCGATCGACAGCCTCTCGAACTCGGTGTTGCAGACGCTCCTCGACAGCCGGCCACTCGCGCGCGAGGATTGAGTAGATCGCTGAGCTTCGCCTGCGACCGTCGGGCAGCAGCTTGAGATCGCGGAGCACTCCCTCGAACTGCGCGGGCAGCGCTTCGAGCGCGCGCCGGGAGCGAATGTTGAGCTCGTCCGTTTCGAACTCCACGCGCTCGCAGCCGAGATGGGAGAACGCGTGACGGAGCTGGAGGAGCTTGGCCTCCGCATTGGCACCGGTACCCCACGCACTCGGCGTGAGCCAGGTCCAGCCGATCTCCAATCCGCGGTGCTCTGGCCGCAGGGTGCAAAAGCTGGTGCTACCGATGGGGCGTTCGGTGTGTGCGTCAAGCGTGGCAAACCGCGCCTCGGTGCCACTTGCCACGGCGCGAAGGACTTCGTCGAGCCACTCCTCAAACCGACGTCGATCGCTCGCCGGATTGAACGGCCAGAACTCCCAGATCTCGAGCGGCCGCGCCGCTTCGAATAACGCGTCGAGGTGATCGCGACGCAATGGCTCGAGCACCACGAGCTCACCTTCAAGGCGCGGCGCCAAGTCACCCCACATCGGTGTGATCATGTCATCCCTGCACGGCGCGTCGCAATGGCTGATGACGCAACGGAGGGTGCGTCGGGGGTCTGCGTAGCCACCATGTAGGGGGTCCGCCCGGTCGGAGGATCTCTGTTGCCTGCGTGAAGCCCCGGCGTTCGTAGGACCTCGACGATCACGACTCCAGCCACGCAGGAAGGTTCGCAGAAGGCCGCGAGCGTCGAGCGGGGAGCGTACCTGTGAGCTGTCGCGTGAATAGTGCGCGCACGAGCGCTGGACTGGCGTTCGGCATAGTGCGCTCATGCGCTACGTGGTGTACGGGGCGGGAGCGATCGGCGGCGCGATTGGCGCCGAGCTTCATCAGGCTGGGTGTGAGGTCGTGCTGATCGCGCGCGGCCAACAGCTCGAGGCGGTGCAAGCGCACGGACTAACGCTTCAGACCCCTGAGGTCGAGCGGCGGTCCGCGCTGCAAGCTGTCGGCTCCCCGCGAGAGATCAAGCTCACGACCGACGACGTCGTGCTGCTGGCGATGAAGAGCCAGGACACCGCCCCGGCGCTCGACGAGCTGACAAGGGCGGCGGACCCGGATGTGACCATGGTCTGCGCGCAAAACGGCGTCGAGAACGAGCGCCTGGCGTTGCGCCGCTTTGAGCGCGTATACGGGATGTTCGTCTATGTATCTGCCCAGCTTCTCGAGCCCGGCGTGATCCAGGTCTTCTCGGCACCGACGCTCGGCGTGCTTGACCTTGGTCGTGTGCCACGCGGATCAGACGAGCGTGCCGAGGCGATCGCGGCCGATTTACGGGCTTCGGGGTTTGCCTCACGGGTGGATCGCGAGATCATGCGCTGGAAGTACGGAAAGCTGCTGTCGAATCTGGCCAACGCCGTTGAGGCGCTGCTGGGGCCAGAGGCTCGGGGCGGAGAGCTTGTGCGTCGCGCGCGCGAGGAGGCACTGGACTGTTACTCCGCCGCCGGCATCGACTACGCCAGCCGGGAGGAGATCGCGCAGCGGGCTGAGGGTCATGAGGAACTGCGCCCAGTGGACGGACAAGCGCGCAGCGGAGGATCGTCATGGCAGAGCCTCGCCCGCGAAAGCCGCGGTATCGAGACCGGCTACCTCAACGGCGAGATCGTGCTCCTCGGACGCCTGCACCGGATTTGCACTCCAGTCAATCGGGCGCTCACGGACTTGGCGCTCCGGGCGGCCAACGAGGGTGTGCAACCGGGATCGCTCACCAAGGTCGAGATCGAGGAGGCAATCTCGAGGCCGAGCGGATAAGAGCAGCCTCGTCGGCAGGAAACAGTACGTTGCGGGCATGGCGACAGCTTCCGCACGGCGCTACGGCAGGGTCTTTGATGAGGTGGCGGCTGAGTATGACCGCAGCCGTCCGACGTATCCCGACGAGCTCATCGCTGATGCATGCCGGGTCGCCGGAATCGGGAGCGGCGATCGGGTGCTCGAGCTCGGGTGCGGTAGCGGTCAGCTGACGCGCAGTCTTGTCGCTCGGGGCCTTCACGTAGCGGCACTGGACCCAGGGCAGCACCTGATATCGCTCGCCGAGCAAAACCTGGAAGGCTCTGGAGAGCTGGAGTTTGTGAACGCGCGGTTTGAGGACGCGCAGCTTCCCCACAGGCACTACCGAGCCGTGTTCTCAG
>JAXDGS010000053.1:0-14666 GCA_034664905.1 Solirubrobacteraceae bacterium | reverse complement strand
GCCCGACGGCACCCGGATCGCCTACTACAGCGACTCGTTCCCGAGCTCGCCGGACCACTACCTGCTGGTCTACACGGTCGCCACCGGGGCGATCGACGCCGTCGACGGGGTCGGGGGCAGCTGCTGCGGCGAGGGCTCGTTCTCCAGCCCCACCTGGACCCCCGACAGCGCGCACATCGCCTTCAGCCAGCGCCGCGCCGACCTCGGGGATCCGCTGCTCGGGCACCTTCCACACGCCCATGCCGTTCGCCGAGAAGCCCGCGCGACGGTGATAGAGAATCGCCGCGACGCGACGCAGCAGGCCGCGCTCCTGCATCGCCGCGAGATGATCAAGGAAGCGCTCGCTGCTCATTCCAAGCGCAGCTGCCGCCGGAGCGTAGGGCTCTGAGACGACCGGCATGTCTCCCTGGAGCGCACGGATCACGGCGATGTCGCGCTCGTCGTAGGGCTGGGGGTCGAGCTCGACGGGCGCAAGCGCCTGCGCCGATTGCGACAGCGCCTCGGTGTCGCCCTCCATCTCGAGGTCCATGCGGATCTTGAACAGCTTGAGCGTCGGCAGCTGGCGCACCGACTCCGCGCCGGCCTCCTGCGCGAGCACCGCGAGCGTCCCCTCCAGGCCTAGCTTCGAGTCCGGCTCGGTCGCGATCGTGAACCACAGGTTGAACTCGTGATTGCGCAGGTAGTTGTGCGAGACGCCGGGGTGCTCGTTGATCACGCGCGCCGCGCGATGCGGATGATCGGGGTCGACCTTCGCAGCGACGAGCATCGAGGAGTAGCCGAGCGCGCGCGTGTCGAAGATCGGCGTGACCTGGCGGATGATGCGCTTCTCGAGCAGCCGGCGTACCCGCCCCATCACCTGCTCCTCCTCGATCCCGCACAGCTGCGCGACGTGCCGGTAGGGGCGCGGCGCGATCGGGAAGCTGCCCTGCATCAGGTTCAGGAGCCTGCGGTCGAGGTCGTCCAGCGGGATCGCCGCGCCGTCCTTGCGGCTGCGGATCTTCGGCGTCGGCGCGCCGGCGCGCAGCGCATCCGCGGAGGTGTCGCTCAGCCCTGCTCTGCCAGCCATCGGGCCGCATCCTTCGAGTGGTAGGAGATGATCGTGTCGGCGCCGGCGCGGCGCAGGGAGGTGAGGATCTCGAGCACCGCCGCGCGCTCCTCCAGATAGCCCGCGGACGCCGCGGCCTTGACCATCGCATACTCGCCGCTGACGTTGTAGGCCGCGACCGGCAGGCGGGTCTCGCGCTTGATCGCGCTGATCAGATCGCCGTACGCGAGCGCCGGCTTGACCATCACCATGTCGGCTCCCTCGCGCATGTCGAGGAGCGCCTCGCGCACCGCCTCGCGGCCGTTGGCCGGGTCCATCTGGTAGCCGCGCCTGTCTCCGAATGCAGGCGTCGAGCCGGCGGCGTCGCGGAACGGCCCGTAGAACGCGGAGGCGAACTTGGCAGAGTACGCGAGGATCGGCGTTTCGCCGAAGTCCTCCTCGTCGAGCGCCTCCCTGATCGCGCCGACGCGACCGTCCATCATGTCCGAGGGCGCCACGAGGTCGGCGCCCGCGCGCGCGTGGCTGACGGCGGTCCGGGCGAGCAACTCGACCGTCTGGTCGTTGTCCACACCCCCATCCGCGCGCAGCACGCCGCAGTGCCCGTGAAGCGTGTACTCGCAGAGGCACACGTCGGTGGCCACGAGCAGCTCCGGCAGCGAAGCCTTGATCGAGCGGATCGCGAGCTGCACGACACCCTCGTCCTCCCACGCACCCGAGCCGTGCTCGTCCTTCTCGGCCGGGATCCCGAACAGCATCACCGCGGGGATCCCGAGAGCGGCGGCGTCTTGCGCCTCCTGCGTGGCGGCCGCCAGCGACAGCCGCTGCACTCCGGGCATCGTCGCGATCTCCTCGCGGGCGCCGTTGGCGCAGCTCTCGCTGACGAACAGCGGCAGGATCAGATCGCTTGCCGAGAGCTCCGTCTCGCGCACCAGCCCGCGCAGCGCCGTGCTCGCTCGCATCCTGCGCATGCGTGTCTGCGGGAAGGCCATCGCCTTTGCAGGTTAGAGCGTTACCGTCGCCGGGCGCCGCTCATTCGCTGCGCCGCAGCCCCACGCGCGCGAGCGCGCCGAAAAGCAGCGTCAGGAGCGCCAGGTGCACGAGGCCCGTGAGGATCGATCCGGACGCACGGTTGACGGCCGCATCGAGGACCTGGAGCGAAGCCTTGAAGGGGAACACGAACGAGATCGCCGAGATCGCGTCATACAGGCCGCGCGCCACCGCGCCGCTCGGCACGAGCGCCAGGAATGCGAGCGGCAGCGAGAGCAAAAACGCGAGCAGCGACGCGGCTCGGACCTCGCGCGCGAGCGCGCCGATCGCGACGCCAAGCGCGCCAAACGCGACCGCGCCGCAGGCGAGCGCCACCAGCCACAGGCCCGCCCGGCTCCAGTCGAGGGTCACGAACGCGCCGATCCCCGCGAGCATCCCGAAGGCCACCGCGAAGGAGCAGCCCGCCGCCAGCAGCGCCTTCTCTGCGAGCAGGGCCCCACGCGAGACGAGCCCGCGCACGAGCCGCGCGAGCGAGTGCTCTTCGCGCTCGAGCGCGACGCCACCTGCTGCGAGCAGGATGCACACGAACATCAACGAGACGTTCACCGCGACCACCACCGCGAACGTGTTCAGCGGGGTGCGCCTGCCATGAAGCAGGGAGCTGCGTACGCTGATCGGCTGGCCGACCGTCGAGAGCACGGTCTTGCTGACGCTCAAGTTCTGCTCCGCGAAGTTCGCGAAGCCGAGCACCCGCTCGAGCGCAGCCCGGTCAGAAGCGCTCGGGTGATGGGCGATGACGTGCGCCAGCAGCGAGGGAATCTCGCGCAGGCCGACGAGGTTCGTCGGGGATCCCAGCACGCTGAAGTCGCCCCCGGCGAGCAGCAGGTCGATCGCCTTCGCAGCGGCGCGCTGGATCTGTTCGGAGAAGCTGAGGTTCGCCTGCGCGAGCGCCGAGCGGATCTGCGACTGCACGATCGATTGCTCGAGCGCGTCGCCGTTGTAGATGACCTGCACTTCCCCCTGGGCGGTGCCCGACGAGAGCCGCGCGGCGATCCCGGGCGGGATCACGACCGCCGCGAGCACGTCGGCCGAGCGCACGCGCTGGAGTGCCTGCGCGCGCGTGGCGACGCGCACCGCCTGGACCTGGCTGAAGAGCTCCTGCGCGTAGCGTCCGACGCTGACGCGCTCGCTTCCCACCTGCACGGTTTCGCCGGGCGTGGTTTCGTCAACGATCGCAACCCGCGGCCGCGATGGGCTGCGGGAGATCGCAAGCCCGATCAGCAGCGCGATCGCGACCGGGTATACGACCAGCAGCGCCAGCAGCAGGCGCGAGCGAAACAGGATCCGCAGATCCTTCAGCGCGAGCCAGCGCATCTACGTGACAGCGCCCGCGGGCTCGTCGGGTTCGGCGAGAAAGCTCACGAGCGCGCGCTCGAGGTCGCCGTGCTCGCCCTCACCGCCCGCGAGCAAGAGCTCTGCAGGGGTGCCGTCGAAGCGCATCCTGCCGCCGGCGAGGACGATCACGCGATGCGCGTGCCGCTGAGCCTCGGCGACGTTGTGCGTCGAGAAGAGCACCGCTCTGCCGGCGTTCGCGAGGCCGACTATGAACCGCCACAGGCGCTCGCGCTGAGCGGGGTCGAGCGACGCGGAGGGCTCATCCAGCGCGAGCACCGGCGGGTCTCCGATCAGGCCGAGTGCGACGTTGACGCGCTGGCGGTTGCCTCCCGAGAGGCGTCCCGCGAGCTCGTCGGCGCGCTCGCGCAGGCCGGTCTGCGCGAGCATCCGCTCGACCGCCGCGCGCGGGTCCGAGACGCGCTCGAGGCGCGCGAACAGCTCGAGGTTCTCGGCGACCGAAAGCCTCGTGTAGAGCGCGGGCTGCTGCGGCGCCCAGCCGACCTCGCGCGGGCCGCGGTTGACGCTGCCCGCGCTGGCGCGCGCCACCCCCGCGATGATCGAGAGCAGCGTCGTCTTACCGGCGCCGTTGGGTCCCACGACCGCGACCAGCTCGCCGGCTGCGAGATCGAAGCTGGTCTCGTGCAGCGCCTGCAGATCGCCGTAACGCTTGGCGAGATCGCGGACGCTCAGAACGCCGCTCACGGCAGGCCGCTCGTGCCGCGGCTCCACGGCTCGAACGTGATGTGGCGGCTCAGGTAGACGGCCGTCTCGCGCAGCACCGCGAGAATCGGCAGCGAGATCAGCGCGCCGACGATCCCGTGCAGCTGCAGGCCGAGAAGCAGCGCGAAGATCACGAGCAGCGGGTTGATGCGCAGCGTGTGCCCGAAGATCTGTGGCGCCACGATGTGCCCCTCGAGCTGCTGCAGGCCGATGAACAGCAGCGTCACCCACAGCGCCGAGATCGGATCGTTGAACAGCGCGACGAGCACCCCCGGCAGCGCACCGACGATCGGCCCGACATAGGGGATCAGCTCCATCAGCCCGTAGAAGATGCCGAAGGCCGCCCCGTATTTGCGTCCGTCGGGGAAGATCCCGAGCACGCCGAAGATGTACAGCGCGACACCGGTCGTCAGGCCCATGATCACGCTGAACAGCAGCTGTCCGCCGACATAGCGCGCGACCGCGCTCTGCACGAGCGTCGGATAGTCATCGGCCGGAGTGCCGTTTCCGTCCGGCATCAGCTCGCGGATCAGCTTCCCGATGCTCGGCCCGTAGAGCAGCATGTACACCGACAGCACGAATACGAGGATCAGATCGAAGCCGGCGCTGACCGCTTCTGCGAGCACGCCGCCTCCGAACGACACGACCGAGCTCGACCCTTTTATGACCTTTTCTCCGAGCGTCTGCAGGGCCGTTTTGCCCTGCTTGATGATGTGCACGTGCACGCCCTGATGATTGAGCGTGCTCTGCAATTCGGCCAGCGACTTGTTCGCCTGCTTGACCAGGTGCGGGACTTCATGGCCGAACGATTCGACCTGGTTGGAGATAGGGTTGACCAGCAGAAGCCCGACTCCCGTCAGCGCGAGAAAGAATGCGAGGTAGACGGCGAGCACCGCAAGCCCACGCGAAAGCCGTCGCCGTTGCAGCCACGACACGGCCGGGTTGAGGATCAAAGCGATGAGCGCCGCGACGATGAAGATGACCAGCACTTTCCCAGCTGCTTTCGCGAGCGCCCACACGGCGAGCAGCGTGAGCGGCAGCATGACCAGCTGCACCCAGCGGGGCACGACGACCCGCGGCGGCTCGGGCGGCGGCTCGCGCGAGGAGCCGGCGAGCTCGCGCTCTTCCTCGCGGGGCGGGGCTGCGCTCGGAGCGTTCCCAGGAGCGTCTGGTGTCACTGCCCTCCCACCATCGCCAGAGTATGGCTGAGGTCGAGGCGGCCGCCGCGGAGGAGGCGCACCCGGTCACGATCCTGTTCGTCGGCGACGTCGTCGGGAGCATCGGCCGCCAGACGCTGCTCGAGTGCCTGCCCGAGCTGCGCGAACGCCACGACGTGACGTTCGTGGTCGTCAACGGCGAGAACGCCGCCGGCGGCCTGGGGATCACGCCGAAGATCGCCGAACAGCTCCTCGCTGCCGGCATCGACGTGATCACGCTCGGCAACCACACCTACCACAAGCGCGAGATCTACCCGTATCTCGATGCCGAGCCACGGATCCTGCGACCGGTCAACTTCCTGCGCAGCCAGCCCGGGCATGGCACCTGCGTGGTCGAGCGCGACGGCGTGCGCCTCGGCGTGGTGAACGTCAGCGGCAACCTCTTCCTGAAAGCGGGCCGCTCGGCGTTCACCGAGGTGGAGCTCGCGCTCGGGGAGGTCTCAGATGCCGATCACGTGCTCGTCGACATGCATGCGGAGGCGACCTCCGAGAAGGTGGCGATGGGATGGGTGCTCGATGGCCGCGTGACGGGCGTCGTCGGCACACACACGCACGTGCCGACCGCGGACGCACGCGTGCTTCCGGGCGGCACTGCCTACATCACCGACGTGGGGATGACCGGCTCCCGCGGCGGCGTGATCGGCGTCAAGCGCGAGCAGGCTATCGAGTCGCTGCGCACCCAGATGCCGGTTCGATTCGAGACCTCCGAGGAGGATCCGTGGCTGATGGGGGTGCTGATCAGCTGCTCACAGCGGCGGCGGGCCGACTCGATAGAGCAGGTGATGATGCCTCGGCCCCTGCCGGCGTCGCAGGTTCACGGAAGCGCCCAAGCAGGGCGAGCATGACGAGCGGGAAGAACCAAGGTATGTACAGGTAGAACCAGTGTTCGATTCCCAGCTGCGCCGCGATCAGCACCGCGGCGCAGGCTGCCGCGAGCGTCCGCAGCTCGCCGCGCCCGGGAAGCAGCGCGAGCGCGAGCGCGAGGGCGACAGCGCCAATCTCCACCGCCAGCTCGACGTTTCCGAGCCCGCCGTATAAGCCCCACACCGAGAACGGCGAGCCGCGGTTCGCCTGATAGGCAATCGTGCGCGTATAGAACTCGTGCAGCGTCCCGTGGCTGAGCGCCGGCAGGAATGCGAGCGCGCCGGCGCCGATGAAGAAGGCCGCGAACGTCGCGAGCGCGATCGCACGGCGCCGCGGCTCGAGGCCGCGCAGCCCGTGCGTGGCGAGCAGCGGCGCGATCGCCAGCGGCGCGAACTTGGTGAGCGCCGCGAGCGCGGCGAGCGCGCCGCGAGCCGAGAGCGCGATCCTCGAGCTGTAGCTCGCGGCGAGCAGCGCCGCGAGCACGAGTGCTGCGACGAGCGTGTCGTTCGAGTTGCTCTCGAGCGCGAACAGCGTGAACGGGTACGAGACCCACGCGTACGCAAGCGCGACACCGAGCGTCGGGCCGCGCACGCGCCGCCCGATCAAGAACAGCAGCACGAGCGCAAGCAGGTCGAACGCGATCGCAGCCGCATGCGCTGCGGGCAGGTCATCCCAGGAGCCGCTCCATCCGAAGATCTGCTGGAAGGGGACGTACGCCTCGTAGTTGAACGGCCCGTAGGTGTCGCCGTGCTCGTTGTTGGACGGATAGCCGCGATACAGCGGCTTGCCCGCGACGATGCGTTGCGCGCCGATCACGCCCGCGTAGCCGACGTCGATCACGTTTGCGTCGGTGACGTTGAGGCCGATCCGGAAGCCGAGCAGGAAGACGACGCCGATCGCGAGCCACGCCGGCGGCACGAGCAGCCGCAGCGGCGGCGGCGCCGCTCGCGTGCGGCGCAGCTGAGCCAGCATCCGCGCGAGCAGGTAAAGCAGCGGTGGGTAGGCGAGCGGGACGGAGGCGTAGATCCGGCCGTGGTTGAAGAACGCGAGCGAGACCGAGAACGAGAGCAGGACGAGCAGATCGAGATTCAACAGCGACAGCGGCCGGCGGAAGTTGAAGAACGGCAGGATGAAGAGCGCGCACAGCGGCAGCCACACGTACAGCGAGTTGACGTGCCTGCCGAACGCCCCCGGGTATCCGCGCGCCATCGTCCACGCGACCTGAAAGCCGCTCCACTGTTCGAGCACGCGACCGGACAGGTCGTCGATGATCACCTGGCCGATCTCCTTCTTGCCGTCGCGCGAGAAGAAGCTCACCTGCCAGTGGAAGGGCATCTTCAGATAGACGCCACCGTATGACCCGGGATAGCCGGCGCGGGCGGAGCGCATCTTCGCCAGCGCCGACGCGATCGCGAGGACCCGCTCGGAGGACAGCCTGCGCCCGCTGGGAGCGATCGCGGAGAGCGCGACCGGGATCGGAGCGCCCGCTTCGGCCTTGCTGGCGGTCGAGTGCACCGTCGCGCCAAGCCCCGTCTTCGCCGCTGCCGCAGCCGCTGGAGTGGGAGAACAGGCGAGCGCCACCGCCGCTGCAATCGCGACGGCGCTCGCGACGATGGTTGAGGGTCGCATCGAGGCGAGGGTAGGGACTCGGGGCTCGCTAGCTCGCGAAATGGCTCAGGACCAGTGGCGCGACGTCGCGGATCGCCCACTGTGGGGGCGGGTGCTCGGGCGGCGCGACGCCGCTCATGATCAGCGCTCCGAGCGAGTCGCACGCGTGCAGCGAGCCGTGGCTGCCGCCGCCGATATGCGCCTGACGACCCCAGTCGATGAACTCGACGCCCGGCGCCGCCGACAGCAGCACCTCGCCGGAGGTCGGGCACGTGAGCGCCGACCAGACGCGGGCGAGCGCGTCGGGGTACTCGGGAGTGCTCAGGCGGCCATCCTCAATCCGGGCAGCTAGCGCTGCGAGCTCACCGTCGACGCTCCAGCGCCGGCCGCGGATGTCCTCGAGGGGGCCGTCCGGCGCGAAGCGCAGCTCGCCGTGGGCCGGGCTCGAGACGACCGCCTCACGGGGCGCGTCGTGCGCGTCGCGCTCGAGCCACATCACCAGGTCGACGCCGCCGATCGCGAGCGCGCGCGTCGCCACCGACGCGCGCATCGCGTCGCGCTCGGACTCGTGCAGGGCGTAAACCATCGCGGCGCGCTGCGAAGGGCACACCGCGATCCGCGGCTCGGTGGCCCGCGAGGCGCCGGCGGCACCCGCGGCGCGACCCGGTCCGAGCACGCCGAGTTCGGCGAGCTCGTCCTGCAACGCGATCGTGTCCTCGATCGGCGCCTGCGAGTGGTCGGCCATCACGATCATCGCGTGCTCCTCGAGGAACGCGTCCGAGCCGCCGCCGGCGTTCATCACGCGTGCAAGCTGCAGGTCGGCTGCCGCGATCGAGCGGACCTGCGAGTCGGGTCCGTTCTTGTGCGAGTACCAGTCGTTGTCCGGCAGCGAGAGGAGCAGGAAGTCAAACAGGTCGTGCTCGACGAGATGCGCCGAGACGCAGCCGGAGTGCCGGTCGCGCACGCCGGGCATGCCCAGTCCCGAGCGGCAGCCGGTGCGCCGCGAGGCGAAGATGTCGGCGTAGAAGAGCTCGCGCGGGCCCATCACCGGATGGCGGATCAGCGTGGCGGCGACACGCGTCAGGGTGCTGTCGCGCTGCGGCTCGTGCAGGTGGCGTCCGCGGTACATCAGGTAGGTGGTCCCAGCGGTGCGCACGTCCGCGTCGTCGAGGGTCTCGAACACGGTGGGCGTCTCGGCGGCGAGATGCGCGCGGTTCAAGTTGTATACGGTGTCCGTGAGCTGGCGCGCGATACCGAAGCGCTGCGCGGCGCGAAAGCTCGACCCGTACTCGACGTAGCGGTGCTCGCTGCGATCGAACCAGTTCATGCCAGGGATGCGATGCTCCTCCTGGGCGGTGCCGGTCACGATCGACGCCGCGCACACCGGCGTCACCGACGGGAACGCTGCGATGCAGTCGTCGATGTAGCTGCCGCTCTCGACCAGCCGCTCGAGGATCGGCGCGACGCCCTCGGCGATCGCGCGCTCGAGCATCGCGGGCACCATCGCGTCGATCACGCACAGGACTAGCTTTGGCGGCATCAGCGCCGGAGAATCCGAAGGCCTGCGTACTTCTGGCCCGCGCGCGAGCGCCTGCGCCAGATGAACCACGCGAGCAGCGCGAGCGCGACGTAGCCGAGCGGATGCACGAGCGCGATGAGCCCTGCGAGCAGCAGCGAAGCGCCGTCGAGGTAGATGCTCAGCGCCTCGCGCGCGTTGCGGTCTGGAAGGCGGGCGCGCGCACCGGCGAGCACCGGACGAGCGGCCGCCGCGGCGAGCGCGGCGGCGGCCGCGCCGCCGAGCAGGCCGGGCCAGGAGGCGTCGCGATGAGCCGCCAGCGTCCCGGCGAACAGAAGCGCGCCGGCGCCGATCGAGTGCGCGATGATCACCCCTCCGGCGAGACGCTCGAAGCGCTCCGAGCCCAGCCGCAGCTGCAGCGCGTAGCTGAGCGCGAGCACAACCGCGACGGCGATCAGCCACCATGCGGAGGCGAGGAAGTGGTAGTGGTGGCGGGGGAAGCTCACACCGAGCGCGCCCGCGCGCGCGAGGCCGCCGGCAAGCAGCGCGGGAAGGTAGGGCCGCAGCCCGCACGCGGCCGCAAGGCCGGCGCCGAGAGGAATGTAGAAGAAGATGCCGTGCATTGCGAGGCCGTGAAGGTGCGATACCTTGCGAGGTCGGGCCAGGACGATAGAGGACGCGTCCGGCTCCCACGAGCGCGTGCGAGGTCCTCGCGGCGCGGCGCCGAATAGGACAGGGTCAGATGGAGCGATCGAGCAGCGGAGCGGGCGGGCGACGGACCCGGGCGACGGCGCACGAGCTTGCGCGATACGAGGCCCTTTTCGCGGCGCGCACGCGCGGGATGAAAAGCTCCGCGATGCGCGAGATGATGGCGCTCACCGAGCGCGCGGACGTCATCTCGCTTGCGGGCGGCCTGCCGGACACGACGACGTTCGCACCCGAGCTGTACGCAAGGCTGATGGCCGACGTCGCCTCCGAGTCGACCGCGCGTGCGCTCCAGTACGGGCCGACGGAAGGGATGGCCGTCACGGTCAGCTGCGTATCCGAGGTGATGGCCGCCGAGGGTACGAGGATCGATCCGTCGGAGGTGATCGTCACCACCGGTGGCCAACAGGTCATCGATCTCGTGTGCAAGACGCTGATCGATCCTGGCGACGTGATCGTCGCCGAGGCGCCCACCTACCCCGGGGCCGTGCCGACGTTCAGCGCGTACCAGGCACAGGTGGAGCAGATCGAGATGGACCGCGACGGGATGCCGATCGATGCGCTCGAGCACGCGCTCGATCGCCTGCAGCGCGACGGCAGGAGGCCGAAGTTCATCTACACCGTCCCGAACTTCCAGAATCCGGCGGGCGTCACGATGTCGTTGCCCAGGCGCCGGCGGCTGATCGAGGTGGCTCGCGAGCGAGAGCTGTTGATCCTCGAGGACAACCCGTACGGCCTGCTGCGCTACGAGGGCGAGGAGCTGCCGACGCTCTACTCGCTCGACTCGGAGGCGGTCGGCTCCAACGGCACCTCGGACCTGGTCATCTACCTCGGCACCTTCTCGAAGATCCTCGCCCCTGGTCTGCGCCTCGGTTGGGCGGTGGCACCGAGACCGGTGCTCGAGAAGCTGAACCTCGGCAAACAGGGCTCGGACCTGTGCTCCTCGCCGGTTACCCAGATGTTCGTCGCGGCGTACTTCAACGAGCGCCTCGCCGACGGCTCCCCGCGGTGGCGGGAGTACGTGCAGGGCCAGAACGACCTCTACCGCGGACGGCGCGACACGATGCTCGAGGCCCTCGAGCTGCATTTCGGCGAGTACGCGAGCTGGACCGCGCCGGAGGGCGGCCTGTTCATCTGGGCGACGCTGGATCAGCGCATCGACACGACGGACCTGCTCGCGCTGGCGCGCAAGCAGGGCGTGGCGTTCGTGCCGGGCAGAGCGGCCTACATGGACGGGCGCAGCGGCGCCTCCTCGATGAGGCTCAACTTCGCCGGCGTGCCGGACACGAACATTCGCGAGGGCGTGCGCAGGATCGGCAGCGCGATGCGCGAACAGCTCGGCCTGCTCGGTTCGCTCACGGGCGCTCCAGCGCCGCCCGCGGCGGCGCAGGCGCCCGCTTCAAAGCGCAAGCCCGCCGGCGAGGAGGGCGAGGCGATGGCCGACGTGGTCGCACTTCCCCGCCGCGACGGCGCCCGGCCGGCGCGCCGCAGCGGCGATCGATGAGCTCGGCGCAGAAGATCGCCGTCCTGCGGGGCGGGCGCTCGCTCGAGCGCAGCGTCTCGCTGCGCTCGGGCGCGCACGTGCAGGAAGCGCTGCAGCGCCTCGGGCACGAGGTCGCGCCGATCGACGCGGGGGGCGAGCTGCTCGGCGAGCTGCTCGCCGCCGAGCCGGATCTCGCGTTCATAGCGCTGCACGGGCGCGACGGCGAGGACGGCACCGTGCAGGGCCTGCTCGAGGCGATCGGCGTTCCCTACACCGGGTCGCCGCCGGGCGCATGCATGTGCTCGACCGACAAGGTGCTCGCGAAGCACCTCCTGCGCGAAGCCGCGGTGCCGACGCCGGAGTTTCGGTTCCTGCGCGAGGCATCGATCAGGGAGCTCGGCGCCGCCGGCGCGGTCGCCGGCGTCGAGCGTGCGCTCGGCTTTCCGATGGTCGTCAAGCCGGCGGTCGGCGGCTCGGCGCTTGGCGTGAAGTTCGCGCGCACGAGCGAGGAGCTTCCCGGTGCGCTGGTGGGCGCGTTCTCCTATGACGGCACGGTTCTCGTGGAGCGCTACGTGCCGGGTCGCGATCTCGCGGTCTCGGTGCTCGACGGCGAGGCGCTGCCGGTCGTGGAGGCGGTGCCGCGCGAAGAGGAGTTCTACGACTACGAGTCCCGCTATGAGATCGGGATGACGACGTTCGTGTGCCCGGCCGAGCTCTCCGCGCAAGCGACCGAGCGCGCGCAGCAGCTGGCGCTCGAGGTGTATGCGCTACTGGGTTGCCGTGGTTTCGCGCGCATCGACCTGATGCTCGAAGCGCAGACGGATGAGCTCTGGGTGCTGGAGGCCAACGTGGTCCCGGGCCTCACAGAAACCAGCCTGTTGCCGCAGGCTGCGGACGCTGCCGGCATCAGCTTCGACGAGCTCGTCGAGCGGATCCTCGCGAGCGCGCGGACGAGCCGCGTCTAGGACTCGCCGGCGGCGAAGTCCTCGGGCGAGACCTGATCGAGAAACGCCTTGAACTTCTCCACCACGTCCTCGGACTCCTCGACGTCGTGCTCGAACTCGATCGCGGACTCGGAGATGACCTCCTCCGCGGCGTAGATCGGCGCGCCGGAGCGGACCGCCAGAGCGATCGCGTCACTGGGGCGCGAGTCGATCTCGAGCTCGCGCCCTGCGACGCTGAGCGTGATCGAGGCGAAGAACGTATTCTCGCGCAGCTCGGTCACGGACACCTGCGTGCATTTGACGTCGAGCTCACCGAGGATGTCGCAGAGCAGATCATGGGTCATCGGCCGCGGCGTGCCCGCACCCTGGAGCTTCATCAAGATCGACGCCGCCTCCGGGTGCCCGATCCAGATGGGCAGGAACTTGTTGCCGTCCACCGTCTTCAGAAGCACGATTGGCTGCTTGCCAACCATGTCGAAGCTGACGCCGTAGATCACCATCTCCTGCACAAAATTCCTCCGAGAGGGGGGGCAACCAGAGTATAGGTACCGACTGCGGGCCCCGGTCAAACCGCTGCCGCGCGGCAGCGGCGCCAGGATCGCGCGCCCTCAGGCCTCCGCGCGGAAGCTCCAGAGCTTGTTGCCGACGAAGTTCAGCGGCGTCGAGGCGGTCACCGCGAGCGCCTGCGCGAGCACCTTCGGGAGGCTCGCGGCCTCGACGAACACGGTCAGCAGCAGCAGACTGAACGCGAACGCGACGAGGCTCACGACGAGAAAGCGCATCGCCTGGAAGCGTGCGCGGCCCTCGCGGGCATCGAAGGTCCAGTGCCGGTTGAGGACGAAGTTGTTCGCCACCGCGAGGATCCAAGCTGCGACCGCCGCCATGTGGTAGTCGGCGCCGATCGGGTGCACGAACAGCGTGTAGACCCCGATGTTCACCGCGAAGCCGACGCCGCCGACGATGCCGAAGCGCACGAGCTGAAGCCAGTTTGCCGGCTTGCGCATACCGTGAATGAGCCGCAGGTGCGTGCGCAGCTCCACGGCCGTGGCGTCCTCGCGCATCCATGAGAGGTTAGCGTCAGCCACAGGTGGATGCCGGCGCTAGCCTTGCCGTTGTGAGCTTGCGCACGTCCTCGATCCCCGCACTGGGGTGCATCGCAGCAGCGCTGTGCGGCTGCGGCTCCTCGGCGAGCGGCTCCGGCGCGGGCGGATCGAGCTCGGGGCCACAGCGCGGCAGCTCAGCGCAGGCGCCGAAGCTGGGAGCCGTGGCGGCAGGGCAAAAGCTCGCGCACGGGTCGCAGACCGAGGTCGCAGATCCGCAGGAAGCCGCGAGCTTTCCGGCGCCGGCCTCCGCACGCCATGCGCCGGCTGCCACGCCTGCGAAGGCAGGCGAAGCGATAGTCGCGGCGGGCGCACCCTCAGATGCAGAAGTGCGCGCGGAGCTCAAGCAGATGCAGGCGGTGGAACGCAGCGCCAGGCAGAAGCAGAGCCGGCAGCTCACAGCCGTGCCGGGCGGGCGATCGATCGGCGGGAACGGGACACTCGCGATCCCTGCCAACGCGCCCGAAGTGATCCAGCGCGTGATCGCGGGCGCCAATGAGATCACCGACTTCCCGTACGTATTCGGGGGCGGGCACGCGTCGTTTGTCGATAATGCCTACGACTGCTCCGGCTCGGTCAGCTACGCGCTCGCAGCAGGCGGCCTGCTGGGCGCGCCGCAGACCTCGGGCGAACTCGAGAGCTGGGGAGCGGCGGGGCCGGGGCGCTACATCACCGTGTACGCGAACGCCGGGCACACCTACATGTACGTCGACGGCATGCTCTACGACACCGCCGGCCGCAGCGGCGTCTACGCGTCGCGCTGGCAGCTTGGATCGGTGAGCAACGCCGGCTTCGTTGCGCGCCACTGGCCGGGCCTGTAGATGAGGCGCTGCTGAGATGAGCTTCGTGGCCTTGCTGCTCGCACTCGCGCCGGCGCTCGACGGCGAATCGGTGA
Source organism: Solirubrobacteraceae bacterium (assembly GCA_034664905.1). Taxonomy (GTDB): domain Bacteria; phylum Actinomycetota; class Thermoleophilia; order Solirubrobacterales; family Solirubrobacteraceae; genus Palsa-744. The sequence goes on along the minus strand of JAXDGS010000053.1, from coordinate 187 downwards.
ACGCGAAGAGCACCGGCCTGGGCGTGATCTCACTGGTCTCGATCGTCTTCGGCTACCTGCTGATCGCGGGGCTGTGGTACTTCGTCTTTCGCGAGAAGGCGCGCACGAAGCGAAAAGGGCCCGGCCCCGACTGAGCGCCGGCGCGGATTGCAAGTGCACCGCGTTGCCCGACAAGAGCCGCGCGCTG
>JAXDGS010000052.1:0-32144 GCA_034664905.1 Solirubrobacteraceae bacterium | reverse complement strand
GGGTCGTCGATCCACACCGGCCGGCCGCTGTCGAGCGCGGTGTAGGCGAGCTTCTGGCGATAGCGCGGCACCAGGTGCAGGCGGCGGCGGAGCTGTTCGAGGAACTCCTCCATCGCCGGTGGCGGCCCCTCGACGATCGTGACCCCGCCGATGTGCATGTGCGAGACGGGACCCTCCTGATGCAGGAAGGAGGAGTCGACCGCGGTGAGCCTGTCGAGGTGCAGTTGGGACATCGCGCGTTAGCGTACCTGGACGCGCCCTACAATGACATGCGTGTCAAACACTGTCGAGAAGCTGGTGCTCGCGGCGCCGCGCGGATACTGCGCGGGCGTCGATCGCGCGGTCCAGACGGTCGAACGCGCGCTGCAGATCCACGGCGCGCCCGTGTACGTGCGCAAGGAGATCGTGCACAACAAGCACGTCGTCGAGGAGCTGCGCGGCCGTGGCGCCATCTTCGTCGAGGAGCACACCGAAGTGCCCCCGGGCGCGGTCTGCGTGTTCTCGGCGCACGGCGTCGCCCCCAGCGTGCGCGAGGGTGCTCTCGAGCGCAGCCTGCAGACGATCGACGCGACCTGTCCGCTCGTCACCAAGGTGCACCGCGAGGCTGTGCGCTTCGCGCAGGACGGCTACACGATCGTGCTCGTCGGCCATGACGGCCACGAGGAGGTCGAAGGCACGATGGGCGAGGCGCCCGATCGGATCGTGCTCGTGCAGAGCGCCGAGGACGTCGAGGCGCTCGAGGTCGAGGATCCACAGCGGATCGCGTACATCACCCAGACGACGCTCGCGGTCGATGAAACGAGCGCGATCCTGGAGCGCCTGCGCGAGCGCTTCCCGGCGATCGTCGGCCCGCGCACCGACGACATCTGCTACGCGACCACCAACCGCCAGGCAGCCGTCAAGCAGATGGCGCCAGGCTGCGATCTGCTGCTGGTGATCGGCTCGCGCAACTCCTCCAACTCCGCGCGCCTGGTCGAGGTCGCGCGCGAGATCGGAACGGAGTCCTATCTGATCGACAACGCCGGCGAGATGCGCGAGGAATGGCTCGAGGGCAAGCGGGTCGTGGGGATCTCATCGGGAGCGAGCGCTCCGGAGAACCTCGTCGCGGAGCTGGTCGAGTTCTTCCGCGCGCGCGGCGTGCACGACATCTCGGAGTTCGACGTGGTTCGCGAGGACGTCCGCTTCATGCTCCCCAAGCAGATTCGCGAAGCGGTCGCCGCCGGCGACCCCGGCTGATCGCGCTGAACGGCCAGGTCTTCAGGCGCCCGTGCCGGCCGGCCGCGACGCGCCCCGCGCCGAAGGCAGCTCGATGCGCACGCTGATCGTCTCCGATCTGCATCTTGGAAGCCGCTCGCGCTCGGATTTGCTGCGCCGCGCCGAGCCGCGTGCGGCGCTGCTCGCGGCGCTCGCGGACGTCGAGCGCGTCGTTCTGCTCGGCGACGTGCTCGAGCTGCGCCACGGGCCGTTGCGCGAGGCGATGGCCTGCGCACGGCCGTTCTTCGAGGAGCTCGGGCAGGCGCTCGCGGGCCGTGAGCTCGTGATCGCCGCGGGCAACCACGATCACGCGCTGATCGAGCCGTGGCTCATGGCACGCGGCGAGGAGCGAGAGCCGCCAGGGCTCGCGCTCGAGCAGCTGATCGAGCCCGCGCAGGCCTCGCGCGCGCTTGAGCGGATCGCAGGCTGGGCGGCCCCCGCGCGCGTGCGCGTCGCCTATCCCGGTCTATGGGTGCGCCCCGACGTGTACGCGACGCATGGGCACTACCTCGACAGCCATCTCACGATGCCCACGCTCGAGCGTCTCACGATGGGCGCGATGAGCCGCGTGCTCCGCCGCCCCGCGCGCAGCTTCGCGAGCGTCGCCGACTACGAGGCGGTCGCCGCTCCGGTGTACGCGTGGAGGGACGCGGTCGCACGCGACGCGGCCACCAACAACGCGCTCAACGGGATCGCCACGCTCGTCGCCTGGCAGGCACTCGGAGGCGGCAACAGCGCTCCTCGCACCGGCGGCGTGCGCTCAGCACGCAACGGAGCGCGCTCGCCCGCCGCGCTGGCCCGCAGGCTGCGCGCGCGCACGCTCGCCGGCGCGTTTCCACTCGCGGTCGGCGCGCTGAACCTCGCCGGCCTCGGCCCGCTCAGCGCGGAGATATCCGGCGCGGAGCTGAGACGCGCGGGGCTCGAGGCGATGGGCGAGGTCGCCGCTCGACTCGGGCTCGCCGACGCGTGGGTGATCTTCGGCCACACCCATCGCGCCGGGCCGCTGCCAGGGGACGATCAGGCGCAGTGGCGCGGGCGCGGCGGTGCGCGCCTGGTGAACGCCGGCAACTGGACATACGCAGGCGTGTTCCTGACCTCGACGCCCGGCGAGAGCCCTTACTGGCCGGGCAGCTGCGTGCTCGTCGACGACAGCGGCCCGCCGCTCGTGCTGCGTCTGCTGCAGGACCGCACGCTCGAGCAGATCAAGCCGCTGCGCGCTGCTGCGGAGCAACGCCCGGCGTGAAGCACGTGCACAGGCAGCGCACCCCCGCGCCGGGCTCGAGCTCGAGGACGCCCGCGGTGTGCTGCGGGTGCTCGATCAGCGGGTACGCGCCGGGGTGTGAGACCGCGAGCGACGAGCCGTTGACGCTCAGCGTTCCCGCGCCGTCGAGCACCGCCCACACGCCGCCCGCCTCATACGGGCCCGAGTAGGCGCCCGCCTGATCGGCGCTCTGCTCGCACAGGATCGCGCCGGGCGCGTCCTCGGGGCGCAGCGGAGCGAGCGGCTCGCGCTGCACGCCCAGGAGCTCCTGGATCGCGAGCTCCGTCTCGGTGTACGCGCCCTCGCCGTAGTGGTAGTCAAACAGGCGCGCACGGCCGTCGAACAGGTAGCGCGCCGGCCAGCCCTGGTTCTCATACTCACGCCATAGCGCCAGCTCGCTGTCGATCAGCACCGGATGCGCCACGCGCAGGCGCGCAACCGCCGCCCTGACCGCCTGCTCGGAGCGCGAGGGCTCGAAGCCCGGGCTATGCACGCCGATCACCCGCAGCCCATCCGCCGCGTAGCGCTCGTGCCACGCGCGAACGTAGGGCAGCGTGCGCATCGAGTTCGGGCGGCAGAAGTCCCAGAACTCCACCAGCATCGGCCGGTCGCGCTGGATGCTCGACTGCGGCCCCTTCACGTTCACCCAGGGCCCCCGAGGCGGGAACAGCGGCGCAAGGATCGTGTCGACGGGCGCTCTCACGTCACGGCCCTCCGCAGGTCGACCGGATCTGGGGGTCGAGGGGCAAGCCTGACAAGGACGCACCGAGCGTGGCGTGCGCTAGCACGCGAGCGAGGGAGGACGCCGCGAGGCGCCGGCCACCGGCAGTCCAGATCAGCCGATGGAGCCGACCATCTCGAGCTGAATCAGGCGATTGAGCTCGACCGCGTACTCCATCGGCAGCTCCTTCGTGACGGGCTCGATGAAGCCGTTGACGATCATCGCCGCGGCCTCGTCCTCGGTGAAGCCGCGCGAGCCCATGTAGAAGAGCTGATCGTCGGAGATCCGCCCGACGGTCGCCTCGTGGGCGACGCTCACGTGCGGGTTCTGGATCTGGATGTCAGGCCACGTGTCAGAGCGCGATTCCCCGTCCATCATCAGCCCGTCGCATTGCACGCGAGCCTTCGAGCCGGCGGAGTTGGGGCCCATCTTGACGAGCCCGCGGTAGCCCATGATCCCGCCGTCCTTGGAGATCGACTTCGCGAGGATGTTCGAGGTCGTGTTCGGCGCGAGGTGCACGACCTTCGCGCCGGTGTCCTTGTGCACGCCTTTGCCCGCCACGCCGACGTTGAGGTGGTCTGCGCGCGCCCCCTCGCCCATCAGGAACGAGCCGGGGTAGAGCATCACGTACTTCGCGCCCATCGAGCCGCCCACCCACTCGACGGTCCCGTTGGCCTCGACCACCGCGCGCTTGGTGTTGAGGTTGTAGACGTCCTTGGACCAGTTCTGCACGGTCGTGTAGCGCGCCTTCGCGCCCTCGTGCACGAAGATCTCGACGACCGCCGAGTGCATCGAGTTGACGCTGTAGGTCTGCGCGGTGCAGCCCTCGATGTAGTTCACCTCTGCGCCCTCGTCGGCGACGATCAGCGTGTGCTCGAAGGTGCCCTCGCCGGCGCCCTCCATGCGGAAGTAGGACTGCAGTGGGAGGTCGCACTTGACGCCCTTGGGGATGTAGCAGAAGGCGCCGCCCGACCAGACCGCGCCGTGCAGCGCCGAGAACTTGTTGTCCTGCGCGGGCACGCACTTGTTCATGAAGTACTTCTGAACGAGCTCCGGGTACTCGGTGATCGCGGTGTCCATCGAGCAGAACAGGATGCCCTGCTTCGCGTACTCCTCCTTGAGCCCCTCGTACACCGGCTCCTGGCGCCACACGCCGACGACGCCCGCGAGGTGCTCGCGCTCGGCCTGGGGGATGCCTAGGTCCTCGTAGGTCTGCTTCATCTCCGCGGGCACGTCGTCCCAGCTGTTGAAGCGGCCCGCGGTCGGCGGCGAGTACAGGACGAGGTCATCGAGGTTCAGCCCGCCGAGATCCGGTCCCCATGTGGGGATCGGCTTGCGTTCGAAGATCTCAAGCGACTTGATCCGTTTCTCGGCCATCCAGTCGGGCTCGCCCTTGATCTTCGACAGCTCGCTGACGACCTCGCGCGAGATGCCCTGCCGGGCGCGCAGCTGACCCTGATCGTCCTCGACGATCGGGCTTGCTTTGGCGATCCTCGTGCCGTCAATCGTGGCCATGGGGCTCCTCGCTACGCTCGCTTTGCGAATCCTGTGCTCTCAGGTAGGGATTGTATCGAGAGCGCGGGCGGGGCCCGGTGCGGGCGCCGCGGCGCGCTGAGCGCGGGCCGCCTCAGGCGGGCCAGCTGCGGTCTCCCGTCACCGCGCCGCGCACGACCTTCAGGTTCAGCAGTGCGCACTTGCGCCGCGTGGCGGAGACCGGGATGCCGAGCAGCTCGATCATCCAGTCCGCGTCGAGCTCGCCGACGTCCGCGAGGGTCATGCCCTTGAGCTCCTCCGATGCGATCGAGGCCGACGCCTGCGAGATCGCGCAGCCGTGGCCATGGAAGCGCAGATCCTCGATCTTCTCGTCCTTGACGCGGATGTGCACGCCCAGCTCGTCGCCGCACAGCGGGTTGTGCTCGAGCGCCTCGAGGTCATGAGGGTCGAGCTCGCCGAAGTTCTGCGGGCGCTTGTAGTGCTCGAGGATGTAGTCGCGGTAGAGGTCGTCCATGATCGGAGCTCCGCTCGCGCTCAGCTCTGCTCGCCGAGCCCGAACACCTCGAGGCCCGCGAGCAGCGCCGCCAGCAGCGCGTCGATGTCCGAGCGCTCGTTGTAGACGCCGACGCTCGCGCGCGCCGTCGCGCCCACGCCGAGGCAGCGCATCAGCGGCTGCGCGCAGTGATGGCCCGCGCGGATGCACACGCCGCCGCGATCGCACAGCTCGGCGACATCGTGCGGATGCATTCCCTCGATCGTGAACGACGCGAGCCCGCCGCGACGATCGGCCTCGGGGGGTCCCACCACGCGCAGGCGCGGCACCCGCGCGAGGCTCTCGAGCATGTAGGAGGTGAGCGCCTGCTCGTGCGCGCGCACGCGCTCCATCCCGAGCTTCTGCAGGTATTCGACCGCCGCGCCCAGCGCCACCGCCTCGGCGACCATCGGCGTGCCCGCTTCGAACTTCCACGGCAGCTCGTTCCACGTCGCCGCCTGGAAGTCCACCGAGGAGATCATGTCGCCGCCCGTGAGGAACGGCTCCATCTGCTCGAGCACCTCGCGGCGGCCGTGCAGCACGCCGATCCCCGTCGGCCCGAGCGCCTTGTGGCCCGTCCATGCGTAGAAGTCCGCGCCGATCTCGCGCACGTCCACCGCCATGTGCGGCACCGCCTGCGCGCCGTCGATCAGCGACACCGCGCCCGCCGCACGCACGCTCGCAGCCATCTCCGCGACCGGGTTGATGGTGCCGAGCACGTTCGAGACGTGCGCGAACGCGACGAGTCGCACGTCGCCGCGCGCGAGCTCCGCGTCGAGCTGCGCCGCGGAGAGCTCGCCGCGCTCGTCCAACTCGAGGTAGCGCAGCTCCGCGCCGCGCTCGCGGCAGAGCATCTGCCAGGGCACGATGTTCGCGTGGTGCTCCATCTGCGTGATCAGCACCGCATCGCCCGCGTGCACATTCGCCCGGCCCCACGCGTACGCGACGAGGTTGATCGCCTCGGTGGCGTTCTTGGTGAAGATCGTGCTCTGCGGCTCCGCGCCGGTGAACGCCGCGATCTTCGCGCGCGCGCCCTCGAATGCCGCGTCGGCCTCCTGCGCGAGCGCGTACACGCCGCGGTGCACGTTCGCGTTGTGCCCGCGAAGGTGCTCGGAGAGCGCGTCGATGACGACGTTGGGCTTCTGCGAGGTCGCAGCGGAGTCCAGGTAGATCAGCGGCCGCCCGGCGAAGCTCCTGCGGAAGATCGGGAAGTCAGCACGCACGCCCCCCCGACCCCCAAAAGTCTTCTCAAAATTGGTCTCAGCGACTTGTTGCATAGGCCTCGATGTCCTCGCGCGCAGCCGCCAGCTTGCCGGCGATCTTCCCGCGCACGAGCTCCTCGAGGGCGTCATCTGAAAGCTCTGCGACGAGCGGCTCGAAGAAGCCCTCGACGATCACGCGCACCGCCGCCGCGCGGTCGAGGCCGCGTGACTGCATGTAGAAGATCGCGGTCTCATCGAGCTCGCCCACGGTGCCGCCGTGCGACGCTGAGACGTCGTCGGCGGAGACGAGCACGGAGGGGATCGCGTCGATGCGCGCCTTCGGCGAGAGCATCATCGAGTGGATCTGCAGGTAGGTGTGCGTCTTCTGGGCGCCGGGTTCGATCTGGATCAGCCCCTCGAAGCTCGCGCGCGCCTCGCTGCTCGCCGCGCCGCGCCAGTGCACGTCGCCGCCCGAGGGCCCCGTCTCGTGCAGGTCCACAGCGAACACGTCGAGATGCTCGTGCGCCTGTGCGAAGAACAGCCCGCGAAAGGCCATGTCGCCCCCGGGCTCGGAGATCGCGAGCTCGAGGTGCTGGCGCACCAGATGGCCGCCGAGCAGCGACGGCAGCCAGTGGCAGTACGCGTCGCGGCCCACCGAGACCAGGCGCGTCGAGACGTCGTAGACCTCGCCCGACCCCCAGTCCTGGATCTGCGCGAGGCGGCAGCGCGCGCCATCCTGCAGGTAGAGCTCGAACGCGCCCGCGTGAAGCGCCTGGCGCTCGCCCGCCGGGCGATCGTCGAAGTCCTCCGCGAGGTCGTACTCGTGCACGCGAAACTCGCTCGTCGATCCGCCGAGGACGAGCGTGCGCCCGTACTGCGCGACGCCCGGCTCAGCGATCGCGTAGACGATCTCGAACGGCTCCTCCACCACGAGGCCAGGCGGCACGTACAGGAACGCGCCCGCGCTCCAGAATGCAGCGTTGGCCGCCTCGAGCTTGTTGCGGTCGATCGGCAGGCGCTTGGAGTACCACTGCGCCACGAGCTCCGAGTGCTCGCGGAATGCGTCCTCGAGCGAGCACAGGATCACGCCGCGCTCTGCCAGCGCGGGCTCGAGCTCGAGCGAGACGATCGTGTTCGCACTCTGCACGATGCGCCCCGCACGCGCGCGATCGGGAAGCGTGCGGCTCACCACGTCGGGCACGCCGCTCGCGTCAGCGGAGCGCTCGAGCGCGTCGAGGTCGAGGTCCGCGAGCGTCGTCGTCCAGAAGCCCGAGCGCCGCCAAACCGGCAACTCGAGGCGCTCGTACGCCTCCCGTGCGGCCTCGCGAAGCTGCTCCAGCGTGCGCCCATCGCCCGCGCCCGCGCCCGCCAGCGCGTGATAGAGCGTCGCCTCGCGATGGCGTCCCGCCTTGACTTTCACCGGCGTCGCGCCGTTGGCCGCTGACTCCATGGGCTGCGCCTCGCCCAGCTCAGACACCGCCGTCACCCGCGAGCAGCGCATCGGGCGCGCCCGCGCCGAACTCCTGGCGGATCTGGTCATAGCCCTCGCGCTCGAGGCGCTCGACCAGCTCGACGCCGCCCTCCAGCACGATCCGCCCATCCATCAGGATGTGCACGAACTGCGGCTTCACGTAGTGCAGGATGCGCTGGTAGTGGGTGATGATCAGCGCGCCGAGACCCTGCTCGTCGTGCAGCCGCTGCACGCCCTCTGCGACGGTGCGAAGCGCGTCGATGTCCAGGCCCGAGTCCGTCTCGTCGAGGATCGCGACGTCCGGGGAGAGCATCGCCATCTGCAGGATCTCCGCACGCTTCTTCTCGCCACCCGAGAAGCCGTCGTTGAGGTGGCGCGAGGTGAACGAGCGGTCGACGTCGAGCAGGTCGATCGCGTGCTGCAGCTGCGTGCGGAACTCCTTGACCTGGATCGGCTGCTCGCGCTTCGCGTTGATCGCCATGCGCAGGAAGTTCGCCACCGAGACGCCCGGGATCGACACCGGGTACTGGAACGCGAGGAACAGGCCGGCCTTCGCGCGCTCGTGTGGCTCGGCCTCGGTGATGTCCACGCCCTTGAAGAAGATCGAGCCCTCGGTGATCTCGTAGGAGGGATGCCCGAGCAGCGTGTTGGCGAGCGTCGACTTGCCCGAGCCGTTCGGGCCCATCAGCGCATGTATCTCACCGCGGTTGATCTCGAGGTCGACGCCGCGCAGGATCTCGCGCTCATCGGTGCTGACGTGCAGGTCTTTGATCTCTAGGTCGGCCATGTTCTGTGATCAAGCTCCGGTCGTGAGGGATTGCATGTCAAGGGAGGGCAGGCTCGGATCGAGCGTCGGAAGCGAGGGGCCTGCGGGCGTGCGCTTCGCGTCGAGCTCGCGTGCGCCCGCGCCTTTGAGCAGGTCCGCGAGGGTGGTCTCGCGCAGCGTGCTCACGATCGAGAATCGCACGCGCGACCACAGCAGCTTCGTCGGGCAGACGTGGCCGGGGCTCGACTCGCGCGAGCACACGATCGAGCCGTCGGGCGCCTGGGAGATGCAGTCGATCGGCGCGATCGAGCCCTCGAGCGCCTCCACGACCTCCGCCATCGTGATCTGCGCTGCGGGGCGCGCGAGCATGTAGCCGCCGCGCGAGCCGCGGCGCGAGGCGACGAGGCCCGCCTTGCGCAGGCGCGCCACGAGATGCTCGAGGTACGCGAGCGGCAGCCCGCCGTGATCGGCGACCTCCGCCAGCGGCACCGGCTCATCGCCGGGGTGTCTGGCGAGCTCCACCATCACGCGCACGCCGTACTCGGCCTTGGTTGAAAACATCATCCCCGAATACCTACCTGCGAGCTAGGGTATCAGCAGATGTAGGGCCTCCCTGCGAGCGCGCCGTCGGAAGCGTTCGCGAGTGGGCCGCGAGACGCCCGCGGCGCCGCGCACGCCTCACCCCAGCACGCGAATGTCGTGCGAGAGCGCCTCGGGGGTCAGCTGTTCAAGACCGAAGAGAACGCGCTCGCGGCCGCGTCCGTCCACCAGCGCGACCGTCACCGAGCGCTCGAACGCAGCCCGGCCCGCCTGTGCCGGCGGTGCGATCCGGTACGCGCGCCAGACCGCGCGCAGCCGCGCGAGCGGGCCGGACAGGAAGAGCGCGCGCCCGCTCAAGGAGACGTCCGTGAGGAAGCGCTTGACGCGAGCGCGCGTGTCGGCCGCGGGGTCAACGCTCACGATCAGCACCGTGACGCGCCTTTGCAGTTCATCGAGCGCGCCGCGGATCTGCTGTGCGATCAGCACGCACACCGCGCCGCAGCTGCTCGACAGGAACGCGACCACGCTCACCGCGCCGCGCTCGCGCGAGAGCGAGACCCGCCTCCCGGCCTGGTCGCTCAGCGTGAAGTCCGGCGCGAGCACGTTCGCTGGAAGCGCTGCGCCGTCGAAGCCCGCGGAGGCGCCCGCGGGAGTGCTCGCGCTCCTCGCGGGCGCCGATCGGCCGTGATCCGAACCGTCGATGATCAGCGCCGCGCTGACCGCCGCGACCACCGCGCCGGCAGCCAGCGCGAGCGCGATCGACCGTCGGCGCTGAAGCATCCGCTGAGGGTAGGGGAGGGCCGCGTCTCGACGCGGGATGGCATCCCGATCGCCGCTGCGCGGGGCTTGGAACCCGCGCTCCACGTCGCTACACTTTATGAAGTCCATGAATCCCGACCGCGGTTTAGGAGTTTCCAGATGAGTCCCTCCGGCGCGGAGCTTCTCCGCCGAGTCAAAAGCCAGATCGAAGAGGTCGACCCCTCGGAGGTCAACGAGCTGATCGACGAGGGCGTCGCGGTCATCGACGTGCGCGAGAGCGACGAGTTCGCCGCCGGCCACCTGCCGGGGGCCAGGCACGTCCCGCGCAGCTATCTGGAGTCGCGCATCGAGGGCGTCGTGCCAGATCGCTCCACGCAGGTGATCCTCTACTGCGCCTCGGGCAACCGCTCCGCCTACGGGGCGCGCACGCTCACGCAGGAGCTCGGCTACGAGCACGTGCGCTCGATGACCGGCGGGATCACTCTTTGGAAGGACCGCGGCTACGAGGTCGAGGTCCCGCGCGCGCTGAGCGCAGAGCAGCGCGAGCGCTACTCGCGCCATCTGCTGATTCCCGAGATCGGCGTCGAGGGCCAGCAGCAGCTGCTCGACGCGAAGGTGCTGCTGCTCGGCGCCGGAGGGCTCGGCTCGCCGACCGCGCTCTACCTCGCCGCGGCCGGCGTCGGCACGCTCGGGATCGTCGATGACGATGTCGTCGACCTCTCCAACCTGCAGCGCCAGGTGATCCACAACACCGAGCGCATCGGCGTCGCAAAGGTCGACTCCGCCGAGGAGGCGATCCACGCGCTGAATCCCGATGTGAACGTCGTCAAGTACCCCACACGGATCGACTCCTCGAACATCATGGAGATCATCGATGGCTACGACGTGATCGTCGACGGCGTCGACAACTTCCCCACCCGTTACCTGCTCAACGACGCCACCGTGCGCCTGAAGATACCCGTGGTCTCCGCGTCGATCCTCGGCTTCGACGGACAGCTGTCGGTGTTCAAGCCATATGAGGGCCCCTGCTACCGCTGCCTGTTCCGCGAGCCGCCGCCGGCGGAGCTCGCGCCGTCGTGCGGCGCCAACGGCGTGCTCGGCGTGCTGCCCGGCACGATGGGCCTGCTGCAGGCGACCGAGGTCGTCAAGCTCATCCTCGGCATCGGCGAGCCCGCGATCGGGCGGCTGCTGCTCTATGACGCGCTCGGCGCGACGCTCACGGAGGTCAAGGTCCATCGCGACCCCGACTGCCCGATCTGCTCGCGCGACCCCGACGAGATCACCGACGAGGAGATGGGCGTTTTCCCCGACTATGAGGCGTTCTGCGCTGCAGCCGGGTAGTCTGCCGCCGAGGCCTATGGCGACGATCAAGATTCCCCCCGTCCTGCGCGCGTCGGTCGGTGGCGAGAAGGAGCTCAGCGCCTCCGGTGCAAGCGTGGGCGACGTGCTACGCGACCTCGCATCGACTCATCCCGCCACCCAGGATCAGCTGTTCTCCGCCGACGGCGCGCTCAACCGCTACGTCAACGTCTACCTCAACGACGAGGACGTGCGTGTGCTCGATGGCCTCGACACGGCCGTCGGCAACGAGGACACGCTCGTGATCCTGCCGGCGATGGCCGGCGGCGCGCGCTGAGCGTCCGGCGCTCGTCCATCCGTTTCGTCTCGAGCATCTGCGTAATGCTCGGGCCCGCGCGCGCCGATCGGAGCCGAAGGCGCTGCTAATCAAGCCCGTTGGCGTGATTTCCACTCCCGGTGCCCGGCACCATGGTGAGCGTAAATCCCCCAACGACGACGGTTGCGCCTGCGGTCGAGGTGATCGTAGTGGACGACCACCTCGGCATACGCAGGGGAGTCGAGCTCTTGCTGCGCGACGCCGGCATGCGGGTAGCGGGCGTTGCCGGGCGCCTCGATGAGGCACGAGCGCTGCTCGCCCGCCGCCGCCACGACGTCGCGCTGATCGACATCCACCTCGCCAGCGAGAGCTCGCTCGGGCTCGTCGGCGAGATCCTGCGGCGCGACCCGGCCGCCGCAATCGTGCTCTACACCGGCTTCACCGGGGCGGGCTCGAGGCTCGAGCAGGCGCTGCGCGTCGGCGCGCGCGGGTTGGTCCTGAAGTCCTCGCCGGCGGCGCGACTGATCGACGCGCTGCGCAGCGTCGCCGCGGGCGGCACCTACATCGATTGCGATCTCGCCGCAGCGCTCTCGCCCGGTGCGGATCCCCGGCGGCTCGAGAGGCTCAGCTCGCGCGAGCAAGAGATCCTCGCCCTGCTCGCAGACGGACTCACGGGCCAGGGGATCGCCACGAGGTTGTTCCTCTCTCCGGAGACGATCCGCACCCACGTGCGCAACGCGATGAGCAAGCTCGGCGCGCAGACTCGCGTGCAGGCAGTCGCGCTTACGCTGCAGGCGCGCAGCGCAGACTGAGTGCAGCCAGCCGACGCGTCAGCTCGACCGCTCGCGCGGCCGCGTCGTTGATCTCGGCGAGCGCCTCGAGCGGCGCGTCCCAGCGCGGCTCGCCACTCACGCGCCGCTCCGCCTCGAGCTTGCCGCTGAGGAGCGCGGCATAGTTGACGATGATCGCCAACTGGTTGTTGAAGTCGTGCGCGATGCTTCCCGCCAGCCGCCCGATGTCCGCCACGTCCTCGGCGTGCTCATGCCGGCGCGAACGCGCTCCTCTGAGATCGGCTTGCACGCGATTCAGCGTGCCAGCGAGGGGTCGCCTGCGCATCGGGACAAACCACGTACAGCGCTTCGGCGAACCACTTACGGCCTCCCGGCCGCGCAAGCCTTTTTCCATAGACCGGCGCGCGAGCGTGAAAGGGATAGCGTGGGTGGCGCCATGAGTGCCGACGGCCTCCACGAGGGAGCGCTGGTCGGGTTACTCGACGCGGCTCCCGACGGGATCCTGCTGGTCGCAGGGGATGGGCGGGTCGCGTTCAGCAATCAGGCGGCGCAGCGTCTCTTCGGCTACAGCCGCGAGGGAATGCTCGACGCGACGATCGAGTCGCTCGTGCCCGCGCGCTTCCGCGCGCGGCACGTTCCCGACCGCCGCGCCTACGCCGCCGACCCCCGCCAGCGACCGATGGGCCTCGGGCTGCAGCTGCAGGGTCTGTGCAGCGACGGCTCGGAGGTCCCGGTCGAGATCAGCCTCGCGCCGATGAGCACCGGCGGCGAGCGCATGATCGTCACGATCGTGCGCGACGCGACCCAGCGCAGCGCGATCGCGGAGCAGCGCCTTCGCTTCGCGCGATCGCAGGCGGTCGAGGAGGTCGTCTCGGGCCTCGAGGCGATCGTGTGGGAGTCGACCACACCCGATCGCGAGTCGCTGAGCTATCTCGGCGGCCGCGAAGAGGCGCTTCTCGGCTATCCCCACGAGCGGTGGCTGCAGGAGGGCTTCTGGCTGTCGCTCGTCTACCCCGAGGACCGGATCCACGCGCTCACGCTCGCCGCGACCGCGCAGGAGAAGGACACCTTCGAGCTCGAGTACCGCCTGATCGACGCGAGCGGCGACCTGCACCAGGTGCGCGACATCGTCTCGGTCAGCCGCGACGAGAACGGCGACGTCGTGCGCCTGCGCGGCGTGATCGTCGACATGACCGATCGCAGGGAGCTCGAGGCGAGGCTCGCGCAGGCGCAGAAGATGGAGGCGGTCGGCCAGCTCGCGGGCGGCATCGCGCACGATTTCAACAACCTTTTGACGATCGCATCCGGCTACACCCAGCGCCTGCGCGGGCGCGCCGACCTCGCCGGCGCTCACGAGGACCTCGACCAGATCATCGCCGCGACCGACCGCGCCGCCGAGCTCATTCGCCAGCTGCTCACCTTCGCGCGGCGCGGCGAGGGAGAGGCGGTGTTGCTCGATCCGAGCGCCGCGATCCGCGGCCTCGAGCCGATGCTGCGGAGGCTGATCGACGCTGACATCGTCTTCGACTTCCGGCTCGAGCCGAACTCTCCGCACGTGCTGATCGACCGGGCCGAGCTCGAGCAGATCCTGATGAACCTGATCATCAACGCGAGGGACGCGATGAGCAGTGGCGGCACGCTCACGGTCAGCAGCGGCGCGTGCACGATCTCCGCGGCGGAGGCTGCGCGACATCACGCGCCAGCGGGCGACTACGTCCAGCTGTGCTTCGCGGACACCGGCGTCGGCATCCCCGAGGAGATGCGCGATCGCATCTTCGAGCCGTTCTTCACGACCAAGCAGGACAAGGGGACGGGGATGGGCCTCGCGACGGTCTACGGGATCATCGACCATGCCGGCGGCTGGATCGACGTCGCCTCGACGCTCGGCGCGGGGAGCACGTTCCGCATCGTGCTTCCGATCGGCGCTCCGGTCCAGGCGCAGCGTGCCCTGCACGAGAGCCCCACCGCGAGCACGCTGCTCTTGGTCGAGGACGAGGCTGCGCTGCGCAAGCTCGTGGTGATGATGCTCGAGGAGGCCGGCCACGTGGTCCTGCAGGCCGGCAACGGCCTTGACGCGATCGCGATCAGCGAACACCATCGCGGACGTATCGACCTGCTGATCACCGACGTCGTGATGCCCCGCCTGTCCGGGCCCGAGCTCGCCCAGCGGCTGCGCGGCCTGCGTCCTGGCCTGGATGTGTTGTTCATGTCCGGCTACAACGACAGCCGGCTCGTCAGCCGCGGCGTGGCCGAGGCCCAGGTCGAGCTGCTCGTCAAGCCGTTCACCGCGGATCAGCTGATCGGCCGCGTGCGCGAGCTGACGAGCGCCGCGGGCGTCGTGTAGGACGCGGCCGCGGCCGGCACGCTCGAGATCGCGTGCTCGGCCAGCGCGGCGATCGTCAGCGAGGGGTTGACGCCGACGTTCGCAGGGATCACCGAGCCGTCGCAGACCAGCAGGTTCTCGTAGCCGAACACGCGCTGGCGGACGTCCACGACGCCGTTCGCCGGGTCCGGCGCAATCACCGCGCCACCGAGGATGTGCGCGGTCGTGGGGATGTTGAACAGCGCCTCGGTGAGCGCGCTCTGCGCGATCCCGCCGGTGCGCTTGGCGAACCATTCGGCGGCCTTGTTGGCCGCGGGGATGAACGTCGGGCTGGGACGCTCGGGATCCTGTTCGGTCTGCAGCCAGAAGGAGCCGAACGGACCTTTGCGCGGACGCAGCGCGATCGCGTTGTCGAGCGTCTGCATCACCAGGATGATGATCGTGCGACGCGACCAGTGCTTGGCGAACAGCACTTCTCCGAGCCGTTTGGGGTGGCGGACGATCTGCGCGAGCAGCTTCAGCGGGCGCGTGAGGCGCGTGCCGTCGCCGACGAGCAGCGTGTAGAGCATCCGCATCGAGTCGCCGTCGTTGCCGTAGGTGACGGTCTCGATGTGGGTGTGCGGATCCGGGTAGATCGATGAGCTGATCGCGACGCGCTTGATCAAATCGTCGCGGTAGTCCTCGGGGACCGTGACCGTGAGGATCGACTCCGAGTTCGTGCGCACGAGCTCGCCCAGGCGCGCAGAGATGCGCGGAAGCGACCCGTCCAGACGGCAGCGCGCCAGCAGCTTGTTGGTGCCCAGCGGCCCCGCCGAGACGACCACGCCGCGGGCCCGGTGGACCTGGCGCTGACGGCGCAGCCATGCGCCCGAGCGCACGCTCTCGACCTCATATCCGTCCGAGCCGTCAGCCGCGCCCAGCGGCCGCACCGCGGTGACGGTGCGTTCTGCCATCACGCGTGCGCCGAGCTTCTCCGCGAGATAGAGGTAGTTCTTCACGAGCGTGTTCTTCGCGCCGTGCACGCACCCGACCATGCAGCGCCCGCACAGCTGACAGCCGGTCCGATCCGGTCCCGCGCCGCCGAAGTAGGGGTCCGGCACCGTCTCCCCGGGCTCTCCGAAGTAGATGCCGACGGGCGTGCGTTTGTAGGTGTCGCCGACGCCCAGCTCCTCGCCGAGCTCGCGCAGCAGCTGATCGGCGGGATCCTCGTACGGGTTCTCCACGACCCCGAGCATCCGCTGCGCCTCCTCGTAGTGGGGTGCCAGCGCGGCCTGCCAGTCCTGCATCTCCGCCCACTGGCGGTCCTCGAAGAATGGCTTCGGGGGGACGTACAGCGTGTTGGCGAAGCCGAGGCTGCCGCCGCCGACGCCACAACCCGATACGACCGAGACGTCCTTGAAGGTCGTCAGTCGGAAGATCCCCCTCATCCCCAGGCGCGGCTTCCAGAAGTAGCGCCTCAGATCGCCCGTCGAGCGCGGGAACTCATGGTCGGCGAAGCGCCGTCCGCACTCGAGCACGCCCACCGAGTAGCCCTTCTCGGAGAGGCGCAGCGCCGAGACGCTGCCGCCGAATCCCGAGCCGATGATCAGCCAGTCGTAGTCGAATTGTTCGCGGGAGCTGTCCATGGGCTGGTCGGCGCATCGGTGCGCGTGCCATCGTAACGCCTGACTGGCCACGCGGCCAAATTCTCCGCCGGGCGCCGCGCGGGGCCGGCCGACGCGAGCGCGGTGACCCTCAGCCCTTGCCCGAGCGCTGCCTGCGGTGGATCGCCTGCGAGGCCTTGGCGACGTTCACGGGCACGTAGCTGTAGGGGATGCGCGCGCGCTCCTTGAGGACCTCCGCGGGGTTGCCCGCCGCGACCGCGTAGGGGGGGATGTCGCGGGTGACGACCGACCCCGTGCCGATGACAGCGTAGTCGCCGATCGTGACCCCCGGCAGGACGATGATTTTGCGGGGCATCCAGACGTAGTCGCCGATCGTGATGAACAGCCGTTCGGCCTTGAACGCGGGGTGGTCGAGCTCGTGCTGGGTCGTGAACAGGTCGCTGTCGTTGATGATCGTGTTCGAGCCGATCGACACCGGACCGTAGGATTCGATCGTCACGCGGCCGCCGAGTCTGCTGCCGGCGCCGAGGCTCACGTTTGCCGGGATCCGCATCCACACGCCCGATGACACCGCGGCGCTGTCGTCGATCTGCGCGCCCAGCGCGCGCCACGCGGTCCGTCGCCCCGAGGGGCCCAGCAGGCGGCGGATCCACCGCACCGTCATCAGCCGACCCAGGTGGCCGCTGCGCCTGCTCACGGCGATTATGAGCATCGCCAGCACCCGCCGCAGGCGCGCGCTCATCGTCGGCCAGCCGGCAGCACTCGGCGCATCAGCGCACCCCTCGCATCCTGGCCGCACTGTAGCCGATCGCCGTGGCTCTCCACGACGCTGCCCCTCGGTCACCGCGACCCCGCTATATTCCGTGAAGTAATGGCTGCCCAGCGGCTAAGGAACCGGCCCTGCGGAGGCCGGTACGGGGACATCGTGCAGTCGATCGGCAACACGCCGCTGATCGAGCTGCCACGGCTCTCGCCGAAGCCCGGCGTGAGGATCTGGGCCAAGCTCGAGTCGCGCAACCCCACCGGCTCCGTCAAGGACCGCGTCGCACGCGCGCTGATCGAGGATGCGGAGGAGAAGGGCGCGATCGGCCCCGGCCAGATGATCCTCGAACCGACCTCCGGGAACACCGGCATCTCGCTCGCGATGATGTGCTCGCGCAAGGGCTATCGGCTGAAGGTCGTGATGCCCGAGAACGTCACGCCCGAGCGCACGCAGCTGCTGCAGATGTACGGCGCGGAGATCGTCTACTCGGAGGGCTCGAAGGGCTCAAACGGCGCGGTCGCGAAGGCGCTCGAGATGGCCTCGGAAGACTCCTCCTACTACATGCCCTACCCCTACGGCAACCAGGCGAACCCGAACGCGCATTACAACGGCACCGCGCTCGAGATCCTCGAAGAGCTCGACGAGGTCGCCGCGTTCGTCGCGGGGCTGGGCACCGGCGGCACGCTGATGGGCAACGGCCGGCGGCTGAAGGAGACCTTCGGCGACGCCGTGAAGATCGTCGCTGCCGAGCCGATGCAGGGCGAGCCCGTGCAGGGCCTGCGCTCGCTCGACGACGGCTTCATCCCGCCGATCATCGACCTCTCGCTGCTCGACCGCAAGATCTTCGTCACCAACCACGACGCGATCGTTTGGACGCGCAAGCTGCTCGACGAGGAGTGCCTGTTCGCGGGGGTCTCCAGCGGCGCGATCGCGAGCATCGCCGTGCGCATAGCGGGCGAGCTCGAGGAGGGGAACGTCGTGTTCGTCGTCGCCGACGATGGCTGGAAGTACCTCTCGAGCGGCATCTACACGCTTCCGGTGGCGGAGATCGAGAACCTCGAGTCCACCGTGTGGTGGTAGCCGCGCGCGCTGGCGCACGATGCTCATCGCAGCCTCCCTGCTCGACGATCTGATCGCACACGCGCGCGACCAGTACGACCTGGAGTGCTGCGGCATGATCGCCTACGCCAACGGCGATCCCGGCGCAGGGCCGCGCGCGGTGCGGGTGCATCGTGCGAGCAACATCCACGAATCGCGAAAGCGCTTTGAGATCGACGGCAAAGAGCTTCTGCGCACGATCAACGAGTTCGAGGACGAAGGCTGGGAGCTCGGCGCGATCTACCACTCCCACACCCATACCGAGCCCTACCCCTCGCAGACGGACATCAACTTCGCCGCCAACTGGCCCGGGCTCGAGTGGGTGATCGTCGGCCTCGGCCACTCCGAGCCGGATGTGCGCTGCTATGAGATCGACGGTGGCGAGATTCGCGAGCTCGAGCTGCAGGTGACGTGATCGAGGGAGGACCGCTGCTGTGTCCCTCGTGCGCTCGCGAGCATCCCTCGAGCGAGCGCTTCTGCGCGGAGTGCGGTATGCCGCTCGTGCATTCCGGCGGTCGCGAGCTCGCGGCGAGCGAGCGCCGGCGCAGGGCGCGCAAGATCAAGCCGCAGTTCACCGGCGGGGGCCTCGTGAAGGTCGCGCGCGCCTCAAACCAGGTCGAGGCCGAGTTCATCGCGGGCCTGCTGCTCGAGGAGGGGATTCCGAGCATGCTGCGCCGCTCGCGCGGCGCCGATGTGCCCGACTTCCTCGTCGCCGGCGCGCGCGACGTGCTGGTCCCCGAGGCCGCCGCGGAGGCCGCGCGCGAAGCGCTCGTATGGGAGAAGCCCCCGGAGTAGGCGCTGCGCGGCCGGCGCTGCTAGACGAGGACGGGCTGGCCCGCGTCGCTCGTGATCGCGCGGATCTCTTCCGAGGCGCGCTCGAACTCGGCATCGGAGAGCACCGGTGTGCCCTCGAACGGGAGTTCGCGCTGCAGCTCCAGCCACGCGCTGGGGCCGGTGTACTCGTCCTTGACCTTGACCGTCACCGGGCGCGGGATGCGGTAGGTGCGCAGCAGGAGCACGTGAAGCGGTCTGCGCCCGCGCCAGCCGAGGCGCTTTTCGGCGTAGTCGGCCGTCCACACGTAGAACGGCGAGAGCGCATCCACACAGCGGGGATCGACGATCGTGAAGTGGTCGGTGACCTCCGCCCACGCGCGGATCCGAACGCGGTCCGGCTGCTGCATCGGTGCGCCGGCGACGAACGTGTGCAGCGGCGGCTCGCCATCGCTCCAGACGCCCTCCTCGAGCGCTCTGCGCAGCTCCGGCTGGTGGGACTCGCGCACCAGCCCGCCGGGCTGGTGGTCGAAGGTCGGGTACAGGAAGAAGCGCTCGTGCGGGAGCTTCAGCGGCCTGCTCTCGTGCTGGATGCCGCCCTTGCGGAGCGTGAGTAGCTGCTCACCTTCCGCCAGCGCGCGGACGGTGACAGCCCATTCTCTGAAGGCGATTGGCATATATGAGGGACCTGCGTTGGACCGGGGAACGTGTGACGTCGGCGGCCTTTGCCCGCCTCGGCGGGGGCGCCTGTCGCGTTAAAGATACGAAAACTGGGCGGAAATCCCAAATCCCCTGGAAAATGCGTATTTTTTTCGGACCCTTACTGGCTGTCTGGCCAGTTTGAACGGACGCTCGAGCCCTTCTCGGCAGGTCCTCGTCGAGCGGGCGCCGGGGCGGCGGCTAGCGCAGCTGGCGCCCGGCGAGACCCTCCGCGGCCTCGATCATCGCCGCGTAGTCCTGCTCGCCGCGGCCTCTGCCCATCGCCGCCACGAGCAGGTCTCGCGCGTGCGCCGCCGCCGGAAACGGGACGCCCGCGGCCTGGGCCTCCTCGAGGCACAGGCGCACGTCCTTGAGCATATGCGCGGTCTTGAAGAGGGTCGTGAAGTCGTGCTCGCGCATCGCCTGGGACTTCAGCTGTAGCTGAGCTGAGGCGCCCGACCCGGCGGAGGTCACCTGCACGAGCGCGTCGAGGTCCACGCCGGTGGCCTCTGCCAGCAAAAGCGCCTCGCAGACCGCCGCGGCGTTGGCTGCGCCGAGTGAGTTGTTGATCAGCTTGAGCATCTCGCCCTGGCCGAGCTCGCCGACGTGGACGATCAGCTCCCCCATGCTCGCAAGCAGCGGCTGCGCGCGGCGGAAGTCCGCCGGCTCGCCGCCGGCCATGATCGTGAGCGTCGCATCCTCAGCACGCGGCGAGGAGCCCGTCACCGGCGCGTCGAGCATGCGCACCCCGCGATCGGCGAGCGCCGCGCCGATCCTCCTGCTTTCGGGCGGTCCGATCGTCGTGCAGTCGACACAGAGAAGGCCCTCGTGCGCCGCGCCGATCACACCGTCCTCGCCCAGCAGCACCGCTGCGACCTGATCGCCGTCGACGAGCATGCTCACGACGATGTCGCTGTTCTGTGCCACCTGCGCAGGCGTCGGGGAGTCGCTCGCGGCGTGCTTCGCCGCCCACGCGGCGGCCTTGCCCGGCGTATGCGTCCACACGGTCAGCGGGAAGCCGGCGCGCGCGACGTTCGCGGCCATGCGCGAACCCATGATCCCAAGGCCAAGGAAGCCGACCCGCTCGGTCTCATTGCCGGCTTGCATCGCCGAATCCTCCTCCACCGGGCGTTTCGATGCGCAGCCGCTGGCCCGTGCGCAGCTCGCCGGTCGCCTTGCCGGGCAGCTCCACTCCGTCGAGAAGGTCGCGCCCGCGCGCGCCCGGCGCACCCCCGTCGGCGCCGCGCGGTGCGTGGCGGCGCCGCTCGGCGATCAGCGAGAAGGTCATGTCCGACAGCGCCTGCAGCTCGCGCACGACGCCGTCGCCGCCGCGCCGGCGCCCCGCGCCGCCCGAGCCGCGGCGCAGCGAGTACTCCACGACGCGCAACGGGAACTCGCGCTCGAGCGCCTCGATGGGCGTGTTGAGCGTGTTGCTCATCGCCACATGTACGCCGCTCGGGCCGTTCGCATTGGGGCACGCGCCCTGGCCGCCGCCGAGCGTCTCGTAGTAGCTGAAGCGCTCGTCTCCGAGCGTCAGGTTGTTCATCGTGCCCTGGCCCTGGGCGCGGCCGAAGGCGCTCAGGATGAGATCGGCCACGCGCGAAGAGGTCTCGACATTGCCCGCCGCGACCGCGGCTCCCGGGCGGGCGTTCAGCACGCTGCCAAGCGGCGCGCGCACGGTGATCGGACGCAGCGCGCCGGCAGAGGACGGGATCTCCGGGTCGGTGAGAACGCGCACGGCGAACAGACAGGCCGAGCGGGTGACCGCCAGCGGGCAGTTGAGGTTGCCGGCGTGTTCGGGTGCGCTGCCCGCGAAATCGAGTAGCAGCTCCTCTCCGTCGAGCACCGCTCGCAGGCGCAGCTCCAGGTCGCCCTCCGGCGCCTCGAGCACGTCCTGCGCAAGCAGCGTCCCGTCGGCCAGCGCCGCGAGGCTCGCGCGCGTGCGGCGCTCTGAGTATGTGAGCACCGCGTCGGTCGCCTCGCGCAGCTCCGCCACCCCCAGCCGAGCGGCCAGCTCCGAGAGACGCAGCGCCCCTGCGCGGTTGGCGGCGAGCTGCGCGCGCAGGTCCGCGCGGCGCTCGCGCGGTGAGCGCATGCGCGCGACGATCTGCTCGAGCGCGCGCTCGTCGAGCGGCTGCGGGGAGATCACGACGCCCTCCTCCCGCAGCGAGCGACTGTCGGCGGGCATCGATCCCGGTACGCGCGCGCCGACGTCAGCGTGATGAGCGCGGCTCGCAGCGAAGCCGATCAGCTCGCCCGCCTGCGCGAACACGGGGGTGATGACCGTTATGTCGGGCAGGTGCGTGCCGCCTGCGAAAGGGTCGTTGAGCACCCATGAGACACCTGGCGCATGACGCTCCTCGAGCACCGCTGCGACCGCGGCCGGCATCGCGCCGAGGTGCACCGGGATGTGCTCGGCCTGCATCACCATCTGACCGTCCGGGTCGAACAGCGCGGTCGAGGCGTCGCGGCGCTCCTTGATGTTCGAGGAGTGCGCCGAGCGGATCAGCACGACGCCCATCTCCTCGCAGGCCGCGCGCAGCGCGCCGGTAGCGACCTGCAGCTCGATCGGATCGAGCATCGGCCTAGGCGCCTTCCTCGTGAGCGAGCCGCAGGGTGCCGTGCGCGTCGAGGACACCGCGCCAGCCCGGTGGCACCAGCAGCGTCGCCTCTCCCAGCGCGCACAGCGCCGGGCCCGAGACGACGCAGCCCGCGGCGAGCTCGCCGCGGAAGATCTGGGTCTCGAGCGCGCGGCCCTCGAAGATCACCGCCCGGCGCTCATCCGAGCTCGCCGGCGCGGGATTCGCGAGCGGCCGCAGGGCGGGTGATGCGCCCCAGACCGAGACACGCATGTTCACGAGCTCCACCGCAGCCGACTCGTCGCTGTAGCCATAGCGCAGCTCGTGCGCGGCGGCGAACGCCGCGCGCAGTCCATCGAGGGTGAGCGCCTCAGCGGCGTCGGCGTCAGCTTCGAGCTGCTCGTCGACGGGCAGCTCGAAGGACTGGCCGCGGTAGCGCAGCTCGTGGCGAACGCGCACGCGCGCGGCGGGCGCTGAGAGTTGCGCGCGGGCCAGCGCGAGCAGTGCGTCGCGCTCGCGCGCGAGGCGCTCGCGGGATAGCGAGGAGCCTGCGAGCATCAGCGTGCGCGAGACGTCGCGGCGCGGTGGCGCCGCCGCCAGGCCGAGCGCGCACAGCACACCCGAGGCACGCGGGCACAGCACGCGCGAGATGCCGAGCGCCTGCGCAAGCGCCGCTGCATGCAGTGGGCCTGCGCCGCCGAAGGGCATGAGCGCAAACGATCGCGGGTCGATGCCGCGCTCGATGCTCATCACGCGCAGCGCTCCCAGCATCTCGGCCTCGGCGACGCGCACGATCCCTTCCGCGCAGCGGAGCACGTCGAGCTCGAGCCGCTCGGCGAGCGGCGCAACTGCCCGCTCGGCGGCGCTGCGGTCGAGCTGCACCGCGCCGGCCAGCGGCGCATCCTCGAGCAGGCGTCCGAGCAGCAGGTTCGCGTCGGTGACCGTCGGGCTCGCGCCTCCGCGTCCGTAGCACGCCGGCCCCGGATCAGCCCCCGCGGAGGCGGGTCCCACCCGCAGCGCTCCTCCCGTATCGCTCCATGCGATCGAGCCGCCGCCCGCTCCGACCGTGTGGATGTCGAGCGCCGGGAGCGCAACCGGCCGTCCCGCGATGACCCGCTCGGCGGTCTCCGGCACCTGCGCGTCTGCGATCACGCACACGTCGCAGGAGGTGCCGCCCATGTCGAAGCAGAGCACGTCCGGCTCACCCGCGAGCTCCGCGAGCAGCAGCGCGCCGCCGACTCCACCGGCCGGCCCCGAGAGGACCGTCAGCGCGGCATGCGCGCCCGCGCGCGCGGCGTCGGTGAGCCCGCCCGAGGACTGCATGATCAGCGGCTCGCCGAGGTCCTCGTGACGCGCGCGCGCCGCGAGCTCGACCAGGTAGTCGGACAGCAGCGGCGAGAGCGCCGCGTCGAGAACCGTCGTAGCGGTGCGCTCGTACTCGCGGAATGTCCCAACCAGATCGCACGACAGCGAAACCTGTACGTCCGGCAGGACCTCGGCGATCAGCGCGGCGAGCATCCGCTCGTGCGAGGGATCCGCGTAGGCGTGCAGCAGGCACACCGCGACCGACTGCGGGCGCGCGCGGGCGAGACGCTCGACCAGCGCGCGCGCAGGTCCATCCTCGAGCGCCTTCAGCGGGCCATCTGGGCCCATGCGCTCGGGGGTGGCGAATCGCAGCTGCGGCGCGACGAGCGGCGCCGGCGCTGCGGCGCAGAGCGAGTACAGGTGCGCTCGCGCCTGGCGGCCCAGCTCGATCACGTCGGTGAAGCCGTCGGTGGCGAGCAGCGCGGTGCGCGCCGCGCGCCCCTCGAGCAGGGCATTGGTGGCGACGGTCATGCCGTGTGCGAAGCGCTCCACCTGCTGCGCCTGCGCGCCGGCGCGAGCGAGGACCATGCGCACCGCCTCGAGCACCGCGTCGGACTGCTGCGCGGGCGTTGATGGAACCTTCGCGGTGTGCAGCTGCGCGTCGGCGCCGACCAGCACCGCGTCGGTGAACGTTCCGCCTACATCCACCCCGAGGAGCACCCCCGGGAGCCTACGCGAGCGCTATGCGGCTGCGAGCTCCCGGTCCTCGGTGTCCGCCAGATGCTGATGCGAGGGGCAGTAGCCGTTGTGGGCCAGCGGCACACGCTGACAGGCAGAGCCCTTGCGCGTGGTCGCGCGGCACTGCGGCTGCGCTCCGTTGATCGCCGCATAGGCCTCGTGCGGGTGCTCGGAGAGGAACCGCTCGGCGTGCGTGACGTAGCACGCGACGATCCGGTGCACGTCCGCCTGCGCCGACATCGGGAAGTACGTCCGAATGTCGTAGAAGAGCGTGCGCGCGGGGCGGGCGAAGTAGTGGCGGTCCGTCGCCATGCGCGTGATCACTTCCTCGCACGCGCGTAGAACCGCGGCGTGATTGCTGCTCGCCGGAATCCCTGCAGCCGGATTCGAGATGTGCGGCGCCAGCTGCCTGTAGATGGCACGACTGAACTGATACATGGCGTTACTCCTGATCTCCTTCTGTTCAGATCCCATGGGTCGGAGCACACCCGCCGTATTGAGAGACTCCCATCGCCAGAAGACCTTCCATGCACAGAACACATGGTCGCTGCTAAAGGAGCGAGCTAATCACGGAAGTCTCAATTTCCGATCAACGAGCGGCGCGTCGCGTGCTCAGATCCAGCTCTGCCATGCGAGCGCGCCCTGGGGGTCGAGCACGATGTGCCGGTGCTCGAGCGCGGGGTCGCGCTTCGGGTGATCGCTGCGCAGATGCGCGCCGCGGCTCTCGCGTCGCTCGAGCGCACAGCTGCCGATCAGGCGGGCGAGCGGGTGGCGATCCTCCAGCAGGCGGCGCAGGCCCTGCTCGTCGCGGACGATGCCCGCATCGCGCCACAGCGCCGCGCGGGTCGCAGCGCCCGCGCTCGGCGGCGCGGGAAGCGCGCGCAGCGCCCGGACCTCGCGGGAGCTCACGGGCGCCGGCGGCGCCGCGCGCCGCGACAGCGCGTCTGCGATCGCGCGGCGCGAGAACACGAAGCACTCGCTCAGCGAGTTCGACGCGAGGCGGTTGGCGCCGTGCAGGCCCGTGCAGGAGGACTCGCCGACCGCGTAGAGGCCCGGCAGCGTCGAGCGGCCGTGATCGTCGGTGACGATGCCGCCCATCGTGTAGTGCGCCGCCGGCGCGACCGGCACGAGCTCGCGCACCGGGTCGAGCCCTGCCTCGCGCAGCGCGGATACGACGTTCGGGAAGTGCGCCGGGTCGATCGCGCGCATGTCGAGGCCGACCGAGCGCGCGCCGCTGCGCTCGAGCAGCGCTGCGATCGCGCGCGCGACCTCGTCACGCGGCGCGAGCTCGTCGACGAAGCGCTCGCCAGAAGCGTCGTGCAGCGTCGCCCCCTCGCCGCGGATCGCCTCGGTGATGAGGAAACCTTCACGACCGCGCACGCCGATGACCGCCGTCGGATGGAACTGCTGCAGCTCCAGGTCCGCGAGCGCCGCACCTGCGGCGTGCGCGAGCAGCATGCCGATGCCCTGCGAGCCTGGCGGGTTGGTGCTTCGTGCCCACAGCGCGGCGCAGCCACCGGTGGCTATCACCACCGCGCCCGCGCCGATCACGCGCCCGTCGTCGCATATGAGCCCGCGGCAGCACCCCTGCGAGCGCCACAGTGCTTGCGCGCGCGTGCCCTCGAGCACGAGGATGCGCGGCTCGGCGGCGGCGAGCGCGGAGAGCTGGCGTACGACCCGCCGGCCGGTCGCACTGCCACCTGCGTGGACGATCCGCCTGACCGAGTGACCGCCCTCGAGGCCGAGCGCGAGCTGGCCGAAGCGGTCGGCGTCGAAGCGCACGCCCAGCGCCTGCAGGTCGCGCACGCACGCCGGAGCCTCGCGCACCAGGATCTCGGCGGCCGAGCGCCTGACCAGTCCCCGGCCTGCGAGCTCTGTGTCGTGAAGGTGGCGCTCGAAGCTGTCGTCTGCGGCGAGCGCCGCCGCGAGACCGCCCTGAGCCCAGTAGCTGGCGGTCTGCGCAAGCGGCGTGGCGGAGATCAGCACGACGTTCGCGTTCTCACGCGCGGCGCACAGCGCCGAATAGAGCCCTGCCGCGCCCGCACCCACAACGACCACGTCTGCCTCGTGGACGCTCGCGCTCGGCGGCGGGGCTGCCATCTTGCTAACCGTATCTCCCCGCGGCGCGCGCGACGCTCCGGCGCGCGCCGGCGTCCTAGCTACCTGCTCGGGCTGGCTCTGCCCTGCGTGCGAGCTGGGACGCTCGGGCCGGTCGATCCAAGGCCGCGGGCGCCTGTTCCCGTGGGCTGCCGCACGCGGTTGGCGGGCGCCGAGCCGAGCCCGCCGGGCGCTGCCGTGCCACCCGGCTGGACGGCGCCCGGTGCCGCCGCGGTTGGCGCCGTCGCGGTCGTGGGCGTGGCGGCTGCAGGCGCCACCGCGGCAGGTGCCACCGGCGCGGGCGTCACCGCGGCGGCGGTCGTGGCGGTCGCGGGGCTCGTGGAGTTGCCTGCGAGCTTGACGAGCGCTGCGGTGAGCACACCGAGCGAGAGCACCACGACCACTGCCAGCGCCACCACCGGGATCTTCCAATCGGGAGCAGCCGCCAGGCGCGTGCGTGCCGCAGCGCCGCAGCGAAGGCACCAGTCCTGCTCGGCAAGCAGCGCGGCGCCGCACAGCGGACAGACATCGGTTGCGGTCCGGGTGGCGCGCGCGCCCGCATCGCGAGCGCCGGCGCTGCCGGGCGCAGGTGTGGTCGCGGCGTTCACCCGCCGCCGGCCGGCGGTCGCAGGATCTCCGTCGGTTCATCCGCTGTCTGCGGGCTGGGCTCGACCGCTGCGGGCGGCGACGGTGCCCGCCCTGCGCCGGCTCGCGAGCCCCGCGGCGAGGCCTGTGCCTTGGGCGCTCGTGCGGGAACGGCCGGCGCGCTCGCGGCCGGCGGGACGCTCGGGGTGGCCGGAGCGCTCGGGACCGGCTGCGCGCTCGACGCCGCCGCGGCCTGCGCCGGCTGCGCGCTCGGATCCGGCTGCGCGCTCGGCGCCGGCTGCGGGCTGCTCGGCGCGGGCGCGCTCGTGAGCGGCGAGGCGACCGCGATCGGCAGATCCGCATGGCGTCCCAGCGCGAGCCCGCAGTTGGGACAGAAGCGGTCCTCGCTGGCGTGAATCGCTGCGCAGCGCACGCACGCCGTGATGCCGGCCTCGCGCAGGACGGTGAGCGGCCGACGCGCCTCGAGCTCCCCCTCGAGGGCGCGCAGCTGCGAGTCGATGTCGCCGATCGTGTTGAGCTTCGCGATCACGAGCGCGTCGTTGCGCTGACCGAAGCGGTGCAGGTTGAAGACGAGCCCGCCGAGGTCGCGGTAGGCGAGCTCGCGCGCCTTGCGCAGGAAGCGCAAGCGCCGGCGCATGCGCCCGCGGGCCGCGAAGCCCGGCGCCTCGCCCGCGCTCCGGGAGGGCTCTACCGCGGCGTCGGGCGCGGTTGGCGTCGCATCCTCGGCAGGGTTTGTGCCGGCTATCTGATCCACGGCCGATCCATGCTACCCAGAGCGGGCACGCGAGCGCTCCAGCGCGTCGCTCCACGCGTCCACGACCGCCGCGGCCATCGCGCTCGTGGAGAACCGCTCGACACTCGCGCGGCCCCTCACGCGGGGGTCCTGCGCGTCCAGGTGCGGCTCGAGCGCCCGCAGCCAGGCATTGAGCTCAAACGGCGCGCACAGGACGCCGTCGATCCCTCCCAGCGCGTCGGCGTGCACTCCGACCGGTGTGGCGAGCACCGGCACGTCGCAGGCGAGCGCCTCCAGCGCGGCGAGTCCGAAGCCCTCGCGCTCGGAGGTCACGACCACCGCGTTTGCGCCATTCACCCACAGCGGCACGCGTGAGGGCTCCACTCCGCGCAGGACCAGCAGCTCGGCGTTGGCGGCACGCGCGAGCGAGAGCGCCCGGTCATGGCGCTTCTCCTCGCGGGCCGGGTCCGCGGGAAACAGCAGGTAGCGGCCGGCCAGATCAAGCCCGAGCTGCGCGCGCGCCTCTGCGCGCGGGCGCGCCCAGAAGCGCTCCAGGTCGACCCCGCAGGGCAACACGAGCGCACGCTGGCGCGCCACCCTGCCGGGCAGCTCTGCTGCGAGGGTCGCCGACACGGCGGCGAGCAGATCGATCCTGGCCAGTGCCGCAGCGGTCGCAACGCGGGTGCGGGGATCGTGCAGGTCCGTTCCGTGCACGGTCAGCGCGTGCACGTCCGCTCGAACGGCCAGCGAAGGCCATGCCGACAGGCCGAAGTGCGCATGCACGACGTCGAGGGGCGCGCCGTGCGCGCGGGCTCCAACCGCGGAGGACCGTGCCGTGAAGCGGCGGCGCAGGTCGAGAGCCGCGCGCGCGAGCGCGCGCGCGCCGGGCGCGAACTCATACAGCTCGACGTCCACACCCTCGATGCGCGCAAGTGCCGCGTATTGGTCGCGCACGAAGCTTCCGCGCTCGGGGTGCGCGGCGTCGGGCCGCATGTTTGAGACCACGAGCGCGCGCACGATCCCCCGACCGTAGCGCTCTGAAATGATGCCCGGCGTGCAGAGCGGGCAATCTCGAGGCGAGCGCAGCTACGGTCGCGGCCCGGCGGAGCTGCGTCCGATCGCGATCGAGCCCGGGTTCGTCCGCACGGCGACCGGCTCCGCGCTGATCTCCGTCGGCGAGACGCGCGTGATCTGCACCGCCTCGGCCCAGGGCGGCGTGCCGCGCTGGATGGTCGGCCAGGGGCGCGGTTGGCTGACGGCCGAGTACGGGATGCTGCCGGCGTCCACCGGCGAGCGCAAGCAGCGCGACGCGACGCGCGGACGGCTCGACGGCAGGACGGTCGAGATCCAGCGCTTGATCGGCCGCTCGCTGCGCGCGATCGTGGACTTCCGCTCGCTCGGCGAACGCACCGTCTACCTCGACTGCGACGTGCTGCAGGCCGATGGCGGAACGCGCTGTAGCGCGATAACCGGCGCCTACGTCGCGCTGTCGCTCGCCTGCACGCGGCTCCAGGGCGAGGGCCAGCTCGAGCGCTGGCCGCTGACCGGGTCGGTCGCCGCGGTCTCATGCGGGATGGTCGCAGGCGCCGCGCTGCTCGACCTCGACTACCGCGAGGACTCGAGCGCCGAGGTGGACGCGAACGTGGTGATGACAGGCGACGGCGGGCTGATCGAGGTTCAGGCGACCGCCGAGCGCACCCCGCTCTCGCGCGCGCACCTCGATGAGCTGCTGGCGCTCGCGGGGAGCGGAATCGATCTCCTGCGCCTCGCGCAGGAGCGGGTGATCGAGCAGTCACGCGCCGAGCAGGCGGCGGCCGAGCAGGCCGCCTCCCTCCGGGCCTGAGTTGCGCCTGCTGCTTGCGACCCACAACGAGCACAAGCGGCGCGAGTTCGAGCGCCTGCTCGCGGATGCCGGCGCGGGCGCGACACGCTGGCAGCTCGATGCGCTCCCCGAGAGCACCGCGCTGCCGCCGGAGGACGGCGAGACCTTCGCCGAGAATGCCCTTGGCAAGGCGCGGGCGGCGGCGCGCACCAGCGGGCGGGCGAGCATCGCCGATGACTCCGGCATCGCTGCGGCGGCGCTCGGCGGTGCGCCCGGCGTGCGTTCCGCGCGCTATGCGGGCGAAGGCGCGAGCGACGAGGAGAACCTCGCGAAGCTACTGCGCGAGGCGCCCGCGGGCAGCGCGCTCGAGTACGTCTGCGTAGTCGCCTATGTCGACCCCGCGCGCGGGGTGGAGCGCACCTTCGAGGGCCGCTGCCGCGGGACGCTCGCGGCGCAGCCGATGGGGGAGCGCGGCTTCGGCTACGACCCCGCGTTCGTGCCGCAGGAGGGGCCTGCGGGCATGACCATGGCGCAACTCGCCGACGAGCAGAAGGATGCGATCAGCCACCGGGGGCGCGCTGCGCGCGCGCTGCTTCGGTGGCTCGCGGCCG
Source organism: Solirubrobacteraceae bacterium (assembly GCA_034664905.1). GTDB lineage: Bacteria > Actinomycetota > Thermoleophilia > Solirubrobacterales > Solirubrobacteraceae > Palsa-744. Next base: position 1,989 of record JAXDGS010000052.1, on the reverse strand, counting down.
GCGCTGCGCCCGGCGCTGGTCTCGCACCGGGCGAGCAGGCGCGCGCTACAGGAGGTTGATCGCCGCCGCGGCCGCGACCGCGATGCCCAGACCCGCGTAGCCGGTGTAGCCGGACAAAGCGAGCAGCAACGCGGTGAGCAGCGCGACCAGCACGGTGGCGAGCCAGGCGACGCGGGTGACGGACACGCGGCTATTCTCGCTGATGCGCCCGTCCGCACGCGGTGTTAGCGTCGAAGCACCGGTTGAACAACATAGGAGGACGAAGTGACTAAGTCCGAGCTGGTCAACCAGGTCGCCGATCGGGCCGATCTGACCAAGCAGGATGCGACGCGGGCGGTGGAGGCGGTGATCGCGACCGTCGAGGACGCGCTCAGACGTGGCAGCGAAGTCGCGGTGTCGGGATTCGGCAAGTTCCACGTGAGCGAGCGCGGGGCGCGCTCGGGCGTGAACCCGCGCACGGGCGAACGCATCCAGATCCCCGCCTCGCGGGTACCGCGCTTCACCGCCGGGAGCGGGCTGAAGACCGCGGTGAAGGGTCGCTGACGACGGCGCACGCCTTCGGCGACATCCTGGCCGCACGCGTCGCCGAGCGCGAGTCGCAGATCGTGCTCGGCCTCGATCCGGACCCGCGCGCGCTATGGCCGGACGCGGAGCTCGCGCACGATGCGGGCGCTGCGCCGAGTGAGGCTGCAGCGGCCGGCGTGCTCGCTCACTGCAGGGCCCTGATCGCCGCGACGGCGCTTGCGTGCGTCGCGGTCAAGCTGCAGCTTGCGCGCTTCGAGCTGCTCGGCGCGGCCGGCTGGAGTGCGCTCGCGGAGCTCGTCTCAGACGCGCATCGCGCGGGCCTGCTCGTGATCGCAGACGGCAAGCGCGGCGACATCGACGTGAGCGCGCGCGCGTACGCGGAGGCGGTCCTCGGCTCGATCGACACGCCGTTCGGAACCATCGACGGCCTCGGCGCCGACCTCGTGACGGTCAATCCACTGATGGGCCGCGACTCGCTCGAGCCGTTCGTGACGCTCGCGCGGGCGCGCGACGTGGGCGTGCTGGTGTTGGTGCGAACCTCCAACCCGGGGGCCGCGGACATCCAGGACCTGCAGCTGAGAGACGGCGAGGCGCTGTGGGAGCGGATCGCGGCGATCGTGCGCGATCTTGGCGGCCCCGGTGTGGGTGAGATCGGGCTGTCCGATGTCGGCGCGGTGGTCGGAGCGACCGAGCCGCGACATCTGGCTCGTGCGCGCGAGCTGATGCCCAATGCGCCGTTTTTGCTCCCCGGCGTCGGTGCGCAGGGCGGGCGCGTGCAGGACCTCGCCGCGGCGTTCGCGCCAGGCCGCGCGGGAGGTCTCGTCACGGCCTCGCGCAGCATCGCAGAGGCCTGGCGAAGCGCGGGCGGCGAGCCCGCGCAGGCAGCACGGGACGCGGCGGAGCGCCTGCGGCAAGCGGCGTGGGCGATCTCGGAGGTTCGCTAGCCTGTGTGTCGTGCGTGCGCCAGCGCGTCCAACTGCGATTGACGCGCCTCGCAAGGCGGGTACAGGAGCACGATGATCATCACGGTCACGCTCAACGCGGCGATCGACAAGTCGCTCGCAGTACCGAACTTCAAGCTCGGCCGGCGCCATCGCACCGTGGAGCAACGGACGATGGCGGGCGGCAAGGGCGTCAACATCGCGCGCACGCTCAAGGAGCTCGGGCAGCCCGTGATCGCGACCGGGTTCGCCGGCGGTGCGACGGGCACGCACATCGTCGAGCAGCTCACCGAGGAGTCGATCCTCAACGACTTCGTGCGCATCCGCGAGGAGTCGCGAACCAACACCTCGGTGCTCGATCCCACGACCGGCGAGCAGACCGAGATCAACGAACGCGGTCCGTCGGTGACCGAGCGCGAGATCGAGCTGTTCCGCGACAAGCTCCTGTACCTGGCGCGCGGAGCAGCGATCGTCGTGTTCGCGGGGTCGCTGCCGCGCGGCGTGGACGCAGACCTCTACGCCG
>JAXDGS010000051.1:0-3193 GCA_034664905.1 Solirubrobacteraceae bacterium | reverse complement strand
CTCTGCGCGCCGACAACCATGCTCGCGCGCAGGTAGGTAAGCGGCGGACCGTCCTCGGCCAGCGCAAGCGCTGTCTCGTGGCGGGAGCGCAGATGCTGCGAGCGCGGCTCGCCGAGTCCTCCCAGGTAGACGACGCGCTTCACGCCCTCCGCGCGCGCCATGCTCGCGAACGACGCAGCGGCGCGGCGCTCGACCGCTGCGAAGTCGCCGCTGGAGCCGCGGCCCATCGAGTGGATCAGGTAGTAGGCGACATCGATGTTGAGCCCGGCGCCGCGCAGGGTCTCGGGGCGCAGGACATCCCCCTGATGCAACGCCAACCCCCGCTGCGCGAGCCGGCGCGCCGCGGCGCTGTCGCGCTCGCGCACCATGCAGCGCACATCCCAGCCGGCGTGCGCGAGCGCGCTGCTGAGGCGACCACCGATGAAGCCGGTGGCGCCGGTGACCAGCGCGCGGCGGCTTGCGTGAGCGCTCAAGCAGCAGGCCGCGCGGGCGCCTCGGCGGGCTCGGGGAAGCTCACGAGAGCCGCGCCCGCTGCCGGCGCCGGTGCGGGCGTCGGCGTCGGCGTGCTCGCGAGCAGCACAGGCGAGTCGGGCGCGGTCGCCTCGCGAGGCTGCGGATCGTGCGCCTGCTGATCGCCCTCGCCCGCTAGTGAGTCCTTGAAGCCGCGCATCCCGCTGCCGAGCGAGCGGCCCATCTCGGGCAGCCGCTTGGCTCCGAAGACGAGCAGCAACAGCATGAGCACAAACGCGATGTGGATTGGATTTGAGAGACCCATCTTTGTTTTCTCCTCTGTTCGCTTCAGAAGTTGTATCCCACGCTTGTGGGATCAGTGATCGCCTCTGCTCTACGCGACAGCGCCGCTGATGGATCACCGCGCGCAAGCGCTTATGCTTCTCGCTGATGCGACGCGCGGTGATCGGTTCGGCGCTGGCGCTGTTGGCGCTCGCGCTCGCAATACTCGCGGGGTCGGCGACGGCAGCGCCGTCGTTCCTTCACGTCGGCCCGGCGGCCGGACCGGCTGGACTCGCCCAGATCGCGGACTGGAGGGGCCGCGAGGTGCTGCTGAAGGGGGTCAACGCCGACGGCCTGGTCGACTACTTCCGCCCCGACCTGGTGGCGCCCTACCCGAGCGCTCCCGCGTCATATGCGCACGGCGCGTGCCCGCCGGATGACCCGACCGTCGAGGGAGTGGACATCTGCGAATACGACCTGCCGCAGCTCGCGGCTCTCGGCTATGACGTCGTTCGCCTGAACATCTCCTGGAGCCTTCTCGAACCCTCGCCGGGGAAGATCTCGACCTCCTATGTGAACCGTGTCGCGCAGGTCGTCGCGTGGGCGAAGAAGGCGGGTGCGTACGTCGTGATCGACATGCACCAGGACGCATGGAGCAAGTACGTCTACACCGCGCCGGGTGAAAGCTGCGGAGCGCCGTTGCAGGCGATCCGCGGCTTCGACGGCGCGCCTGCGTGGGCCAGCGGACACGCGACGCCCGCGTGCGCGCTCAACGGCGTGCGCGAGCTCGACCCGGCAGTCCAGGAACAGTTCCAGAAGCTCTACGACGATGCGCCCGGGCCGGACGGCGTGGGCCTGCAGGAGCACTATGCGAACGCGATCCTCGCGCTCGCCCAGCGCTTTCACGAACAGCCCACGGTGGCAGGCTATGAGATCATCAACGAGCCTTCACCGGGCTTCAACGCCGTGCCCGGCGAGGTCGACGCGACCGAGCTGTTCCCGTTCTACGGCAAGGTCATCAACCACGTCGTCGCGAGTGTCCCCGGCTTCCGCCAGCTGTTCTTCATCGAGCCGAACGTCGAGCGCGATCTGACCGACCAGAGCGCGATCGTGACGCCGTTCTCGGTGTACAGCTCCTATCCCAATGTCGTGTACACGCCGCACGTGTACACCGGCGTGTTCACGCTCGACCAGCAGATCGCATCGACGCGCTTCTTCCCCTCCGAAGGCGGCTACGAAAGCGCGATCTCCGACGCGAAGGCGCTCGGCCTGCCGCTGTGGATCGGCGAGTTCGGCAACAACCCCTCCGACGACACGACGATCATGCGCACGAGCTATGAACTGCAGGACCGCTATGGCGTCGGCGGGGCGCTGTGGCTTTGGAAGGAGAACGCGAACGACGTCAACCGCGCGGTCTTCTGGGGCGTGTACGGGCCGCCGTTCCCGCCGGGCACGGCTCAGCCGCTGCGGATCCTCTACAGCTCGAGGGCGTTTCCGCTGTACACGGCGGGCGAACTAAAGAGCTTCGCGTACGAACCCGGCTCCGCGACCTTCCAGCTCGCGGCCTCCTCGCCGCCGGTGCCCGTCGGCGTCGTGAGCCAGGCGACGACGCTGTTCCTCCCCACCCATGTGAGCGCGGCCGTCGGCGCCACGGGAGCATGGCTTCGCACGGTGACGCGCGCCGACGGCAGCAGGATCCTCTACGCGTGGCCGACCGGCGGCCCCTACAGCGTCTTCACCGTCGGCGGCTGACGAGGACGCTCGGCTCGAGCGCACGCAGTGAACGGGTGGCGCCTCGCGGCGCTCGGCCTAGCGGCGGCGCGCGTCGGGCGCGAGCGCGGGGTTGCTCCAGCCGGCGTCGGTGCGGTTGATCGTCGTACCGGGTGCGACGATCTCATCGACACGGTCGAGGATCGCGTCGTCGAGCAGGAGCTCCGCTGCGCCGAGCTGGGAGTCGAGCTGCTCGATCGTCCGCGGGCCGATGATCGCGGCGGTCACCGCCGGATGGCGGATGACGAAAGCGAGCGCGAGGTGGATCAGCGAGATGCCCGCCTGCTCGGCGAGCTGCGCGAGCGCATCGGCCGCCTCGAGCTTGGCCTGGTTGGCCGGGATCGAGAGGTCATAACGCTGCGGGATCATCGCCGAGCGCCGTGAGCTGAGATCACTCGCGCCCTTGCGCCAGCGCCCCGACAGCCAGCCGCCCGCGAGCGGGCTCCAGGTGATCGTGCCCATGCCGTAGGACTGGCAGACGGGGAGCACCTCCACCTCGATCCCGCGGACGAGCAGCGAGTACGGCGGCTGCTCGCAGACGAAGCGCTCCCGCCCGCGGCGCTCCGCCGTCCACTGCGCCTCGACGATCTGCGACGCGGGGAAGGTCGAGCTGCCGAGATAGCGGATCTTCCCGGCGCGGACGAGGTCGGTGAGCGCGCCGAGCGTCTCGTCGATGTCCGTGCCCGGCTCG
>JAXDGS010000050.1:0-9603 GCA_034664905.1 Solirubrobacteraceae bacterium | reverse complement strand
TGCGGTAGGGCGTGGTCACAAAGCCGTGCTCGGAGATCTCCGCGTAGGAGGAGAGCGAGCCGATCAGGCCGATGTTCGGGCCCTCCGGGGTCTCGATCGGGCACATGCGGCCGTAGTGCGTCGGGTGCACGTCGCGCACCTCGATCGGGGCGCGCTCGCGGGTGAGCCCGCCGGCGCCCAGGGCGCTGAGGCGCCGCCGGTGCGTGAGGCCCGACAGCGAGTTGGTCTGGTCCATGAACTGCGAGAGCTGCGAGGAGCCGAAGAACTCCTTGAGCGCCGCCACCACGGGCCGGATGTTCACGATGGTCTGCGGCGTGATCGTGTCGGCGTCCTCGGTGGTGAGGCGCTCGCGCACGACGCGCTCCATGCGGTAGAGGCCGATGCGGAAGGCCTCCTGGATCAGCTCGCCGACGGTGCGCAGCCGGCGGTTGCCGAAGTGCTCGTACTCGTCGAGGTGCTCGGCGACGGGCTCGCGCGGCATCGACAGCGCCTCTGCGGCGTAGTCCTTGATCTCGACCTCGCCGTCCTCGGGCAGGCCGAGGCGCTTCGGCAGCGAGACCAGTTCGCGCACGAGCGCGAGGATGTCGTCGTGCGTGAGCGTGCGCGTGTCGATGTCGATGTCGAGGCCGAGACGCGCGTTGAGCTTGTAGCGCCCGACGCGCGTGAGGTCATAGCGCTTGGGGTCGAAGAACAGCTGGTTGAGCAGCGAGCGCGCGTTGTCGACGCTCGGCGGCTCGCCGGGGCGCTGCTTCTTGAACAGCTCGACGAGCGCGCCCTCTTCGGTGCGGGTCGCCTCGGTGTCGGACTCGATCGTGTTGCGGATGTAGAGCGAGTTCTCGAACAGCCGCAGGATCTCCTCATCGCTCGCGTAGCCCATCGCGCGCAGCAGCACGGTGACCGGCAGCTTGCGCTTGCGGTCGATGCGCACGAAGACCTTGCCCTTCTTGTCGATCTCGAGCTCGAGCCAGGACCCGCGCGCGGGCATGAGGTTGGCGATGAACACCTGCTTCTCGCGGTCCTTCGGCTCCATCAGGTATGCGCCGGGGGAGCGCACGAGCTGGGTGACGACGACGCGCTCGGTGCCGTTGATGATGAAGGTCCCGCGCTCGGTCATCCAGGGGAAGTCGCCCATGAACACCGACTGCTCGCGGATCTCGCCGGTCTCGCGGTTGATGAACGCGACGGTCACGGTCAGCGGCCGCGCGAACGTGAGGTCCTTCTCGCGACACTGCTCGAGCGAGGCGACGGGCTCGTCGAAGGTGAACTCGCCGAACTGCACGGCGAGGTTGCCGGTGTAGTCCTCGATCGGCGAGATGTCGTCGATCGTCTCGCGCAACCCGCCCTTCTTGGCGTCGGTCAGCCACTCGAAGGAGCGGCGCTGGATGTCGATGAGGTTCGGGACCTCAACAGTCTTGTTCAGGCGCGCGAAGCTTCTGCGCGTCCGGAGAGCGTCTGCAGCAGCCAAGAAAATGACTCCTTCGGAGGGCGATACACGGGCAGAGGAGGGCGCCGAAGCGCGACCAGCAAAGATAGCACAGGCTATCCCTACCCTGAAGGGCCGCCGGTACTCACGGACCCCACCCCCGGCATTCGCGTATGTGGCGCGATGCCATACCTCCGGGGTGGCTGCGACTATCGACCAGCGCAGCGCACTCTACCGGAAAATGCGCGATGTGAACGAAACTTAAAGACAACTTAAAGGACGGCCCCGCAGGGGCGGGGCCGTCTGTGTGGTCGCGTGCGGCGAGACGCGGGCTACTTGAGCTCGACGGACGCTCCGGCCTCCTCGAGTTCGCCCTTGAGCTTCTCCGCCTCCTCGCGTTCGATGCCCTCCTTGACCGGCTTGGGCGCCTCGTCGACCAGCGCCTTCGCCTCTTTCAGGCCGAGGCCGGTGGCGGCACGCACGACCTTGATCACCTGGATCTTCTTGTCGCCGGAGCCGGTCAGCATCACGTCGACGGTGCTCGCTTCCTCGTCCTCGGCGGCGGCGCCATCGCCTCCGCCGGCGCCTGCGGCTGCGGCTACGGGCGCGGCCACGGCTGCGGCCGATACGCCGAACTCCTCCTCGAGCGCTTTGATCCGCTCGGCGAGCTCGAGCACCGAAATGCCCTTCAGCTCCTCGATCCAATCCTGCGTGCTGGTTGCCATGTCCGTTCAGTCCTCCTTGGTGGGATTCGTCTCGGCGTCCTCGGGCTGTGCATCAGCCGAGACATCCGCCTGCTTGTCGTTCTCTTGCGCCGGCGTCGCCGGCTCAGACTCATCGCCCTGTGGCTCCGCGGCTGCGGCGGGCCCCTCGGCGGCTGCGTCCTGCGCCAGGGCCTCCTCGGCAGGCGCCTCCTCTGCAGGTGCCTCCTCGGCAGATGACTTCTCGGCAGATGCCTCTTGCGCGGGCGCCTCTGCTGCAGCTGCCTCCTGCGCAGGCGCCTCTGCTGCAGCTGCCTCCTGCGCAGGCGCGTCCTTTGCAGCCTCCTCGGCGGGGGCGCTCTCGCCGGTCTCCGCATCGGCGGGCTCGCCGTCTGCGGGAGCGTCGGCATCGGTGTCCGTCGGTGCCTCCGCTGCCGGCGCCTCGGCGGGCGCATCCGGGGTGGGTACGTCCACGCCGGGCGCCTCCGCGGGCGCCTCGGAAGCCGGAGCATCGCCGGCGGGGAGCTCGCCGGACTCCTTCTTCTCGCGGACCTGGCCGAGGGCGCTGGCGAGTCCGCCGATCAGGGCGCTTAGCGAGCGCACGAGGCCGCTGACGGGCGAGGCGACGACCCCCACGAGCTGTCCGTAGAGCACGTCGCGGGAGGGGAGGCGCGAAAGCGAGCGGATCTGCTCGACCTCGAGCGACTCCTCGCCCATCAGGCCGCCCTTGAACGGCAGCAGCTGGGTTGCGCGCGAGAAGTCTGCGACGGCCTTCGCGGCGAGCGCGATGTCGCCGCGCACGAAGGTCAGCGCGGTCGGCCCGGACAGCAGCTGCTTGAGCGTCTCGGCGCCGACCTCGTCTGCGGCGCGTTCGGTCAGCGAGTTCTTGACGACCTTGAAGCTCGCGTCGGCCTCGCGCAGCGTGGCTCGCAGTTCGGCGACCTGGGCGACCGAGATGCCTCGGTAGTCCACGGCGAAGACCGCGTCTGACTCCTCTATGCGGGCAGCGATCTCGGCGATCGCCACGGACTTCTGCTCTCGGTTCATTGGGCTCCTATCCCGGTCTTGGGCCGCGCGCTGCGCTGCTGCCGGGGGTCTCTGGTGGCCTGCGGTGTTCGGATGCGCTAGGCGGCAATGGTAGCCGCAGGCGTCTCCTCGGTCGTCTCGAAGGTGCTCGAGGGTTTGCCGGTGGATTCGACCTTCACGCCGGGGCCCATGGTGGTCGCGAGCGTGATGCTGCGCAGGTAGCGGCCTTTCGCGGCGGGCGGCTTCGCGCGGATCAGCTCGTCGATGACGGCGGCGTAGTTCTCGAGCAGGCGGCGGTCGTCGAAGCTCGCCTTGCCGATCACCAGGTGCACGATCGCGGTGCGGTCGGTGCGGTACTCGACCTTGCCGGCCTTGGACTCCTCGACGGCCTTAGCGACGTCCATCGTGACGGTGCCGACTTTCGGGTTGGGCATCTTGCCTGCGGGCCCGAGCACCCGCCCGAGGCGTCCGACGATCGACATCATGTCGGGGGTCGCGATCGCGACGTCGAACTCGTCGAAGCCCTCCTCGATCCGTTTCGCGAGATCCTCGCCGCCGACGACATCGGCTCCGGCCTGCTCGGCCTCGCCCACCTTCTCGCCCTGCGCGAAGACGACGACTTTGACGTCCTTGCCGAGCCCGTTCGGCAGCGCGATCGTGCCGCGCAGCTGCTCGTCGGCGTGGCGCACGTTGAGCCCGGTGCGGACATGGACCTCGACGGACTCGTCGAACTTCGCGCCGGCGAGGCTGCGCAGCAGCGCGATCGCCTCGGCGGGCGGATACTCGCGCTCGCGGTCGACCTTCGCGAGCTGCTCGCTGTAGCGCTTGCCGTGCCGGGTCATTGGGCCACGTCCACGCCCATCGAGCGCGCGGTGCCGGCGATGATCTTCGACGCCTGCTCGATGTCGTTGGCGTTGAGGTCGTCGAACTTGCGCTCTGCGATCTCGCGCAGCTGCTTCTGGGTGATCGTGCCGACCTTCGTGCGGTTGGGCTCGCCGGAGCCCTTGCCGATGCGCAGAGCCTGGCGGATCAGCACCGCGGCGGGCGGCGTCTTGGTGATGAACGTGAACGAGCGGTCCTCATAGACGGTGATCACCACAGGGATGACGGTGCCGGTTTCGCCCTGCGTCTGCGCGTTGAACGTCTTGCAGAACTCCATGATGTTGATGCCGTGCTGGCCCAGCGCGGGGCCGACCGGCGGCGCGGGGCTCGCCTGCCCGGCGTTCGCCTGGAGCTTGATCGTCGTCAGAACCTTCTTGGCCATTTCAAGTACCTGTCGCTAGAGCTTCTTGACCTGGTCGAAGCCCACCTCGACGGGCGTCTCGCGGCCGAAGATTGATACCAGCACCTTGAGCCTCGCTGCGTCCTCGTTGATCTCGGAGATCTCGCCGGAGAAGTCCGACAGCGGGCCCGAGACGACCTTGACGGACTCGCCGATCGAGAACTGCGCGCGCGTGCGCGTGGCGGTCGCGACCTCCTTGTGCAGCAGCCGGTCGACCTCGACCTGCGTGAGCGGCACCGGCTCCTGGGAGGCGCCCACGAAACCGGTGACGCCGGGCGTGCCCTTGACGACGCCCCAGGAGTCCTCGTTGAGCTCCATGTTGACGAGCACGTAGCCCGGCATCGTGCGCTTTTCGACGGTGACCTTCTGGTTGTCCTTCATCTCCGAGACCGCTTCGGTCGGCACCACGACGTTGCGAACCGCCCGCTGCTGGCCGAGCGAGACGACGCGGTGCTCGAGGTTCTGCTTGACCTTGTTCTCGTGACCGGAGTACGTGTTCACGACATACCAGCGAAACATTCAGCGTCCCTCAGAGGATGAATTCGACGATTTCCTTGGCGACGAAGTCGGCGAGCCCGAGATACAGGCCGGCGATCGCGACGAAGCCGAGCACGACTGCGGTCGCCTGCGTGACCTGCCGGCGATCGGGCCACTGGACCCGCTGGAGCTCCGCCCAGCTCGCGCGCAGGAAGCCGGTGACGCGGTTGCCACCGCGCAACGGGGCACCCGACGGGCGCTCGGCGAGCGCGTGGCCATCGCCGCCGGTCCCCCCGGCGCCGCTGCCACCGCCGGCGGGCGCGGCGACGTGCTCCTGGAGCGCGTCCTCGGCGCCGGCGTCGGGCTCCTCTGCAGCCGGCGCGGGAACGCCGTCGGCTCCGCGCACCAGCGCGGCATCGAACTCGTCGACGTCTGCGGAGGCGTGGTCGAGCGCGCCGGGCACCTCAGCGCGGCCGGGCTGGTTGGGCGTGGCCGTCGGCGCGCCCTCGCGCACGCGTCGGTCGCGCCGCTGCTTTGCGCGTTTGCGATCACGGGCCACAGCAGCGCTCCAGCGCTAGCGCGTCTCCCTGTGACCGGTGTGCTTGCGACACCAGCGGCAGTACTTGCGCAGCGTGATCCGATCGGGATTGTTGCGCTTGCTCTTGTTGGTCTGGTAGTTGCGATGTTTGCACTCCTCGCAAGCGAGGGTGACGGCGATTCGAACGTCTCCGCGGGCCATGATCAGAAATCCCTGCGTGGTCGTGGGCAGCGACACCGGGCGAAGAAAAACCCCGCCCAGGCGCGAGGTACAGCCAGTCTAGCGTGCATGCCGTTGACGCGGCGCTCGATGCGCTGCATGCTCGCTACGGTGCGATGGATGGCGCAAGCGAGCCGGCCCGACGACGGCGACGGCGCCCACCGGCGCGCGGCTCGATGCACCCCACCGAGCACGCGCGCACAGCGGACGCGCCGCCTCGGGTTGGGCGTCGCGAGCGCGCTGGCGGGCGTGACGCTCGCCGCGTGCGGCTCCTCGGCACACGTCCAGCGCGCGGGAGCGCCCACGCCGGCGCACGCGCTCCCGACCGGCGGAACGCCGGCGACCGGCGCAGCGTCGGCGGGGCCCGCGCGCGCGGCGCGGCGACCGAGGGGCTCGCTCGAGACGAGCGCGGTGCGCGCGCTGATCGCGCTCGGCAGACCGATCTACTGCGCTGCGCCGCGCGGCAACGAGGTCGCGCTCACGTTCGACGACGGCCCCGGGCCGTACACGCGCCTGGTCCTCGCCAAGCTGCGCAAGCACGGCGTGGCGGCGACCTTCTTCGTCGTCGGGCGCAACATCCCGCTGCTGCCGGGCGCGACGCGCGTCGAGCGCGCGCGCGGCGCGGTGGGCGACCACACCTTCACCCATCCGCTGCTCACGTCGCTCGGCGGAGGCGAAGCGGGGAAGGAGATCGTCCGCACGCAGGCGGCACTCGCGCGCTCGTCTGGCGGCCCGGTGTTCCTGTTTCGCCCGCCGTATGGAGCACATGACGCGCAGATCGACTCGATCGTACGCGCGCATGGGCTGCTCGAGGTCCTGTGGAACGTCGACAGTCGCGACTCGCTGGGGGCGAACTACGCGCAGATCGAACGCACCGTGATCGCCGGCCTGCGGCCAGGAGCGATCATCCTCATGCACGAGAACCATGGACAGACGGTGCGCGCGCTGCTGGCGATCTTTGCGGCGCTTCAGCGCAAACACCTGCGCGCGGTGAGCGTGCCGCAGCTGCTGAGCACCGACACGCCCAGCGTGGCCCAGGTGCGCGCCGGGGGCGCGGGCTGCGGGATCAGCGAGAGCACGCTGCGCGGCGGCGGCTGACGCGCGGCGCAGAGCGCAACTGGCGCGCGCAGAGCGCAGGCTGTGAACGCGAGCAATCGAGCGCCGGCCAGGCGACCGACGCGCAGGCGCTCTTGACCTGGGCGCGCGCAGCGGCCAAGCTCACGCGGCCGCCACCCGTGCCTGCGCGAAAGCGCCTGAGCTTGCTCGCCGCGCCGGCGAGGAAGGAGAGACGATGCACCTGCCCGAGCCGATCCCACCGAGCGCCCACGACGAGCAGTTCGCAGGCGTGACCTACCACATCCGCGGCGAACTGGTGCCCGAGCTACAGCTCGAGCTGCAGGCGCGCAGCGTGATGTTCGAGCATCACGTGTTGCTGTGGAAGGAGACGCAGGTGGGCATCGAGCTGCGCAAACTCCCCGGTGCGGTCAAGCGCAAGATCGCGGGCCTTGACTTCTTCGTCACGCGCACCACGGGCACCGGGCGGATCGCCTTCTCGCGCGACTCGCCCGGGCAATGCGTGCCGCTGCACCTGCGCGAGGGCGACGGCCTCGATGTGCGCGAGCACCAGTTCGTCGCGGCGACGGACAACCTCGACTACAGCTTCGAACGGATCAAAGGCGTCAGGAACATGCTGCTCGGCGGCTCGGGCTTCTTCATGGACAAGTTCCGCGCGACCGACGGCGACGCTGTGGTGTGGCTGCACGGCCACGGCAACGTGTTCCTGGTCGAGCTCGACGACGGCGAGCAGCTGGACGTGGAGGCGGGCGCGTGGCTCTACAAGGACCCCTCGGTGAAGCTCGAGGCGGTCTCGATGGGGCTCAAGACGGGCATCTTCGGCGGCGGCGGAAAGCTCACGTGGAACCGCTTCACGGGACCGGGGCGGCTCGCGATCCAGACGCTGTTCATCTCACCGCTCGAGGGCGCGGAGGGCACGGCGGCGGCGGCGGGCGCAGGTGGCATCGCGGGTGCGCTGATCGAGGGTCTCGGCCGCGGCTGAGCGGCTGCGCGGCGGCTACTCGTACAGCGTGAACGTGCCGAGCACGACGTAGAGGGCGACGAGCGCCCAGCCCTCGAACGCGGCAGCCTCGCCGTCGCCGGTGACCTGCGCGAGCGCGAGCGCGGTCAGCGCGAGCGCACCTATGTACACCGGCGCGATCGCGAACGTCAGCGTCGTGGACAGCGCGAAGGAGATCAGCACCAGCAGCGGGAACAGGAATGCTGCGATCTGCGCGACAGAGTTCTTGACCACCGAGATCGCGAGGTCCGAGCGCCCGCGCCATGCGAGCACGAGCCCGGCTGCGTTCTCCACGGCGTTGCCTGCGATCGCGACGATCACGAGGCCGGCGAACGCCTGCGAGAGGTGCAGCTGGGAGATCGCGGGCGCGAGCGCGTTGATGAACCAGTCCGAGACGAACGCGGAGCCGATCCCGCCGACGGCGAGCAGCGCGATCGTGAACCGCAGCGGCAGGCGCGGCTGCGGCCGCGCGTCGTTGCGCTCTGCGTCCTCGCCGGCGCCAGTGCTCGCGGGGCCCGCGCGCTCGCCGGGTGGCTGATCGGAGCGCAGGTAGGGAACGACCCACGCGAGGTAGACGATCAGAAGCGACACCGCGCCGACGATCGAGATCGCCTTGACGTGGTGGCTCGCGCGGTCGTGCGAGCCGAGCGAGAGCCCGAGCAGGACGATGATGAAGACGGTCACCTGAAGCAGCGTCGCGGTGTCCCGCGGCAGGCGGTTTGAGAAGCGCATCACCCCGTCGGGCGCTCGGCGCGCGCCGACGACGATCACGAGGCCGAGCACGAGCAGCGCGTTCGCGAGCACCGAGCCGACGATCGCGGTCTGAGCGACGATCAGCTCGCCCTTCTGGAGCGCGAAGATGACGACGAACAGCTCGGGCAGGTTGCCGAGCGTCGACTGGAGCATGCCGGTGACGCCCGGGCCGAAGCGCTCGCCGAGCTGCTCGGTCGCGACCGAGACCAGCCAGGCGAGGCCGGCGAGCGCGAGCGTCGCGAGCGCAAAGCGCGGGACCGGCGCCCACCGCTGGTAGTCGGCCACGCCGGCCACCGCGGTCACGAGGGCGAGCAGCGGCAGAAGCAGACGCTCGGCGGGGGTCAGCGCGGGCATATCCGGCGAGGGGCGGCGCGCGGCGGCTCAGTGTTTGGCGAGCACCCGGTCGACGAGCCCGTACTCGACGGCCTGCTCGGCGGTGAAGAAGCGGTCGCGCTCCATGTCCGTGCGCACCTGCTCGGCGGGCCTGCCGGTGTGCTCGGCGTAGATCTCATCGATCCGCGCTCGCACCTTCAGGATCTCGCGCGCGTGTATCTCGATGTCGGTCGACTGCCCTTCGAACCCGGCGGAGGGCTGATGGATCAGGATCCTCGAGTTCGGCAGCGCGGCGCGCTTGCCCTTCGTCCCGGCAGCGAGCAGCAGCGAGCCCATCGACATCGCGACGCCGACGCACATCGTGGCGATGTCCGGCTTGACGAAGCGCATCGTGTCGTAGATCGCGAGGCCCGAGTAGATGCTGCCGCCGGGGGAGTTGATGTACAGCGAGATGTCCTTCTCGGGGTCATCGCTCTCGAGATGCAGCAGCTGCGCGACGATCAGGTTTGCGACCTGGTCGTCGATCGGCGTGCCGAGGAAGATGATCCGCTCGTTGAGCAGCCTCGAGTAGATGTCGAACTCGCGCTCGCCGCGCGCGGTCCTTTCGATCACCATCGGGATCAGCGGCATTGACCCCCACCCTATCGAGCGAGCGCTGCGAGGAACGGTGGCGAGCTCAACCGTTGACGGTGTGCATGCTCGCCTCGTCGTAGCGCTCGCCTGCGGCAGCGGGCACCTGCTCGGCGATCCGCTGCACCTCTGCATCGCTCAACTCGA
>JAXDGS010000049.1:0-5571 GCA_034664905.1 Solirubrobacteraceae bacterium | reverse complement strand
GTGCGGCTCGGCGGAATGGGCTATCCGCCGATCACCGGCTGCCTCGTCAACGTCGCCGGGCGCACTTCCTTCCTGGGCGCCGATCGCGTCTCGGAGATCTCCCCCACAGGAGTCGTCCTGCGCAAGGCAAAGCTCGACCTGCGCCATTTCGAGCGGCGCGCCGAGGAGGTGCTTCTCAAGCGCGACATGCTCGACCGCCAGCTGATCAACGTCGAGGGCGCTCGCCTGGTGCGGGCCAACGAGATCGAGCTCGCCCTGATCGGCGGCTCCTGGCGGGTCGTCGGTGTGGACACCGGCCCACGCGGCGGACTGCGGCGCCTGCTGCCCAAGCCCCTCGGCTCAAGGATCGCGACCGGCGAGTTCCTCGACTGGAAAACGGTCGAGCCGTTCGTCGGGCACGTTCCGACCGTGCGCCTACGGGTACCGCACCCGAAGCTCGCGAAGCTGCACCCGGCCAAGATCGCCGACCTCGTCGAGGCCGCCTCGCGGCGCGAGGGCGAGGAGATCATCCAGGCGGTCGGCGACGATGATCGCGAGCTCGAGGCCGACGTCTTCGAGGAGCTCGACGACCAGCACCAGCGCGAGTTCCTCGAGGACCGGCCCGATCAGCAGGTCGCCGAGATCCTCTCGCGGATGGCACCCGACGATGCCGCCGACGTCGTCGGCGAGCTCGACGAGGACCGGCGCGAGCCGATCCTCGCTCTGCTGCCTGTCAGCCATCGGGTGAAGGTCCGCGCGCTGCTCGGATACGACCCTGCCGAGGCGGGCGGGCTGATGAGCCCCGACTTCCTGCTGCTCGAGGCCTCGAGCTCCGCCGGCGAAGCGATCGCCGCGATCCGCGCCAGCGCGATCGAGCCGGAGCTGCTGCCAGCGGTCTTCGTCGGCAACGCCGCAGGCTCACCGCAGGGCGCGATCCCGCTCGCGGCGCTGCTGCGCGCCGAGCCCGCGCAGCCGCTGCGGGCGCTGCTCAGGCACGAGGTGCCCACGGTCACACCCGACACCTCCTTCGAGGAGGTCGCGCGGCTGATGGCCGACTTCAACCTCACCGGGATCCCGGTGATCGACGAGAGCGAGCGGATGGTTGGCATCGTGACGGTGGACGACCTGCTCGAGGCCATGCTCCCGCGCGGCTGGCGCCGGCGCTTCGGACTCCTCGGCGAGGACTGAATAGACTGCCGTTCGTGAGCAGCCCAGGCGGACAGTTCGATGGCGGTCCGAGTACCGCCCGTCATGCGGCGCCTGAGGTCGGCCACCCGTGGCCGGCCTCACCTGCCTGCCCGGCTTAGCCCCGGCCGCGCACGCCTGTTCGCATTTCTCGGCCTGCTCGGCCCGGGCCTGATCGCAGCAAACGCGGGCAACGACGCCGGCGGCGTAGCCACGTACGCATCGGCGGGGGCCAAGTACGGCTACGACCTGCTGTGGACGATCCTGCTGATCACGATCTCGCTCGCGATCGTGCAGATGCTCGCCGCGCGCATGGGGATCGTCACCGGCAAGGGCCTCGCGGAGCTCGTGCGCGAGGAGTACGGGATCCGCTGGTCGGTGTTCGCGACGATGGCGGTGTTGATCGCCAGTCTCGGGATCTGCATCTCCGACTTCGTCGGGATCGGCGCTGCGTTCGCGCTGGGCGGCATCCCGGCCCAGGCGACGGTGCCGTTCGCGGCGCTCGCGATCTGGCTGATCATCGTTCGCGGCTCCTACCGCTCGGCCGAGCGGATCTTCATCTGGCTGACGATCCCGTTCTTCGCCTACCCGATCGCGGCGATCCTCGCGCACCCGCACTGGGGGTCGGTCGGCAAGGCGATGGTCACGCCGCACATCCACCTGAACTCGGCGTTCCTTTTGATCCTGATCGCCACCGCCGGCACCACGATCACCCCCTACATGCAGCTGTACCTGCAGTCCGCGGTCGTCGAGCGGGGGGTGCGCGAGGAGGGACGCCGCCGCGAGGAACGCGAGGCGGTCTCGGGAGCGGTGTTCGCGAACCTGATCGCCGCGTTCATCATCATCGCGACGGGCGCGACTCTGTTCACCCACGGGATCCACAGCATCTCCTCGGCGGCCGACGCGGCGCGCGCGCTCAATCCGTTCGCGGGCCAGTACGCGGAGGCGCTGTTCGCGATCGGCCTGCTCGGAGCGAGCCTGCTGGCCGCCGCGATCCTGCCGATCGCGACCGCATACGTCATCTCGGAGTCGCTCGGCTACGAGAAGGGAATCGGCCGCCGCCGCGAGGAGGCACCGGTGTTCATGAGCATCATCACCGCGATGATCGCGATCAGCGCGTTCGTGGCGATCATCCCGGGGCTGCCGGTGATCTCGCTGCTCGTCGGCGTGCAGGTGGTCAACGGCCTGCTGCTGCCGATCAACCTGTTCTTCATCTGGCGCCTGTCGCGCTCGCGGCACATCATGGGCGAGCGGCGCAGCCGCGGGCTGCTCGACCTCGCGACCGGAGTGACGGTCACGCTGCTGTCGTTGCTGTCGCTGACGCTCGTCGCGGTGACGGTCGCGGGCGTCTAGCTCGCGAGCTCGGGCCGCACGAGCAGCGACGCGCCGATCGCCCCGCCGAGGTCGCCGAGCGCGGCCACGTGGATGTGCGGCGGCCTCGAGTCGGCGAACAGGTGCGGCTGCATCGCCTCGGCGATCCGCTGCGCGTAGGGATGACCGAGGCGGATGCCCAGCCCGCCGCCGATGATCACGGCCTCGACGTCGAGCAGGTTGATCGCGGAGGCGACGCCGGCGCCGAGCGCCCGCACGGCGCGATCCATGACTCGCCCGGCGAGCTTGTCCTCGCGCTCGAGCGCGCGCGCCCACACGCCGCTGGTGAGACGTGTGCCCTCGCGCTCCTTCATCAGCTCGAACAGGTCCGTCTTGTGGCCCTTCTCGACGAGCCGGCGGGCGTGCGCTTCCATCGACGCGCGCCCGGCGTAGGCCTCCATGCAGCCGCGCCGGCCACAGGTGCAGCGCGCGCCGTCGATCTTGACGACGACGTGCCCGATCTCCCCCGCGCCGCCCCGTCCGGTCCAGGGCCTGCCGTTGAGGATCAGCCCGCCGCCGACGCCCGTGCCCCAGAAGACCCCGAGCAACGAGGAGTAAACGCGCCCCGCGCCGAGCTTGAACTCGGCATAGGTCGCTACCTGAACGTCGTTGCCGACCTTCACCTGTGGGCCGATCGCCGCCTTCAGCTTGTCCGCGAGCGGAAAGGTGCCCTCCCAGTCGGGCAGGTTCCGCGCGCTCGTGACGCTGCCGTCGTCGATCGTGCCCGGTGAGCCCACGCCGATGCCGTCGAGCTTCGCCGGATCGAGCTCGGCGGCGCTCGCGGCGTCGCGCAGCGCGCTCTCCATCTCCTGCGCCACGCCGCCGGGGCCGCCGCTGGTCGGCGTCGGGCGACGAGCGGAGCCGAGAACGTCGTTGTCCTGATCGACGATGACCGCCTGTATCTTGGTCCCACCGAGGTCGATCCCGCCGAAGAAGGACATCCGCGCGGATGATCGCAGACACCCCGGCAGCGCCCGCGCGTGGCGTTTGTGGGTGCGCGAGGGCGCTCCGAGCGCGGCGATCTGCCCGGCGTGCGCGCAGGGGCGTGCTGTTAGCCTTGGCGAGCCGTGGGAGGCGCAGGCCACCATCACCAACTGCAAAGGACACGCATGAATCACACCGCCAACGGGCGCAAGGCAGCAACGACGATGCTGCTCCTCATGGCCGTGGGCCTGTTGCTGAGCGCATGCGGAAGTTCGTCCAAGAGCAGCTCCAGCAGCGCCGCGTCGACGCCCGCCGCGTCCACGGAAGCCTCCCCCACGGAAACCTCCTCCACCGCTAGCACGCCCGAAGTTTCCGCGAGGACACGCGCGACCGTCGAAGATCGCCTGGCGGGCTTCCGCGCGTGCATGAAGAAATACGGGATCAATCTGCCGGTGACCAAAATCGGGGAACGTTTCAAGCAGCCGGTCGGGGTCAGCGACGCCAAGTACGCGGTTGGCCTCGGCAAATGCCGCGGCGAACTCGGCTCGATACCGACGCCGCCGGTCAAACGCTTACCGAAGGTCACGAGCGCCGAGCGCCAGAAACTGATCAATTACGCCGAATGCCTGCGCCACCAGGGCATCCAGCTGCCAGCGCCGACCCAGGCCCGGCCATTGTTCTATCCCAAGTCAGTGAACCTCGCCAGCGCGCAGTTCAAAGCTGCGCAGCTGAAGTGCGTGCCGGTGCTGGTCAAAAAAGCTGGCTAAAGGCAGGCGCGCGGCTCGCGCGCACAGCCCGCGGGGAGCCGCCGGTGGGCTGTGAAGCACTAGCGGTGCTTGGGATCTGCGATCGCGGCAGAGCTCGGCTTGCTGCGAATACTCGATACGTGCAGCGCAGCGATCCTGCCGATCAGGGCGTCCCACTGGCCTGCGCTGACGAACGTGTTCGCCGCAAGCGGCGAGGCGCTCAGCGCGCTGTGAGCCGAGTGCGCCGCGGCGCCGGCTGCGCGCGGTGCGAGCGGGGCGCTGCGGGCGGCGGGCAGGAAGGCGATGCGGATGCGGTTCCGGTCGGCGGCCGACGCGCGCGTGCTCGGCGAGCCCGGGTAGCGCATGAGGCTCGAGATCGAGTCCGGCAGGAACGGGTCAGGCAGCGTGAGCAGCGTGCGGATCGTCAGGTCGGTGATCGTCCCAGAACCCTGATGACCGGCGATCGCGATCCCGCTGATCGCCGAGATCTCGATCTCGCTCGCCGCGCGCGCAACGGCACCGCGGCGCGCCGCCAAGGGCGAGCATTGCACGGTCCGGGCGGTCGGCTTCAGCCCGCTCCGCGAGAGGAAGGCCAGCACCGCGAGCGCGCGCCTGTCGACCTTGCCCGATGCGACTTCGAGGCGGCTGCACGCGTCGAGGCTGACGCCGGGGTCTGCGAGCAGCGCACGCTCCAGTTCTGAGCGAGACAGCAGCAGCACATCGCTCGCCGTCGCTCCCAAAAGCGGATTCTGAGCCCTCGCACCCTGCGGGTGAAGCGCGCTCTGCAACTCAGACCAGTTCGTGAGGATCGCGCGGGGATCGACGGTGCCCGAGTCGCCGGCGGGGCGGATCGCGAAGCGCAAGTGGCCGGCCTGGGCGCCACGCGGAACGCTCACACGTCCAAGCACGGTCCCGCTCGCGACGACCGCGCCCTTGCGCAGAGGCAGCCTGCTGCGCGCTCGGCGGACGCGAGCTCGCTTCGCACTTGCGGCGGCGGCGAGCGCGTCGGGGTTGCCCGGGTGCGCGAACAGGCGGACCTTGCCGGTCCCGACGCGCGTCGGCGCTTGCGGCCCCGGCGCAGCTGAAGAATGAGCGTGCGCACGCGCCGCCGCGGCTGAGTTCTTGGCTTGCGTCTTGACGCTGAGCGTCAGCGGCAGCTGGCGGCCGGCGCTCGCCGGCTGCGACGGCGCGGGGTCGCGCGTGCTCGCTGCTTCGACCGCCGGCGAGGTGACCGGAGCGCGCGGGCTTTTCGGCCGCGGGTAGCTCGGTGCGATGCTCCCGAGTCCCGCGTAGGTGAAGAGGTCGCCGTAGACATCACGCAGCACGATGAACCTGCCAAGCCGCGCGGATTTGCCGATCTCGACCA
>JAXDGS010000048.1:0-2896 GCA_034664905.1 Solirubrobacteraceae bacterium | reverse complement strand
CGCAAGCGGAGATGTCGCGTCGGTGTCGCCCGCGCGCCTGAGCCCCAACGGACAGACGGCCGTCCTCATGGTCTACCCGAGCTCGGCCCCCCAGTCGCTGGCGACCAGCAACCTCGTCAGCAACTTGCGCAAGAACACGCTCCCGCCCGTAGCGCAAAGTACGGGAGCACGGATCCTCGTTGGCGGCCAGCAGGCGACGACGATCGACTTCACCAGTGTGCTCTCCAGCAAGCTGCCGCTGTTCATCGGAATCGTTGTCGCGCTATCGGCGCTGCTGCTGCTGATCGTCTTCCGCTCACTCGTGATCCCCGTGCAGGCCGCGTTCATGAACCTACTCTCGATCGGCGCCGCGCTCGGCGTGGTCGTCGCGATCTTCCAGTGGGGATGGCTCGGCAGCTTTTTCAACGTCAAGGGCGGCCCGATCGAGGCGTTCATCCCAGTGATGCTGTTTGCGATCGTCTTCGGGCTCTCGATGGATTACGAGGTCTTCCTCGTCTCGCGTATCCACGAGGAGTGGACGCGGCGAGGCGATGCGACGCAAGCGGTGAGGAGCGGCCTCGCCTCGACCGGGCGCGTGATAACCGCCGCGGCCACGATCATGATCTGCGTCTTCCTGTCCTTCGCCGTCGGCGACCAGCGCGTGCTCAAGCTGTTCGGGCTGAGCCTCGCAAGCGCGGTCTTCCTCGACGCGTTCCTCGTCCGCAGCCTGCTGCTGCCAGCGGTGCTCGAGATCCTCGGACGCCGCACCTGGGCGATCCCGACATGGCTCGGGAAACGGCTCCCGCATCTCGCGATCGACACCGCGGAGACGCACCTCCCGCCGCCGACGACCGAGCCCGTCCCGCAGCACGCGTGACTACCGTGGGCAGGGTGGCGAAACGAGATGGGCGAGAAGCAATCCCATTTCCAGCTCGCCGAGCATTCAGGCGATGACCGTGAGCACCGGCGATGCGACGTTCCGCTGCGTCCGGCTCGCCGAGCCGCGAGGCGGCCGGCGTGAGGGGCCCGCATTGGGGAGGGAGGGAGAGACCGCCCGATCGACAGGACTTCCCGAATGGCGACACCGACAAAAGCTTGGGCCCTCGCATTCGAGGTCTCGCTCTACGCTGGCCGGTTCTGGTTCCGCTGGCGCGCTATCGCGGATTTCCTTGAGCTCGAGCTTCGGCGTGCCCCGCCCGGCGAGCACGCCGCCGCCGTACGGTCGGAGGAGAGTGCCAATCCCGTCCAGCCGGTCCGCCAGGCCGCGGGCAACCGCAGCCTGGCCGCAAACCGAGTTCGAACCGGCCGCGGAGCATGTGACGCCACCGGAGCCACTCAGTCCCGCCGAGACCCGGGTGCTCCGCTATCTGCCGACTCTCCTCTCACTACGGGAAATCGGCGATGAGTTTTACCTGTCGGTGAATACGATTAAGGTTCACGTCCGGCATATCTACGCCAAGCTTGAGGTTCACAGCCGGCGTGGGGCGGTCGAGCGTGCCCGCGCTCTCGGTCTGCTCTAGCAGCTGCCGTGAAGCCGAGAGTCGGCTCACGGGTCGTGTCGCGTTCCCCTCGAATAGCGATGTCCCGCAGAACCTGACGTGTGACTAGCGGGCGATAGCCAGCGGTGCAATTCGCCCGATGCGGGCTATTGCCAGTTAACCCGGGCGGGACTCATGATGCGGGCTGCTGCAGGGATTGAGGCCAGTTGGGAGGACGGCACATTTACCGCTGTGTCTCTACCTCTAGCTCGCGGCACAGTTCACCCTTATCACGAAAGGAGCCTCAAATGCTCACCCGTTCGACTGCCCACCGACGCTGGCGCTTTGTGTCATTCGTCCTCACCGTCGTCGCGGTTTTTGCCACGTCGTCGAGTGCCCTGGCGCCTCGTCGAATCCCGTAGCCCCCTCAGCGCGCGCACAAGCTCTGAAATCGTCGCAGAGCGTGAAGCTGATCAATGCGTTCCGGGCGCGCAGTGAAGAATCGGGCACGCTGGTGTCCCCGCCGCCGCCGGGCCAGCCCAATCGCGCCAACGGCAACACCAAGCACACGACCCGGCTTTGGGGCAGCGACCCGTTCCAAGAGGCGGTCGCCGTCACACAACTCGTGTATCCCGCGGAAGGCCCTACCGGGCTTGACACTTCCTATCCGGACGATCGGCCGCGGGCGATCACGCTTCTGACCCCTGACGATGAGCTGACGGCGATCACGGCCACACCGCTGATCCACTTTCCCGACAATGCTCCGGCGATGTACGTGACGCACGAAGGCATCCCGGCAGTGACGCTGCGCGAGATCCAGCGCCTCAAGCCGGTCGGGATCGGCCGCTACGGCAACGTTCAGGCGTTCCTCGTGGGCGCGGCAAACAACCCGGGGGTCATTGCCGCGCTGCAGAAGCTCGGCCTGAAGTACAAGACGGTGAATGCGCCCGATCCCGCGACTCTGGCCAACCAGGTCGACCAGCTCTACGGCTCGATTCAGAACCCCGACCTTGGCTACCCGATCATGAGCCCAACAGCCACCGGCGAGGGCAGCACGATCGCCGACGTGGTGATCGGCTCGACCTCAGCACCGCAGTACCTTCTGCCGGCGACCCACTGGGTGTCGCACATGCCTACCGGCCTGCTCTGGGTCACGCCGGAAGGCGTGCCACAGGCGACGATCGAAGCGCTCAAGCGCCGGGAAGGTGACGCGCAGATCTACGTGTACGGTGGCCCGAACGTCGTCAGCCCCAGCATCATCCGCCAACTCCGTATGTACGGCCACGTCTCGCGGATCACAGAGGACGACGGCGTCGCGGCCAACTCGCCGCGTCCGAACACGCCGCTCACGACCTCCATCGCGTTCTCGAAGATGTGGGACCCCGTGGGAATGATGGGGTGGAACATCACCGGCGCCGGCCACGGCTTCACGCTCGTGA
>JAXDGS010000047.1:0-2599 GCA_034664905.1 Solirubrobacteraceae bacterium | reverse complement strand
ACCAGGTCCGGCGCCGCCGGCAAGCCGGCGTCCGCATCCCGCACCGCGCGCAGCACGACCAAGAGCGCAGCCAAAAGCGCGGGAGCGAAGGCCGCCGGTGCAAAGGTCACCGCAGCCAAGTCCGCTGGCGCCAAGTCAGCCTCGGGTCGCGGTACGGCGAAGAGCACCAGCGCCAAGCCGAGGACCACTGCGGCCAAGACGAGTCGCAGCAAGAGCACGTCCGCGCGCAGCTCGTCGCCGAAGCGCAGCAGTACACGTCGCAGCGGATAGGCAAATAGATACGCCGATCGGCAGGTCATCCTCTGCCCGCCTGGAGATCGTTCAGGCGAACAGCCGGGGATCCGCGGACGCGATCCCGTGGACGCCGAGTGAGCGCAGCCGGTCGATCGTGCTGCGCTCGTTCACCGTCCACGCGTAGAGACGCCCCTCGCGGGCGACGACCGCGCTCAGCAACCGATCGTCGATCAGCCGGTGCTGCGCCATCAGCGCATCCCAACGCCCCGAAGCGAGACCGTCCAGCACCTGCGCTCGCCAGTCACCCCAGCGCCGACTGAAGCGCGCGAGCCGGCCCCCGACGGAGATCCCGGTCCGGGCCCGAGGCTGCAGCGAGCGGATTCGATCGAGCACACTGGGAACCTGACTGCAGAGCAGAGCTCGATCGAGCAGACCCGCGCCGCTCAATGCTTCGAGCACCGCGGGCTCGCAACCGACGTGCTTGAGATCGACATTCAGCCCGACGTCTGAGAACCGGCGCGAGGACAGATGCGCCAGGGCATCTCGCAGTCGCACGTTCCCGCCGCGGCGCGCATGCAGGACGGTGTGCGCCAGCACCAGCTCGCCTTCCCAGGCGCGAACATCGAACTCGACCATGTCCACGCCGATCTGAACCGCGGCGTCAAACGAGGCGAGCGTGTTCCCGCGCGCGAGCGCGCTGGCGCCGCCGTGGCCGATCCGGTGAAATCCCTCCGGGCTCATCATCCGACTCAGCTCAGAACCGTTCCCGGCTCGAGTCGCAGCGGCTCCTCCGCTTCGAGCTCGACCGAGCCGCGAACGATCACGCCGGCGGCGAACGTCACGTCGCCGTGCACGACCAGACGCTCGGCCTCCCGGAGCGAGGGCGGCCCGTCGGGCAGCCGCGCCTCGAACTCGTCGAGCAGTTTGTAGAAACGCTTGTCAAGCTCCACGAACGGCAGATCGTCACCGCGCTCCGCTCGCGGCTCGACGAGCATGTCGTCACTCAGCGTGTAGACGTCGGAGCGAAGCACGAGCAGGTCGTCAGTCGTCTTCACCGGTACGAAGCGCGTGCGCGGAACGCAGAGCAGCTGGGCGCCTTCAAAGCTCCCGATCGCTGCCCCCATCGCGCTCTCCAGCTGCAGCACCTCCGGCGAGTCCGGGTCACGCGGGTCGACCGTCTTGCGGTTGACGATCAGCGGAAGCTCAAGCACGCCTTCACGCTGGTCGAGCAGGTCCGCGAGCACGCGGAGGTCAACCCACAGATTGTTCGTGTTGTAGTAGCGCCAATGCCGGAAATCTCGGAACGATTCCTCGTCCTCGGGCGGCGTCTGCGCGGTCTCACGGAGCACGAGTTGCCCGTCTGCGCGCCGCCTCGCGATATGGCCGCCCTTGCGGTCAGCCTCCGTGCCCTCGACGACCTCCATCAGGAACGGAATGCCCTCCGCGGCGACGTGCTGGGCGATGCGCGGATCCAGGGTCGCGCCGAGGTTGTCGGCATTGGAGATCATCGCGTAGTTGAAGCCGCGCTCCAGCAGCGCATCGAGCATGCCCGAGCTCCGCAGCGAGCCGTAGACGTCGCCGTGCCCGGGCGGGCACCACTCGAGTGCCGGCGCCCGGGGCCAGCTGATTGGTGACAGCGTCTCAGCCTCGAGCTTGGGGATCATGCTCTGGAGGAAATCCGGGGCGATGCCTTCGACCGCCAGCTCCTCCTGCCCTTCCAGCGCCCGCAGTGTCTCGTCGCGGGTCGCCTCGCTGTCCATCAGCACGAGCGGCAGTCCGACGCCGTAGCGGCGGCGCAGCGCCAGGGTCTGGCCGCCAATGATCTCGAGAAACGAGTGCCCGTCCTTGGCTTCGACCAGCGACTTCGGCCGTTGCAAGCCCATCGAAGTGGCCAGGCCGCCGTTGAGCTTGATCACCGCGAAGCCGCCCAGAGCGGTGTCGTCCGCGCGAGCCTCGAGCTGGTCTAGCGCGGGCACACCGCCCGCAGGCTCGAGGTCGGCGGTGCGAATCACCGCCGCCTCGCCGCCTGCCACGCGCTCGTATGCGCTGCGGAAGCTGCGGATCGCCTCCTCAGGCTGACCGGCGTCGCGCATCTTCTGCTCCGCCGCTTTGAGACCGTCGGGGTTCATCACCTGCATTGTGACGAGACCCCGCTGCTCCGCGCCGCTTGACTCGCATCACATCGACGCGACGCCGCGGAAAAGCGGTGGTGCCTCAGAACGCCGGTTCAGCCGCTGGCGGCGGCCCGGCGTCGGACCAGCGAGTCAAGCGTGACGGCCACGATCAACACGATCGCAGTGGCGATGAATTGGACAGCATCGCTGACGCCCATCAGGCCGAGACCGTTGAAGACCGTCGCGATGAT
>JAXDGS010000046.1:0-11344 GCA_034664905.1 Solirubrobacteraceae bacterium | reverse complement strand
AGGTCGAGGTGGGGGAGGATCTACGCATCAACCTGACAGGCTGGGCGAGGCCCGTCTTCGAGGGGCGCCTCAGCGAGGACTTCACAAAGGAGCTGCATGAAACCGAGTAAACGCCTGGAGCGCATCCCGCCGTACGCGTTCGCGGCGCTCGAGCGCAAGATCGCCGAGAAGCGCGCCGCCGGCGTGGATGTGATCAGCCTGGGCATCGGCGACCCCGACCGGCCGACGCCGCCGTTGATCGTCGAGGCGATGCAGGAGGCCGTCACCGAGCCGCAGACGCATCGCTACCCGTCAAACCGAGGACGCGAGGACTTCCGCGGGGCCGTGCGCGACTTCTACGAGCGCCGCTTCGACGTGGTGCTCGACCCCGCGCGCGAGGTGATTCCCGCGATCGGTGCCAAGGAGGCGATCTTCAACCTCAACCTCGCGTTCCTTGATCCCGGCGACTATGCGCTGGCGGCCGATCCCGGCTATCCGGTCTACACCGGCGGCCCGTGGCTCGCCGGCGCCGAGCCCGTGCTGATGGCGTTGCTTCCCGAGCATGGCTTTGCCCCCGACCTCGAGGCGATCGACGAGGACGTCGCGCGCCGCTCGAAGCTTATGTTCCTGAACTACCCGAACAACCCGACCGGTGCGACCGCGCCGCCTGGCTTCTTCGAGCGCGTCGTCGATTTTGCCCGCGAGCACGAGATCCTCGTCGTCCACGACAACGCGTACTCGGAGATCTCCTTCGACGGCTATCGCGCTCCTTCGTTCCTCGCGACGCCGGGGGCCAAGGAGGTGGGGATCGAGGTCTTCTCGCTTTCCAAGGGCTACAACATGACCGGTTGGCGCTGCGCGGTGGTCGTGGGCAATGCTGAGGCGCTCGAGGTCTACTGGCGCCTGAAGACGAACATCGACTCCGGCCTGTTCGAGGCCGTGCAGCTGGCCGGCGTCGCCGCGCTCTCGCCCGACGCCGACGCGGAGGTCGCCTCGATGACCGAGCTCTATCGCCGCCGCCGCGACCTCGTCTGCGCAGCGCTGCACAAGATCGGCGTGCAGGTCAAACCGCCGCGCAGCACGATCTACGTGTGGGCGCCCGTGCCCTCGGGCTTCCAGAGCTCCGCCGCCTACTGCGAGCACGTGCTCGAGCAGGCCGGCGTCGTGCTCTCGCCGGGCGCGATCTACGGACCGGCGGGGGAGGGGTGGTTTCGCATCTCGCTGACGACGCCCGACGAGCGGCTGCTCGAGGCAGTCGAGCGCTTGGGCGCGCTCGCCACGAGGTCCTAGACTGAGCTTGAATGCAAAGAAGCCGCAACGGTCGCGCGAGCGTCAGCGAAAATCGCAGCGAGACGTCCTCGAATGGCCCCGTGGACGGGCAGCGCGCGCGCCAGCGGGCATTGTGCGTCGCGGCCTCACCGGATGGCGATGACCTGGCGGAGCTCGGCGAGCTGCTGCGCACGGCCGGCGTGGCGGTTGCAGGCACGCTCGTTCAGCGGCGCGAGCAGCCGCATCCGAACACCTACCTGGGCCCGGGCAAGGTCCAGGAGGCGAAGGCGGCGGCGCTGGCCGCTGACGCGAACCTGCTCGCCTGCGACGATGAGCTCACGGCGCGCCAGGAGCGCAACCTGGAGGAGGCGGTCGGCCTGCCGGTGGTCGATCGCACGACCGTGATCCTCGACATCTTCGCCTCGCACGCCGGCAGCGCGGAGGGCAAGCTGCAGGTCGAGCTGGCACAGCTCGAGTACAACCTCGCGCGCATGCGCGGCCTGTGGAGCCACCTCGAGCGCCTCGGCGGCGGCATCGGCACGAGGGGCCCCGGGGAGACGCAGATCGAGACCGACCGCCGCCTCGCGCGCGACCGGATCGCGTCGCTGCGGCGGCGGCTCGAGCACGTGAAGGGCACGCGCGCGGTGCAGCGCGCAGAGCGCGAGCGCGCGGCGCTGCCGACGATCGCGCTCGTCGGCTACACGAACGCGGGCAAGTCGACCCTGCTCAACGAGCTGACCGGCTCGGAGGTGGGCGTGCGCGATCGCCTCTTCCACACGCTTGACCCGACGACCCGCACGCTGCGGCTCGGTGGCCGCCCGTACCTGCTCACCGACACCGTCGGCTTCATCAGCAAGCTGCCCCACCAGCTCGTCGACGCGTTCGGCGCGACGCTCGAGGAGACCCGGCGCGCAGAGCTGCTCGCACACGTCCTCGACGGATCCGCGCCTGAGGAGCAGCAGGAGATCATGGCGCGTTCCGTCGATCAGACGCTCGAGGAGATCGGCGCGGGGGACCGGCCGCGCCTGCTGGTGCTCAACAAGGTCGATCTGCTCGAGCCGCACGAGCACGATGAGCTGCGCTTTCGCCATCCCGATGCGGTGCTCGTCAGCGGCGTCACCGGCGAGGGCCTCGAGGAGCTGGGAGAGCGCATCGAGGCGGAGCTCATGCACACGCTGCGAAGCATCGAGCTGCTCGTGCCCTACGCGGACGGAGGCAGCCTCGCGGAGCTGCACGAGCTCGCCGGCGAGATCGACCGGGAGGACACGCCCGATGGCGTTCGCGTCCGCGCGCTCGTTCCCGCGCGCCTCGCCGATCGCTTCGCGCGCTTCGCGGTCGCTGCCCGCTAACGATTATCGCCGCTGCCCGCGAGCACGCCGCGGCGCACGCGTGAGAGCAGCTTCTCGAGGTTCGCGCGCGCGATCTCCTCGAGATCGAGGTCGAGCTCGCTGGCCAACTGCGAGACGTACCACAGCACGTCGCCGAGCTCCTTGGCCATCGCGTCGCGACGCTCGTCGCTGACGATGCCCGCGTCATCGCGGATCGCCTTCTTGGCGTGCTCGGCGACCTCGCCGGCCTCGCCCGCAAGCCCGAGCGCCGGATACGCGAGCCACGCCGCACGCGGGTACTGGGCGGTGCGCCGCGAGCGCTGCTGATACTCGGAGAGCTCCATCGCGAGATCGTACGCGCCGCCCAGGTCGGATCCGAGCTCCCGCTCGCGCGTGCCGGCTCAGTGGCGCTGGACGCCGGCTGCGCGCAGCGCGCTCGCGTGCGCGGCGAGCTCCAGCTCGTCCTGAAGCGGTGCGAGCTCGCGCTGGGAGATACCGAGCGCGCGCGCGATCAGCCAGTCGGCGAACCACGCGTTCTTCGGCAACAGCGGGCCGTGCAGGTATGTGCCGATCGTGTTCCTCGACCGCGCGCCCTCCATGCCGCTCGAGCCGTCGTTGCCGTGCCCGGTGATCACCCGGCCGAGAGCGGGCTGCTCGGCGCCCAGGCGCGTGCGCCCGCCGTGATTCTCGAAGCCGACGAGCACGCGCTCACCCGGCGCTGACGCTCCATCTTCGAGCGCGACCTCGATCGCGACGTTGCCGATCAGGCGCGGCCCCGCGACACGCACGGTCTCGACGTCGAGCAGCCCGACGCCCTCGATCTGCTCGCCGCCGATCGTGTAGGAGTGTCCGAGCAGCTGATAGCCGCCGCACACGCCGAGCACCACCGCTCCCCGCGTGGCGGCGGCGTGCAGGCCGACGCGCTTGGTTTCCCTCAGATCCTCCGCGCACAGGAGCTGGTCGCGATCCTGCCCGCCGCCGAGATAGAACAGGTCGTGCGCGTGCGGATCGAAGGCATCGCCGAGCCCCGCGGCGGTGAGCTGAAAGCCGATCCCACGCCAGCCGCAGCGCCGCTGCAGCATCAGCAGGTTGCCGCGGTCGGCATAGATGTTCATGAGGTCGGGGTACAGCGCGCAGCAGCGCAGTGTGCGCTGCGGCGCGTCGCCGGAGATTGGCTCAGGCACGCAGCATCACCACCGCGCTACCGACATGCTCGTAGGTCTCGGCGATCGCGCGGCGCGACGCGGGCGTGAGGCCGGCGGCGAGACCCTCGCGCTCGAGCTGCGCGGCGCTGACGCGGTCGAGCCTCACCCGGTTGCGCTCGCGCGCGAGCTCACGAGCGTCACGCTCGCGGACGATTCGCCGCTCGCGCTCGATCACCGCGCTGCGCGCATGCACGGCCACGCGCGTCGCGCGGCTGATGTAGAGCAGGCCGTCGCGGCGGGTGCTCTCCGCGTCGGGCCCCTCCTCGCCCTCGGTGCAGTCGAACGGCTCGAATGCGTCGATGATCGCGAGCGCGAGCAATCCGCCGGCGCTGAGATGCGAGCGCGCTGTGCGCATGAACGCCGAGCGATTGCGCGCGCCTCCGAGCAGCTGCACCGTCTGCATCGGCACGATGCACAGCGCGTAATCGCGGTCCTCGAGCGCGAAGCTGCGCGCGTCGGCACAGGCCGTTCGAAGCTCGCCCTCGGCGCGTTGCGCGAGCGCGTCGAGCAGCCTCTGATCGGCGTCGAGCGCGGTCACGCGGTGACCCTCCCGCGCGAGTGCGAGCGCGACGCGCCCGGTGCCCGCGCCGATGTCGAGGATCGCGCCGCGTCGGTGCTCGTCGCTTGCGTGCTCGGCCAGCTCGTGCCACAGCGGCATGTCGGCGCTGTAGGCGCCGCACTCGAGCTCGTGCCAGATGACCGCGTGGTCTGCGTTCGCGCCCGCGATCTCCCTGGAGCCCGGCGTGGCCGTCTCGCTCATGCCCACGAGCTGCGCGCCTCGCCGCGCGCCACGAGCAGATCGCGCAGCGCGAGCATCGCGGTGTATGTGGGCAGCGCATACAGCGGCGCATCGTCCTGAGCGCGGTCGGCAGCCGCCTCCTCCAGCGCCGCCGCGAGGTCGCCCTGCAGCTCGATGCGCGCAGGCTCGACGCCGGCGTACTTCATTCGAAGCGCGAGCTCCTCGGCGCGGCTGCCGCTGCACGTGATCCGCCTCACCCGCCCGGCGAGCAGCTCGAAGTCCGCATCCCATATCCACGAGACATCGCGCCCGTCGGCGATGTTGTCGTTGAGCACCGCCAGCACGTCGTGCTCGCCCGGCTCGAGCGCCAGCGTGCGCAGCACCTCGTTGGCTCCCGCGGGGTTCTTCACGAGCAGGATCCGCAGCTCGCGGCGCACCGGCGCCGAGCCCGCTCCGCGCGGGAGCTCGAGCGTCACCGACTCCGCCCGGCCGAATGCCGCGCGGCTCGCCGCGAGCCCGTCCAGGATGTGCGCCAGCGGGACCTCGAGCGCGGTCGCGAGCGCCGCGGCGCCGACGGCGTTGTAGACGTTGTAAAGCCCGGGCAGCGCGAGCTCGACGACCCCGCTTCCAGCGGGGGTGTGGAGCGTGAAGCGGGCGGCGCGCACGCCTTCGAGCGTGACCTCCGTGGCCCGCACCGACGGTTCGGGCCTGCGCTGGCCGCAGTTCGCGCAGTGGTAGTGACCGAGATGACCCATGTAGACGGCATCGAAGACGTATGGCGCGCCGCAGCGGCGGCAATGCTTGGCATCGACCGCGTGCGCGAGGCCCTCCAGCGCGAGCGAATCGTCGTCGATGCCGAAGTACAGGGCGCCGGGCTGCTCCCTTCCGAGATCGGCGACCAGCGGATCGTCGGCGTTCAGCACGAGCTGCGCACCGGCGTGCGCGAGCGTCTGCTGCCAGCGCTCGGCGATCGCCTCGAGCTCGCCGTAGCGGTCGAGCTGGTCCCGAAACAGGTTGCCGAGCAGGATCGTTCCGGAGTGCAGCTCCGCTGCGAGCGGGGCGAGCCACATCTCATCGACCTCGAACAGCCCGAGCTCGCCGGCGATCGCACCGTGCGGCCGCGCTGCCGCGAGCAGCGTGCTCGCGATCCCGCCGGCCATGTTCGCGCCGGCCTGGTTGTGGATCACCTCGACGCCGGCGCGCTGCAGGACGGCGGCGGCCATCCTTGCGGTGGTCGTCTTGCCGTTCGTCGCGGAGATCAGCACGCTGCCGCGCGCGAGCCGCGCCCCGAGCGCGCCGATCGCCCCGGGAGCAAGGCGCATCAGCACCTTGCCGGGCATGCTCGTGCCACCACCGCCGCGCAGTCGCGAAAGCGCCCCTGCTGCGCGCGCGAGCGCGAGCCTAGGTGCGAGCGTGTCGGGCATCAGAGCGAGAACGCGGAGCCGTTGGCGGGCTGCTCGGGAACGAGGATCCTGACGGCTGCACGGACCGCGCGCACGCGCAGCGGCAGCGTGCCGATCGGGTCGCCGTCGGCATACATCGTGAAGGGCCGGTCGGCCGAGACGCGCACCTCCGCAGCACGGAAGCTGCGCACTGTGGGCAGCTGCACGTGGGAGCCGCGGAAGACCTTCGGCAAGTTCGCGAGGAAGCGCAAGCGACTGACACGTTCGACGGCGATCACGTCGAGCAGGCCGTCGTCAAGCATCGCCTCCGGAGCGGCGAGCATCCCGCCGCCGTAGGCTCTGGAGTTGGCGAGCGCGATCGAGTACCCGGTGAAGGCGTAGCGCTCGCCGGCGGGCTCGAGCTCGATCTCGAAGTGCGCGGGCTTCCATGACAACAGCGCGCGCAGCGCCCCGTATGCGTACACGCCCCCGCCGAGCCACGCGGGAGCCTCGTTGGCAATTCGGTTGGCGTCGCTGTCAAAGCCCGCGGAGGCGATCCCCACGTAAGCCTGGCCGGGGCCCTCCGATGTACCCAGAACCTCGCCGAGGTCGACCGCGCGCGGGACGCCGTCGGCGATCGTCGCGCACGCCTCCAGCGCGTCGGCGGAGATGCCGAGCACACGCGCAAGGTCGTTGCCGCGACCCCCCGGGAGCACTCCGAGCAGCGCACCCGGCACCGCTCTCAGCGCGTCCGCGAGCACTCCGACCAGGCCGTCGCCGCTCAGCGCCACGACCGTCTCGCCGCCGTGGGCGGCTTCCAGCGCGAGCGCGCGAGCGTGCTCGAGATCGCGCGTGTACACCGGCCGGACCTCGAGACCGTGCTCGCCCAGGCGGCCCTGCACGGCGGAAGCGAGCCGCCCCGCCTTGCCGCCGCCGGCAGACGGATTGACGATCAGACAGACGGGCGCGGCCATGCGGGCAAGCCTAGTGCGCCTTGAACGTGACGCTTCTAGGACGCCGGTCCGCCAGCACGCGCGCGATCGCGGCGACGGCGACCGACGACAGCGGCCACCGCGAGCGCAGCGATCACCACGAACAGGCCGAGCAGAACGCCAGGCGCGAGCCCGATCCCGCCGAAGGGGAGCGACACGAGCTCGACGATGCCGAGGCCGATCGCGAGCAGCACGATGATCAGCGCGATGATCAGCAGCACGCCGCGTATGCGCGCGAGCACGCCCGCGGACGCGGGTGGCACGAACAGGCCCATCGCGCGCAGGGCAAGCAGCTGGCGGCCGCTCGGCGGTGCCTGGCCGAGGCGCTCGACCGCGTCTTTGAGGTCTCCCGCGCGACGCTCTGCGAGCGCCAGCGACGCGTCCGCCATGCGCCTCAGCTGCAGGCGCTCCTGCGGTCGAGCGGCGGCGATCGCGCGCTGGAAGTAGCTGCGCGCGGCGGCCGCGTCAAAGCGCTCGGACGCGCGCGCGCCGAGGATCGCCATCGCCGCGGACTTGTACTTCGTCTCCGCCTCGAGCTCCTCGTCGGAGCGCTGCTCGAGTGCCTGGATGGCCTCCTGCGCGCCTCGCTGCTCCATGCGGATCTGGCGTTGTTTGGGGGGCACGCACGCCATTCTAGGGGTCCGCCCGGGCGCCGCCCCGGTGCGCGGGGGGCGAGCGCGGCGCGGCCTCGGCGCCCTTGCCGCCAGGCGCTATGCTCGGGCCGTGCCGAGCCCTCGCTCCGGATCGTTGCGTGGCCGCGCGGCGGCGGCGCTGGCGCCTGTCGCGCTAATCCTCGCGCTCGCCGTCGTCGTGGCGCCGGCCGCCGGTGCGGCGTCACTCGAACCCGGCAACGCGTTCAGCGAACTCGCCAAAGAATCGCCGCCGGAAACGAAGACGACCGCGACCACGAGCAGCACCACGACGGAACCCACGAACTCGCGCAGCCTGATCTTCATCGGGCTCGGCGCCGCTGCGTTGGTGCTAGCCGCGATCGCGGTCGTGATCGCGCGCGACGCGCGCAGGGTCGCTCCGGCCGGCGACACCGAGGCGGTCGAGCAGGGTTACGCGCGCGACTCGGCGGCGAGGCTGCGCAAGCGCAGGGCCAGGGCGAAGGCGGCGCGCCAGCAGCGCAAGCGCAACCGCTGAGGCTCAGCGGTAGACGGTGGCGCGCCGGCGGCTTCGCGCGGTCGTGCGTATGCGTGCGGGTGCTGCGAGCGCCGGGCCTCCGTGTGGTCCGCGACGCGGGAAGCGCGGCAGCGGCGCGCGCGGGTGCGGGTTCAGGGGGCCGCCGGGAAGAGCCTTCGAGCCGCCGTCCTCGTCGGTGGAGTCGGGCATGTCCGGCGCCTGCATCGATTCGTCATAGCGAAAGGGAAGCCACAGCATCAGAGCTGCGACGGGAAGCTTGATCAGCCCCGCGAGCAGCACCATCCAAGCCCACACCGGCATCGTGGCAGCGATGCTACTACTGCGGTGTGGATTCGCAAGTGGACAACGAGCTCGACGCGCTCGCCCGCGAGATAACCAGCTGCACGCGCTGTCCGCGGCTGGTCGCCTGGCGCGAGCGGGTCGCGCGCGAGCCTCGCGCAGCGTTCGCAGCACAGCAGTATTGGGCCCGGCCGCTTCCGGGCTTTGGCGATCCGCGCGCACGGGTGCTGCTGCTCGGCCTGGCGCCTGCGGCGCATGGCGCCAATCGCACGGGGCGGATGTTCACGGGTGATCGCTCGGGCGAGTTCCTGTTCTCTGCGCTTGCGCGCAGCGGCCACAGCAACCAGGCCGTCTCAGCCGGTCGCGGCGACGGGCTCGTGCTTCGCGACGTCTGGATCACCGCTGCGGTGCGCTGCGCACCTCCGGCCAATCGCCCGCTGCCTGAAGAGCGGGATGCGTGCCTGCCCTGGAGCGTGCGCGAACTCGCGCTGCTCGCGAGCGTCCGCGTGGTCGTGTGCCTCGGGGCGTTCGCGTGGGATGCGGCGCTGCGGCTGAGGGCGCAGCTGGCGGGAGCGGGCGTCGCCGTGCCCAGGCCGCGACCGCGCTTCGCGCACGGCGCCGAGCTGCCGGGCGAGCCCTGCACGCTGCTCGGCTGCTATCACCCGAGCCAGCAGAACACCTTCACCGGCAGGCTGACCGAGCCCATGATCGACGCGATCCTCGAACGTGCACGCACGCTCGCGGAGCGTCCGCGCGAGCCATAGGCGTCGACAGCCTCAGACGGCCGTCCAGGTAGCGGCCGCGAGCGTCGCAGACGGCGCTACAGTGCAACAGGGAGCCTCCATGAGAATCGCGATCGCATCGACGACGGCTGCGGCGGCTGCGTTCGCGGCGAGCGCCATCCTGGGCGTCGCATCCGCGGAAGCGCCGACCAGCACCTCGCTGCGCACGGTGAGCGTTCAGGGCGTGGCGAGCGCGCCGATCTCCCAGCAGGCGAACCTCGGCGAAGCCAACGCGGCCTATCGCCAGGCGATGACTGCGGCGGTCGCGGACGGCAAGAGCAAGGCTGAATCCCTCGCGACAGCAGCCGCTGCGACCCTCGGAGCGGTTCAGAACATCGCCGAGGGCGGCGGCTACGTCAACTGCCCGGCCGGCG
Source organism: Solirubrobacteraceae bacterium (assembly GCA_034664905.1). Classification (GTDB taxonomy): domain Bacteria; phylum Actinomycetota; class Thermoleophilia; order Solirubrobacterales; family Solirubrobacteraceae; genus Palsa-744. Next base: position 1,869 of record JAXDGS010000046.1, on the reverse strand, counting down.
AAGGTGAAACGGAAGGGAACGGCTACCAGGGCATACAGCCGGACTTCGGCGCCGGCGTCGCGATCCCCGGCGTGCGTGCGGGAGCGGCCGTACCGCTGCGCGCCCCCGCACGGACCCATCGCCGTCGCAAGCACGTGGTCGCGAAAAAGGCCGCGGGGGTGAGCTGCGTCGTCTACGCGCAGGTCGGATTGAGCTACCTGATCGCCTGAGCGCGACGCGGCGTGCGCCATCGCTGGCAGCGAGGTTGCAGGTGCTGTGAGCGCGTACGCGGCTGGCTAAGGTAGCTGCGCGTGAGCTACACGACCACCGAGGGGAGGGAGCAGCTGCTCGGGGAGATCGGCAAGTCGGCCGACATCCTCGCGCTGGCGCTCGCATCCCTCAGCGAGGCCTACGAACAGCTCGACGAGCACAGCGCGGAGGAGCTCGAACGCGACGTGTTCAGACCGGTGCAGCTTGCCTACGGGCGCGTGCGGCGCAGCCACACGGAGTTCGCAAAACGCCACGATCTTCAAGGCCGCGCGTTCGAGACGGCCGCGCGTGCGGCTCCTTCGCATGGCGCAAAAGAGCTCGTTGAGAGCGCGGCGCAGGCGGTCTCACAGGCAGATGCGACGCTCGCGACCCTGCAGGACTCGATGCTGCCGGTCGAGGTGGGGGACCCCGAATTGCGCGCGTCGCTCGAGGAGGTGCGCATGCTGCTCGCGGACGTCGGTCCGAGGGCGCGTGCGCTCGTGCGCAGGTTCGGTCGCTGAGCTCGCGCTACTCCACGGCTGCGCCGTTCGCGGTGAGCGTCACGTCGATGTTGCCGCGCGTCGCATTCGAGTAGGGGCAGACCTCGTGGGCGGCGCGTACGAGCTCCACCGCGCTGGCCTCATCGGCGACGCTCGGCAGCGTGACGTCGAGCTCCACGCCGAGCACGAAGCCGCCCTTGCCATTGGCCGACAGGAAGACCTTGGAGTCGATCGCAGCGTCTGACGCGTCGGCCTTCGCGCGCCGCGCGACCACTCCGAGCGCGCTCTCGAAGCACGAAGCGAAGCCGATCGCGAACAGCTGCTCCGGATTGGTGCCGCCGCCCTCGCCGCCCAGCTCGGTCGGCAGGCGCAGATCGACCTCGAGCGTCCCGTCGCCGGTCTCGCCGTGGCCATTGATGCGCCCGCCGGTAACGTGCGCCTCTGCTGTGTAGAGCGTGTTTGCCATCGTGCTCCTCTCCTTCACTCGCCGACCAGGCGCCAGATCCTAAGCCAGGCTCTGCGTTTGCGCGCCGAGAAGGGGGCGTTTCGCGATATCAGTAGTCATAACATGCATTATCGAGCATTAGAAAGCACGGCCAGACGCGCTGCTTAGGGCAGTCGAGATCGGTGTACCACGTCTGCGGTACACTCACCGTGTGCCTACCTCTTCCGGGCGTATCCAGGTGACCGTCGATCCGGAGCTCGCGGCAGCGCTGTCGGAGTTCGGTGGGAGCTCGCGCTCGCGCGCAGTGCGCGAACTCGCCATCCGGGGCGCACGGGCACTCCGCGACGAGCGGTCTCGTCGCGAGGACGCGCTCGCGTTCCTGCGGCGCCTCGATGCCGGTGAGGACGGTCGCTTCGACTTCTCGGTAGCGGCCGAGTTGCATGCCGCTCGCCGCTGAGGCCTACACCTCAACGGTCCCGATCGTATTCGACACATCGGCGTGGGTTCGGAGGACCGACCCCGCGGTACTTCGACGATGGGCTCCAACACGCGATGCCGGCCTTCTCGCGGTGTGTCCCGTCGTCGCACTCGAGCTGCTGGCGGCCGCGCGCGACGAGGACGCGTTCAGGGATCTCGATCGGGCGCTTGCGGCGATGCCGCAAGCGAGGGTTACCACCGCCCCGATCGAGCGCGCGA
>JAXDGS010000045.1:0-7056 GCA_034664905.1 Solirubrobacteraceae bacterium | reverse complement strand
AACGACCTCTACCGCCGCGTCATCAACCGCAACAACCGCCTCAAGCGGCTGCTCGACCTCGGCGCGCCGGAGATCATCGTCAACAACGAGAAGCGCATGCTCCAGGAGGCGGTCGACGCACTGTTCGACAACGGCCGCCGCGGGCGCCCGGTGACGGGCCCCGGCAACCGTCCCCTGAAGTCGCTCTCGGACATGCTCAAGGGCAAGCAGGGCCGCTTCCGCCAGAACCTGCTCGGCAAGCGCGTCGACTACTCAGGGCGCTCGGTGATCGTCGCCGGCCCGTACCTGAAATTGCACCAGTGCGGCCTGCCCAAGATCATGGCGCTCGAGCTGTTCAAGCCGTTCATCATGGCCCGCCTGGTCGAGCGCAAGTCCGCGCAGAACATCAAGGCCGCCAAGAAGATGGTCGACTCGATGATCGGCGAGGTGTGGGACGTGCTCGAGGAGGTCATCCACGAGCACCCCGTGCTGCTCAACCGCGCGCCCACGCTTCACCGACTTGGGATCCAGGCGTTCGAGCCGCTGCTCGTGGAGGGCAAGGCGATCCAGGTTCACCCGCTGGTGTGCCACGCCTTCAACGCCGACTTCGACGGCGACCAGATGGCGGTGCACCTGCCGCTGTCGGCCGAGGCCCAGGCGGAGGCGCGCATCCTGATGCTCTCCTCCAACAACATCCTCAGCCCCGCGCACGGCGCGCCGCTGGCCACGCCCACACAGGACATGATCCTCGGCGCCTACTACCTGACCTACGGCCCCGAAGCAGAGGACCTCGCCGGGATCGACCGTGCCACGCACGAGCCGCGCCCGCACGTGTTCCGCACCGCGCAGGAGGCGGAACTGTCCTACGAGGCGAAGATCGTCAAGCTGCACGACCTCGCCGAGTTCCGCCCCTACGGGCGCGAGGGCGGCCACGTGCTCACGACGATCGGGCGCATCATCTACAACGACCGCATCGAGCGCGCGCTCGCGCAGGCGCTCGGCGATGAGTTCGACGCGTCCAAGTACGTGTTCGTCAACCAGTCGATGAAGAAGCGCGACACCACGCGGCTGATCGACGTGCTCGTGCAGACCTACGGCGCGACCACGATCTCACTCGTGCTCGACGCGTTCAAGGACCTCGGCTTCAAGTACGCCACGCAAGCCGGCATCACGATCTCCAAGAACGACGTCGTCGTCCCGCCCGAGAAGCAGTCGATCCTCGCCCGCTACGAAAAGCTCGTCAGCGACATCACCAGCCAGTACGACGACGGCCTGATCACCCAGGAGGAGCGCCACGAGGCGGTCGTCGAGCAGTGGAACGCCGCGACCGACGAGGTCGCCGACGCGATGGTCTCGAACCTCGATGAGCTCAACCCGATCTTCATGATGGCCAACTCGGGTGCGCGCGGGTCCTTCAAGCAGATCCGCCAGCTCGCCGGGATGCGCGGCCTGATGGCCAACCCGAAGGGTGAAATCATCGAGCGCCCGATCAAGGCCAACTTCATGGAGGGCCTGTCGGTGCTCGAGTACTTCATCTCCACCCACGGCGCGCGAAAGGGACTCGCCGACACCGCGCTGCGAACCGCCGACTCCGGCTACCTGACCCGCCGCCTGGTCGACGTCGCACAGGATGTGATCATCCGCGAGGCTGACTGCGGCACCAAGGAGTACATCGACATGGCGGTCTTCAGGGCCGACGGGCAGCCCAACGATGGGCTCGTCGGACGGTTCGCCGCCAAGCCGATCAAGACCAAGCGCAGCCGCATGCTCGCCGAGCAGGGAGCCGAAATTGGGCGCGGCGAGCTCGTCGACATCATCTCGGCGTTCGAGGACGACAAAGCCAAGGGCATCGAGGTCACCGTCCCGGTGCGCTCGGTGCTCAAGTGCGAGGCCCACAGCGGCGTCTGTCAGGCCTGCTACGGGCGCGCGATGGCCACCGGCTCGCTCGCGCAGATCGGCGACGCGGTCGGCATCATCGCCGCGCAGTCGATCGGCGAGCCCGGCACGCAGCTGACGATGCGCACCTTCCACACCGGCGGCGTCGCCGGCGCGGACATCACGCACGGCCTGCCGCGCATCGTCGAGCTGTTCGAGGCGCGGCGCCCGAAGGGCCTCGCGAAGATCGCCGAGCAGGACGGCGTCGTCTCGATCGAGGAGACCGACAAGGCGCTCACCGTCGTGATCACCGACAACGCCGGCGAGGAGCACCGCCACGCCTTCCCGCGGCGCACGCGGCTGTTCGTCGCCGACGGCGAGAAGCTCAAAGCGGGCAGGCAGCTCAACGAGGGCTCGATCTACCCGCACGAGCTGCTCGCGATCCGCGGCCGCACCGAGACCGAGCAGTACCTCGTGCGCGAGGTGCAGGAGGTCTACAAGTCACAGGGCGTGGACATCAACGACAAGCACATCGAGCTGATCGTCCGCCAGATGCTCAAGAAGGTGCGCGTCGACCAGAAGGGCGACACCGACTACCTCCCCGGGCAGTTCGTGGACCGCTTCGAATTCGCGCGCACCAACGCAGCGGTCAAGGGCGACGGCGGCGAACAGGCGATCTTCGAGGACATCATCCTCGGCATCACCAAGGCCTCGCTGAACACCGACTCGTTCCTGTCCGCCGCGAGCTTCCAGGAGACGACCAAGGTCCTCACCGACGCGTCGCTCGAAGGCAAGATCGACCGGCTGAACGGGCTCAAGGAGAACGTCATCATCGGCAAGCTGATCCCCGCCGCGACCGGGCTGAAGCGCTACCGGCGGATCGAGATCGAGCCCTCGGAGCCGCTTCCGCGCGCGATCGACGACGTCGGCCTGCTCGACCAGGACGAGATCGCCGCGGAGCTCGGCCTCTCCGGCGAGGGCTTCAACGGCGGCTACGGCCAGGAGTTCGACGCCGACCTCGCCTCGCTCGAGAAGATCGGCGCCGGCGGCACCGACACCGGCTTCGCCGAGGAGCTTGCCGAGCTCGAGCTCTCCGAGGAGGATCGCGCCAAGGAGTAGCGCCGCTGCGCCGCGTTTCTTAGAGCGTTCTCACGATGCTCGTGAGACGCGCGGTGAGCGACGGTGTTCTGTGCGCTGATGACCGCGCGCCGAACGACGCGCCGATCGCTGCTCGCCGCCACCGCCGGCGCGCTCGCCGGCGCCCTGATCCGCCCACCCGGCCTGCGCGCCGCACTCGCGACCGCACCCGCACCCGAGCTCAGCGAGCTGCTCGTCGGCGAGCTGACGCCCGCCGGCGCGACCGTCGAGCTCACCCGCTCCTGTGATCTGGTCGGCCTGCAGTGGCAGGGCCCCGCCGACGCGGATGTCAAGCTGCGCTTCCGCACCGCCTCCGGGCGCTGGAGCGGATGGGCCTCAGCCGGCGCGCACGGGCACGGCCCCGAAGGTGAGCGCCCGAGGGGCACGGTCGTCGGGGACCCCGTATGGACCGGCGGCACACGCGCGGTGCAGCTGCGCTGCACGCGCACCCTGCGCGCGCTGCGGCTGCACCTGATCGACGTCAGCGGCGGTCGCGGCGCGCGCGCACAGGCGCTGTCGAGCGTCGCGCACGCCGCATCGCTCGCGCTCGCCACGCCGGTGCTCGCAGCCGGCGCCGGACAGCCGCCGATCATCGCCCGCCGCGCGTGGGCACGCGGCGCTGCGCCACCGCGCGTCGCTCCCGAATACAGCGCGGTGCGCATGGCGTTCGTGCACCACACCGAGAACCCCAACGGCTACACACCCGGCGAGGTGCCCGCGATGCTGCGATCGATCTACATCTTCCACCGCTACGTCAGGGGCTGGAACGACATCGGCTACAACTTCGCCGTCGACTCCTACGGGCGCATCTTCGAGGCGCGCGCAGGCGGCATCGACGAGCCCGTGGTCGGCGCCCACGCCGGCGGCTTCAACCTCGCCTCGACAGGCGTCGCGATGCTCGGCTCCTTCTCGAGCGTGCCCGTCTCGCCCGCCGCGCTCGCTGCGCTCAAGCAGCTGCTCGCGTGGAAGCTCTCGCTGCACGGCGTGCCCGCGCGGGGATCGGTGAGGGTGCGCGTGAACCCCGCCGGCGCCCGCTACGCGCGGTTCCCCGCCGGCGCTCACGTGCCGCTAGCGCGGATCGCCGGCCACCGCGACGGTGACTCGACCGACTGCCCCGGCGATGCGCTCTACCACGAGCTCGCCGCCGTGCGCAGCGCCGTGCACGCGCTCGCCCCGAGGCCTCTGCACGCCACGCTCGCGCTCGCGCCCCCGAGCCCCACGCCGACGCTCACCGGCAGCCTGCGGTTCCTCGACGGGACGCCGCTCGCCGGCGCGCCGCTGCTGCTGCAGGCGCGCTCGGTCAGCCACAGGGGCCAGCTCGTGAGCGAGCGCACGCTCGCCGAAGTCACGACCGACGCCGCCGGCGCATGGTCGCTGCCTGCAGCCAGCCTGCCCGCTCCGAGCGCGCGCGCGACGTGGCTGCGCGCCCTGTACACCGGCTCGAGCGCCTACGGCGCGACCGTCTCAGCGCCCCTGAGCCTGGAGCTCACCCCGGCGCCTGCTCCTGCTCCTGCCCCTGCACCTGCACCTGCTCCGTCAGCGCCAGCGCCCACCCAGCCAGCGTCTGTGCCTCCCGCGCCGTGAGACCGCGCTCGGGAGCGGTGCGCACGAGCAGCGTCGGCGCGGCCCGCGCCGACGCCCACCGCGCGCACTCCGCGGTGAACGCGTCGTCGATCCACGCCAGCGGGCGCGCGCCCGCGTATGCATCGATCGCGTCGAGCTTCCAATGGGCGTTGCCCTTGCCCGGCGAGCGCGCGAAGCTCAGATACGGCAACGCCGCGGGCATGCCGAGCAGATGCGGGAGGTGCTCGTTCGCGCGCTCCTCCCAGCCGCTCGCCCACACCAGCTCGAACAGCGAAGCGAGCTCTAGCAGGTGTGAGGCGGCGGTGGACGAAAGGAAATGCGGTATGCCCTCGATCGAGTGGAACGAGCCCGCCGGAGCGTCCGGCGAGCGCTGTGGGCCCGCGTGCGCGCCGGCGCCGAACAGCGAGATCACGCCGTCGATGTCGACCATCAGCAGCGGTTTTGCGCCGGCCGAGGGCCTCGGTAGGGGCTGCGCTCGCCGATTTGCCGCGTGTGGCGGCTCTGTGAGAGCAATCACACGCTCTTTAGGTTTCACGAAGGTCCTCCGGGGTACGCTGCTGAGGACGGTTGATCCGCCGAGGTCGTGCTGGCGGAGTAAAGCATCCAACGACCCCCGTCGATGGATCAACGCGTCTCCACTTCAACTATGACCTTAGACCTCGGCATACTGCTGGCCCTCACCTGCGCCTTCGTGGCGAACCTAGCGTTCTTCTTCAAGTACCGCGGAGCCAACGAAGTGCAGACGGTGCGCGTGCTGCACCCGCTGCGCTCCGCCCGCGCCCTGTACTCCTCGAAGTGGTTCACGATCGGCATGCTCACCGCCGCCGTCAGCTGGGCGCTGCATGTCGGCGCGCTCGCGCTCGCGCCGATGTCGGTGGTGCAGGTCGCGCTCGCCGCGGGCGTCGTGTTCATCGCCGTGATGGGCGGTCGCATGTTCGGCCACGAAGTCGGGCGCCGCCAGTGGATCGGGCTGATCCTGACCGCCACCGGGCTCGTGCTGCTCGGCGTGACGCTGCCGACCCTCCACGGTTCTCACTCGCACTTCTCGCCGGTCGCGATGATCGCCTTCGAGGCCGGCCTGTTCGGCATCGGCGGCCTATTGATCATGGGCCCGCGGATCGGCGGCCCGGTCGAGCATCACGGCGTGATGCTCGGTGCCGCCGCCGGCATCCTGTTCGGCGTCTCCGACACCGCGATCAAGGCGCTCACCGGCATCACCGGCGCCCACGGCCTGCTCGCGCTCGCGCTCAGCCCATGGCTCGGCGTGGCGGTGCTCGCCTCGATCGTCGCCTTCTACGCCTCCGCGCGCGGTCTGCAGGACTCTGCCGCTGTGCCCGTGATCGCGATCACCGGTACCGCAGCCAACATCTCCGGGATCGCCGGCGGGCTGCTCGTGTTCGGCGACCCGATGGCCGCGAGCCCGTTCGGCGTCGTGGTGCAGTGTCTCGCGCTGCTGCTCGTGATCGTCGCCTCGGCGATGATGCCGGTGCCGGTTCGCGTCGCCGCCGCCGCTGCTGCCGAGAGCGCATAGCGCGCCGCGGCGCGCCGAGCGCGCATCGCGCTGCTAGCATCTGCGCTCGATGCCGACGACCTCGCAACTGGTGCGCAAGGGGCGCGTGACGCCCAAGAAGAAGCTCGCCACCCCGGGCCTGAAGTCGGGCAAAGGTCGTAAGAAGAAGGTCGCCGCGCCGCAGCGGCGCGGGGTCTGCACGCGCGTCTACACGACCACCCCGAAGAAGCCTAACTCCGCGCTGCGCAAGGTCGCGCGCGTGCGCATCTCCGGCTCGATCGAGGTCACCGCATACATCCCCGGCGAGGGGCACAACCTGCAGGAGCACTCGGTCGTGCTCGTCCGCGGCGGCCGCGTCAAGGACCTGCCGGGCGTGCGCTACAAGGTCGTTCGCGGCACCCTCGACGCCGCCGGCGTGAGCGATCGCAAGAAGGCGCGATCACAGTACGGCGTGAAGAAAAAATAGGCGATGCCGCGCCGCGCAGCCGCCCAGATCCGTCCCGTTGAGGCGGACTCGATACATCGCTCGAAGATCGTCCAGCAGGTCATCAACAAGGTGATGCTCGACGGCAAGAAGTCGGTTGCCGAGCGGATCGTCTACGACGCGCTCGCGCTGATCGGCGAGCGCAGCGACAAAGACCCGGTCGAGTCGCTCGAGGCAGCGATCAAGGTGCTCACGCCCTCGCTCGAGGTTCGCTCGCGCCGCGTCGGAGGCGCCACCTACCAGGTTCCCGTCGAGGTCCCAGCGCGCCGTGCGCGCACGCTCGCGGTGCGCTGGCTGGTCGAGTTCGCGCGCCAGCGGCGCGAGAAGACGATGGCGCAGCGGCTCGCGGCCGGTGCGCTCGGAGATGATGGAGAGCGCGTCGTAGACGATGCGCTCGGCCGTCGACTTCTTGCCGTCGAGCATCACCTTGTTGATGACCTGCTGGACGAGTTTCGAGCGGTGGATCGAGTCCGGCTCAACCGGCCGG
>JAXDGS010000044.1:0-2748 GCA_034664905.1 Solirubrobacteraceae bacterium | reverse complement strand
CGAGCGCGAGCTGTATGGGGGCGACCCGGGTCGGGCGTTCGAGGGCGAGGTCAGCGGCCTGATCTCCGCGGGCGCGTTCATTGCGTTCGGGCGCGCCGGTGCGGCGAGCGCGGAGAACCTCGCGCTCCCCTTCGAGGGAATGCTTCCGGTGAGGATGATGCGATCACCCGCTGCGACGCAGCGCGCCGCGCGCGAGCCCGGCCGCCGCCCCGCCGGCGGTCACGGCGCTCGCACGGGCAGATCCGATGGCGCACGCGAGTGGTGGGAGATCAACGAGCAGGGCACGATGCTGATCGGCGAGCGCAGCGGCGCCGCGTTGCGTCTCGGCCAGCACCTCGCGGTTCGGGTGGCGCGCGTCGACCGGATCCGCGGGCGCGTCGATCTGCTCCCCGCTGGCTAGGCTCGTCTGTATGGCCAAGGGCAAGGGCAAGCGAAAGGTGGCGCCGGGCGACGTCGCGTCGAACCGTTACGCGTCCTACCGCTACGAGCTGATCGAGCGGCTGGAGTGCGGCGTCGTGCTCGAGGGCACCGAGGTCAAGGCGCTGCGGGCCACCGGCGCACAGCTCAAGGACGGCTATGCGGCGATACGCGAGGGCGAGCTGTGGCTGCACTCTGTGCACATCCCGCCGTACGCGCCGGCGTCGCGCGAGAACCACGATCCCGAACGCCCGCGCAAGCTGCTGGCGCACCGGCGCGAGCTCGACCGCATCGCGGCGCGCGCACAGGAGCGCGGGCTCACGCTGGTGCCGACGCGCATCTACTTCGCTGGTGCGCACGCAAAGGTGGAGATAGCGCTCGCTCGCGGCAAGGACCTGTATGACAAGCGCCAGACGCTGCGCGAGCGCGAGACCAAGCGCGAGATCGATCGCGCGGTGCGCGACGCCCAGCGCTAGAGCGAGCGGAAGCTGTGGCTGCCGGAGGCGAGGATGTGCGTGCTCTCCATGCCGAGCACGAGCACCGCGACCAGGCCGAGATAGACCACGCCGACGAGCAGCCGGTTGCGCGGCGAGACCCGATAGTAGGCGGCATGCTCGAGTGAGCGGCTCTTGCGCTCCTTCCAGCGGCGGTAGGTCTCGAGGCCGCCGAACACGACGATCACCAGCAGGATCGGGTTGGGGAACAGCAGCATCATCGCGACCAGCGCGCCGAAGCCTACGAACCACATCCACGGCGCCATCGCGGCCATCGCACGGCCTCCGTCGAGCGGCACCACCGGCAGCAGGTTGAAGAGGTTCAGGAAGAACCCGATATAGGCGAGCGCGCGGAAGAAGTCGCTGTTCGTGGCTTCGCCGATCACCAGGCACGCGCCCGCGCCGAGCGTGCCCAGCACCGGGCCGGCGAGCCCGACGCGCGCCTCGGCGAGCGCGTTCTCGCCGAGCGACTTGGCGGCGATGAACGCGCCGAGGAAGGGAATGAACATCGGTGCACTCGCCTTGATGCCCTCTCTGCGAAGCGCGATCACGTGGCCCATCTCGTGGACGAACAGCAGCACGACGAAGCCGACCGCGAAGCTCCAGCCAAACCACAGCGAATACGCAGCAACCGACACGAGCGCGGTTCCAGCGGTGCCCAGCAGCTTCACCTTCGGGAGCAGCAGGAGCGCGCCTTTGATGGCCGCGAAGAACTTTGCCACGAGCGCTGCGACCGCAGCCAGCGCGCCGCCGATCCGCTTGCGCAGGCCGTTGCCCGGCCGGCTCGAGGGCTCGCCGAACGGATGGCTCGACGGCTCCCCGAACGGGTTCTCCGCGGGGTTCGCACCGGTTGCGCCGGGTAGCACCGGAGCGGGCGGTGAGAGCGAGAGATCGCGATTGTCCATACCGCCATTCTGGCAGCACCGATAAGCGCTTCCTAATCTTCGATCGCGCCCGCGACCGCATGCGATCGGCGGTGAGCCCGGTGTGCCGGCGCGCGCGCGGTGGGAGGGCTTTCGCCCACCGACGAGCGGTTTTTTTCGGAAGGTGCGGCGTCATCAGCGCGAGGCTCTTGCATTCGCCGAGCACCAGCGCTAACTTGAATCTCAGACGCGGAACTGAGCCGTCAAGAGCGAGGCCACCGAGGTGTGAGGCCGCGCCACCAACGAGGAAGGGCTTTCGGGCCCAACCGAGAAGGTTCCTCAAACGGCTCGGGACCGCGTCGTTTTTTGTCTCTCTCGGCCACGCGCGCAGGAGCTCCGATGCGTGCACGCGAGAGCTACACTGGGAGCTGCAACACACCCACGGGGACGACAGGCTTCGACGCGGTCGGCTTGTGTGGGTGGTGGCGAGTCGAGGTCCCGGGCGGCCTCGTAAAACACCCGGGAAAACAATAAGTGCGGACTCTCACGAGTACGCCCTCGCCGCTTAGTCAATAGCTAAGCCGTGAGGTCTCGGGCCCCGCTCGCCTGCGGCGGGGAAGGCCGGGATCAGAAAGCAGGCTCACCCAGCGCGGCCCGTCTCCGCCAAGCTGGGGAAATCTAAGGAGGCTGGTCCCCCGCAACCCCGCCGGCGAGGCGAGCGGAGGACGAGATCAGAGCGCCGGCTACGCTCGTAGAAGCCACTCTCACGCGATCACGGACGTGGGTTCGATTCCCACCGTCTCCATTCTTTTCCGTGCAAATGCACGGTTTTGAGTTTTTGGCGCGCTTCCGACCAACCGTCAGCCGGCGAACTTGACGACCTCGCGCCGAAAGGGCTCAGGCGCCTCAGCGGCGATGAAATGGCCGGAGTCGGGCACGATCGCCAGTTCCGCGCCGGGCACGGCAGCCGCGAT
>JAXDGS010000043.1:0-3511 GCA_034664905.1 Solirubrobacteraceae bacterium | reverse complement strand
GTCGACGCTGCAGGCCCTCTTCGACGCACAGATCCTGGAGCCGGTCGCGGCTCGCCCGGGGCGCTACCAATTCCGACACGAGCTCCTTCGAGAGGTCGCCTACGAGCTGCAGCCTCCCTCCTGGCGCCGGAAGGTTCACAGTCGTCTCTGCGACCACCTGACGCGCGAGGAGCCCGGCGATTGGCTCGTCGTCGCGTCGCACTATCAGCGAGCCGAGCGCTACACGGAGGCGGCGCAGGCCTACCGGCAGACCTCGGAGGAGTCCCGGCGCCGCGGCGCGCTGGAGGAGGCGCGCTCCCACCTCGCACACGCAATCGACCTGGTCCAGCCTCTCGCCGGGGACCACGTCGACCTGGAGGTGGACCTGCGGCTGCGCAGGGGCTTCCTCGCGATGTCGCTGGAGGGCGCTGGCAGCACGGACGCGTCTGCCGACTATGACCGCTGCCTCGAGCTCGCTGCGGCGGATCCGGAAGGTGACGCCATGTTCGGCACGCTGATCTCGATGTGGTCCTACTACCTGTCCCGGGCCGACCTCGATCGCGCTCGGCAGACATCGATGACGCTTCGCTCGTCGCTAGCGAGGTCGCATAGCTACTTCCGTCCTCAGAACCTTGCCGGCTTCGGGATGCTGGACTGGTTCGCGGGCAGTTTCGCCAGCGCGGTGGGAACTCTCACCACCGCCACCGAGCAGCTCGCCGAGCTCGGCGACTACGGCGACATCTCGCAGATATGGCTCGTGCCGATAGACGCCAGCGCGGCGATGTACGTCTATCTCGGTCTCGCACGCTTCATGGCGTCGGACGTGGCCGGGGCCAACGCGAGCCTCGCTCGGGCGCGGACGATCGCCGACACGCTCGACTTTCCACAGGGCCCGTGGAGCAACGATTATGCGCACTGGATGGGCTCCTGGATGTGGATCGAATCGGGCCACGTTGCAGAGGCGGTCGCCGCGGTCGACGACCTGCGCGAGTCCGGCGCGCAGCACGGGTTCGGTACCTGGCAGATGATCGGGGCGACGCAGGCGGCGGCGTTGGACGCGATCTGCGAGCTTCGCTCCAGCGAATCGGACCCGACGGCGCTGGCGGAGCACGCGAACACGCTGAGCAGCTTCATCGAGTTCTGGAAGGCCCTCGAGCTCCGCGTGCTGCTGCCTTTCTACATCACCACGTGCGGCGCGCTGCTGGCGGCCTCGGGCGACGCCGACGGCGCGCGCCAGCGCTATGAGGAGTCGCTGCAGCTCGCCGCGGAGACGGGCATGCGCTTCTACGACGCCGAGACCGCGCGGCGCGTGGCGCACCTGGCATCCGAGCCCGAGGCGAAGATCGTGGGGCTGCGCGACGCGCTCGCGCTCGCCCGATCTCAGGCGGCGCGACCGTTCGAGCTGCGGATCGCGCTCGACCTGCACGAGCTGCTCGGCGAGGACGCGCGCGCGCCGCTCGAACTCGCGATGGCGGCCTTCCCCGAGGACGCCACGACGATCGAGCTCGAGAAGGCGCGGGCACGCGTGTCGACGCCGCGGTGACAAGGCGGCGAGATCGCGTCGCGATCCTCGGCGGCGGCATGGCGGGCCTCACAGCTGCCTGGCGGCTCAGCGAGCCCGGCTGGCAGGAGGAGCTCGAGTCGATAACCGTCTACCAGAGGGGCTGGCGGCTCGGTGGCAAGGGAGCCAGCAGCAGGGGGCCGAACGGGCGTATCGAGGAGCACGGCCTGCACCTCTGGTTGGGGTATTACGAGAACTCCTTTCGCCTCCTGCGCGAGTGCTACGCCGAGCTCGACCGCGCCAAGACCGACCCGGCCGCACCGATCCGAACCTGGCGGGAGGCGATGCTGCCCGCGGGCACGGTTGGTCTCGAGGATCGCCGGCTGGACGGCTGGCACCACTGGCTCGGGCAGTTCACCGCGAACGATCTCGAGCCCGGTGAGCCCGGCGCCAGCGGTGGGGAGTTCAGCATCCTCGACGTGTTGCGTCGTTCCCTGCAGCTGATCACGGACTTCCTCGACTCGCTCTCACAGGAAGAGTTGCCCTCGGGCGTGCTCGCGCTGAGCGCGTCCGCCGATCCTCCTCGGGGCCGAAGCTCCGTCGTGACCGGTCTGCGCGTGAGCGTGCTGGCGGCGATCGTCGAGGCCTCAGCGCAGCTGGACGACGCGCTCGATCGCACGAGCGTCGCGTCCTCGGTGCAGGCCCTGGACCGTGCGATCACCGCGACGAACGATGCGCTGCGCGACCTCGTCGAGGAGGATCCCGATCTGCGGCGCACGTGGCACCTGGTCGCGGTTCTCACGGCCGTCGTGCGTGGCATGCTCGCCGACGGCATCGTGACCGATCGGCGAGGGCTGCGGGCGCTGAACGACGAGGATTTCCTCGACTGGATCGGCCGCCACGGCGCTCCCCCGGAGGTGGCGGACTTCGCCTTCATCCGCGGGCTCTACGACCTCGGCTTCGGAGACGCGGGTGCATCGCGCAGCCGGCGCGGCATGAGTGCGGGCGTCGCGGTGTTCCTCACCACGAAGATGTTCCTCGAGTACCGCGGCGCGATCTTCTGGAAGATGGCGGCGGGCATGGGGGACATCGTCTTCGCGCCGCTGTATGAAGCGCTGACGCGCCGCGGGGTCGCCTTTGAGTTCTTCCACCGCGTCGACCACCTCCATCTCTCGGCGGATCGCACACGGGTCGACGCTGTAACGGTCGGCCGTCAGGTCCAGCTGGCGCAGGGTCGCGAGCGCTACGACCCGCTGGCCCGCTTCGGCGGCCTTCCATGCTTCCCGTCCACGCCTCAGCTCGACCAGCTCGATGCAGGCGCCGAGATCGAGGGCCAGCCGCTCGAGTCCCATTTCTGCGACCGGCGCGATGCAGAGGCCCGCACACTTCGCGATGGAGTCGACTACGACGTTCTCGTGTTCGCCGCCTCGCTCGGCATGGCGCCTTTCGTCTGCCGCGAGCTGATCGACGATCGCCGCGAGTGGCGAGCGATGGTCGACCACGTCAAGACCACCGCGACGCAAGCGGTGCAGGTGTGGCTGCGAGAGGACGAGCGGGCGCTCGGCTGGCCCCATCCCGGCGCGACGGTCAGCGCCTATGAGCAGCCACTGCACACGTGGGCGTCGATGCCACAGCTGATCGATGTCGAGTGCTGGCCCGCGGCGGATCGCCCCGGGGCGATCGCCTACTTCTGCGGCTCGCTCGCGGCGCCATACCCGCCCGAGGGCGACTGGCGCGCCTACGTCGCCGAGCACACGGCCTGCGTGCGCACGAACGCGATCGAGCTCCTCGAGAAGAGGCTGGCTCACCTGTTGCCGGCGACCTCGACCGGCGGCTCGTTTCGCTGGGATCTTCTCTGCGGACGCGACGGCCACAGCGGGCCGGGCGCGATCGACACCCAGTTCTACCTGGCCAACCTCGACCCTTCCGACCGCTACGTCCAGTGTGCCCCCGGTAGCGACGCCCACCGGCTTCGCGCCGAGGAGAGCGGTTACGACAACCTCGTGCTCGCGGGCGAGTGGACCGACAACG
>JAXDGS010000042.1:0-3031 GCA_034664905.1 Solirubrobacteraceae bacterium | reverse complement strand
CCGCCTCGCGCAGCGCGCGGATCACCGCGGGAATCAGCTCGCGGTGCGAGCCGGAGAGGATCGACAGGCCGACGACGTGGACCCCCTCCTGCAGCGCCGATGCGGCGATCTGCGCGGGCGTCAGGCGGATTCCTTCATAGACGACGTCCATTCCGGAGTCGCGCGCGCGCACCGCGATCTGCTCGGCCCCGTTGGAGTGGCCGTCGAGACCGGGCTTGCCGACGAGGATCTTCGGGCGGCGACCGAGCGCCTGCGCGAGGCGCGAGACCTCTGCGCGCAGCTCGCCGAGCTCGCCGTCGAGCGGCGCGGCGGCGGCCTCGCCCACGCCGGTCGGCGCGCGATAGCCGCCGAACACCTCCCGCAGCGTCTGCGCCCACTCTCCGGTGGTCGCGCCCGCACGCGCAGCGGCGATCGTGGGGATCATCAGGTTCTGCTCGCCGTCCGGCGCGCGCGCCGCTTCGCCGAGCTCGGCGAGCGCCTTCTCGACCGCGTGCGCGTCGCGCTCGGCGCGCCAGCTGCGCAGCGCCTCGATCTGCTCGGCTTCCAGCGCTGGGTCGACGACCAGGATGCCGCCCTGCGCGTCGGCGGTGAGCGGCGATTCCGCGGTCTCGGTGAAGCGGTTCTGGCCGACGACCACATGCTCGCCGGACTCGATCCGGCGCACCCGCTCGCGATGGGAGTCCACGAGCGCCGCCTTCATGTACGGCACCGCCTCCACCGCCCCGCCGTGCTCGGCGACGACCGCCATCTCGGCGCGAGCGCCTCCGAGCAGCTCCTCGACGAGGCCCTCCATCACGGTCGAGCCGGCGAAGATGTCCGGGTACTCGAGCACGTCGGTCTCATATGCGAGCACCTGCTGTATGCGCAGCGACCACTGCTGATCCCACGGGCGCGGCAGCCCGAGCGCCTCGTTCCACGCGGGCAGCTGGATCGCGCGCGCACGCGCGTCGCGCCCGAGCGTGACCGCCAGCGCCTCGAGCACGATCCGCTGCACGTTGTTCTCCGGCTGGGCCTCGGTGAGCCCGAGCGAGTTGACCTGCACGCCGTAGCGGAAGCGCAGCAGGCGCGGATCGGAGACGCCGTAGCGCTCGCGACCGATCTCCTCCCAGAGGATCGACATCGCGCGCAGCTTCGCGTGCTCTTCGATGAAGCGCACGCCCGCGTTGACGAAGAAGGAGATGCGCCCGAAGACCTGTTCCATCATCGACGCGGGCACGCGCTCGCGCGCGGCGTCGAGTACGGCGATCGCGTTGCTCATCGAATACGCGATCTCCTGCACGGGCGTCGCGCCGGCCTCCTGCAGGTGGTAGGAGCAGATGTTGATCGGGTTCCACTTCGGCACGTGCTCGACCGTGTAGGCGATCATGTCCGCGATCAGGCGCATCGACGGCACGGGGGGGAACGCGTAGGTGCCGCGCGCGAGGAACTCCTTGATGATGTCGTTCTGGGTCGTGCCTGACAGCTGCTCGGAGGCGACGCCCTGCTCCTCCGCGACGACGATGTACAGCGCGAGCAGCCACGCGGCGGTCGCGTTGATCGTCATCGAGGTGTTCATCTCCGCGAGCGGGATCCCGCTCATCAGCGCGGCCATGTCGCCGCGGTGGGACACCGGCACGCCGACCTTGCCGACCTCGCCGCGCGCCAGCTCGTGGTCGGGGTCATAGCCCGTCTGGGTCGGAAGGTCGAACGCGACCGACAGCCCCGTCTGGCCCTTTTCCAAATTACTTCGGTAGAGCTCGTTGGACGCCTTTGCGGTCGAGTGGCCCGCGTAGGTGCGCATCATCCACGGACGGTCGCGCTCGGGAAGGCGGGGAGAGCTTTCGCCGCTCATGTCCGCAATTGTACGGCTGTGGCGCTGCGTCTATCCTGCCAGCGGTGAGCGAGACAGCTGAGATTGCACGTGTCGCCGGTCCCGGCGGCGCCACCGGGTCGCCCTGGCGGGTGATCGTCTGCAACGACGACCACAACACCTTCGAGCATGTCGCGCGCACGCTCGCGAGGTTCATCCCCGGCGTGAGCGTCGAGCGCGGCCTCGAGGTGGCGAACGTGATCCACAACACCGGCAAGGCGGTCGTCTACAGCGGCCAGAAGGAGACCGCGGAGCACTACTGGGAGCAGCTCAAGGGCGCGGGCCTGACGATGGCTCCGCTCGAGCAGGGCTGACGCGCCGCGCGCCGCGCGCCCGCGCCGCGTCCTAGGCGCTCTCGCTCTTCGCCGCGCCGTTGCCGAAGCCGTTTGCCTCGACGGGCTGCACGGCGAGCCCGCCGGAGGCTGTGAGATCCCACCAGCCATAGGTCACCGGGACCTGATACCAGCCCGAGTGACGCACCCTGAAGTCGGTCATCTCCGGGCCCTCCCAGTAGCGCTCCCAGTCCAGATGCTCGGCGAACGCGGCGAGCTGCTGGAACTTGTAGCGGTCATCGCGCGCCCTGTAGACGGCGTATGAGTGTGCGTCATAGCGCAGCGCCGCCGCCGCCACCTCCACGAGCACCGGCTCGAAGCGTTCAGCACGGAACCCCGTCGCATACCAGGGGATGATCACGGTGCCAGACATCACGCACCGACCTCCGCGTGGATCGCGCCGGCGCCCTCGGCGGTCTTGCCCTGGCCCTCCGAGTTCGCGCCGACGAGGATCGAGATCTTGCCCAGGTGCTTGTTTTCGAGCATCAGCTGGTGTGCTTCGGCGACACCGTCGAAGCCGAGCGTGCGCCACAGCACCGGGCGTATCTGCCCGCTCTCGATCAGCTCGTTGGCCTTCGTGCACTCGTAGGCGTTGGCGAAGTGCGAGCCTAGGATCTCCTTCTGCTTCATCCACAGGTAGCGCACGTCGAAGTCGAGGTTGAAGCCGGTGGTGCCGGCGCAGATCACGACCTTGCCGAACGGCTTGACGGTGAACACCGACGTGGGGAAGGTCGCCTGCCCGACGTGCTCGAAGACGATGTCGGGCGCGTCGCCGAGAATCGCCTTGACGCGCTTGGAGAAAGTGCGGGAGGCCGCGAAGCGCTCCTTCTCCTCCTCGGCGCTCTCCGAG
>JAXDGS010000041.1:0-7805 GCA_034664905.1 Solirubrobacteraceae bacterium | reverse complement strand
GACTTCACCGCTACCAGCCGCCTGCTGACGCGCGCGGCGGACGTGCCGGACTACACGTGGTTCTGGTGGAAGCTGCGCCCGCATCCGCGGCTCGGCACGGTCGAGGTGCGGGCACTCGACGTGCAGTCTTCGCTGCTCGATACCGCGGCGCTCGTCGCGCTCGTGCACTGCCTCGCGCGCCACGCCGCGGAGGCGCCGCCCGAGCCGGACACGCCGGCGGAAGTGCTGGAAGAGGGAGTGTTCCGCGCCGCGCGCTTCGGCGTGCAGGCGAGGCTTCCGGACGCGCAGGGCAGCCTGCGTCCCGTGCAGGAGCTGCTTGACGCTGCGCTCCAATGCGCGCACCGCTATGCGCGCGAGCTCGACTGCGCGGATGAGCTCGCGCGGCTGCCGCAGCTGCTCGCGCGCGGCGGCGGCGCGGGCCGCCAGCGCGCGGCGTATGAGATCGCGGGCATGGATGGCCTGCTGCGCGAGCTGACCAAGCTCACGAGCGCGGGCTGCGGCTAGCGCGCGGCGCCCCGCGCGCGGTTGAGCGGCGCGCGCGGCCCGAGCCAGTGGAGGATCTCGAGCGCGAGGCCGACCTCGAGCCCGTGCTCGGCGAGTGTCACGGGGAGCAGCTCCTGCGCTTTTGCGAGGCGGTTGAGCACGGTGTTGCGATGCGCGTAGAGCGCGCGTGCGGCGCGCGCGGCGCTGAACTGCTCGCGTATGTAGACGCGCAGCGTCTCGCGCAGCACCGCGTCGGCGCCGGCGAGCGCGCCGAGCGTGCTCGCGACGAACTCGCTTGCGCGCTCTTCGTCGTGTGCGGTGAGCGCGACCAGCTCGACGTCGCGGTAGGCGGCGAGCCGCAGCTCGCTGGGCATGCGGTGCATCAGCCGCTGCGTGCTGAGCGCGTCGAGGTGGCTGCGCCGGAAGCCGTCGATCCCTGCGCCGGGCGAGCCGAGTGCGACGCGCACTCCTGGGGTGCCGGCGATCGCGGCGCGCGCGGCGTCGAGGTCGAGGACATCCTCGCTCGCGAACCACGCCCACACCGAGGAGGCGCTCGCGAGCACCGTGAAGCTGCGCCGCGCGCCGGCGGCGCGGGCGAGCGCCTCGGCGGCGCGCTCGAGGGCGCCCTGGTCGGCGTCGCTTGAATCGATCCACAGGACCGCCGCGATGTGCCGGCGCGAGAGCTCATAGCGAAGCCGCTCGCTCGCGCGCGCGCTCGTGATCGGCGAGCCTTCGATGATCAGGTTGACGAGCTCCATGCGCTCGGCGTGGGTGCGCCCCGCGAGCTCGGTGCGCTCGCGCTCGATTTGCGCCTGGATCCCGGCGATCGTCTGATCGACGAAGCTCGCGGTCGAGCGCGCGCTGAGGTCGAGCATCGCGCGCAGCTCCTCGGGGTCGGCGCCGAGCGCGAATGCGGTGTTCATCCAGTAGCGCCACGCGACGTTCTGCCCGACGCGATAGGCGTTGAGGATCGCGTCGTCGAGGCCGCGGCGCACCACGTCGAGCGCGATGTCGAGCGTTTCAGGGCCGAGGTTGGGCGCGACCGGCGCGCCGGGATCGCGCACGTTTGCGGTCGCCCAGTGCAGCAGGTTCGCGCGGTTGCTCGCGCTGACGGCCGCGGCGAGCACGGGGTCTTCGGCGACCTTCTCGGAGGTCGCGAGCACCGCTGCGTCGAGCTGCGCGAACAGCTCCTGCGGCGACTCCATCAGCGCGAGCGCCGCGGCGCGGATCAGCTCGGCGACGCCGTGTGAGGGGCGCTCCCAGGTCTCGCCCGCGCTCACAGGGGCGATCCCGAACTTCGAAGGGCCGAGATGAGTCTGTGCATTATGCCCATCTATAGTGGCATATTCTGGGCATCATGGCCTTCAACTCCGGTCCCTGGACATGCAGGATTGGTCAAGCCTTCAGAGCAAGCGAAGAGGGAGTGGCGCACATGACGATCCATCCGCTCGCCGAGCAGCACGCGCAGAGCAGCAGCGAGACCGAGCATCTCGACGTGCTGATCGTCGGCGCGGGCCTGTCGGGTATCGGCGCGGCGCACCACCTGCGCTCGCGCCTTCCGCAGAAGAGCTACGCGATCCTCGAGGCGCGCGAGAGCATCGGCGGCACCTGGGACCTGTTCCGCTACCCGGGCATCCGCTCGGACTCCGACATGCACACGCTCGGCTACCGCTTCAAGCCGTGGACGGCGAGCAAGGCGATCGCCGACGGGCAGTCGATCCTGAGCTACGTGCGCGAGACCGCGCGCGAGAGCGGCATCGAGCAGAAGGTCCGCTTCGGCCACCGGGTGGTGCGCGCGGAGTGGTCAAGCGAGGACGCGCGCTGGACGGTGCATTTGACGCGCGGCGAGAGCGACGAGAGCATCCGCATCACCTGCGGCTTTCTGCTCATGTGCAGCGGCTACTACCGCTACGACGAGGGCTACACGCCGGCGTTCGAGGGCATCGAGCGCTTCGCGGGCGAGCTCGTGCATCCGCAGCACTGGCCGCAGCAGCTCGATTACGACGGAAAGCGGGTGGTTGTGATCGGAAGTGGCGCGACCGCGGTGACGCTCGTGCCGGCGATGGCGCAGCGCGCGGCGCACGTGACGATGCTGCAGCGCTCGCCGACGTACATCGTCTCGCTTCCCTCCGAGGACCCGATCGCGAAGCGCCTGCGCGGTGTGCTGCCGGCGCGCGCTGCGTATGCGCTCACGCGCTGGAAGAACGTCGCGCTGCAGACGCTCGTCTACCAGCTGAGCAGGCGCCGGCCGCGGCTCGTGAGGGCGGCGATCCGCGGGGCGCTCGCACGCCAGCTCCCCGCCGGCTACGACATCGACACGCACTTCAAGCCGAGCTATGACCCGTGGGACCAGCGCATGTGCATGGTCCCCGACGGCGATTTGTTTGCGGCGATCAGCTCGGGCCGGGCGTCGGTGGTGACCGACGCGATCGAGTCGTTCACCGCGACGTGCGTGCGACTCGCGTCGGGCGCTGA
Organism: Solirubrobacteraceae bacterium; assembly: GCA_034664905.1. Lineage (GTDB taxonomy): Bacteria > Actinomycetota > Thermoleophilia > Solirubrobacterales > Solirubrobacteraceae > Palsa-744. The sequence continues at coordinate 4,847 of JAXDGS010000041.1, read as the reverse complement.
GCTCGAGGCGGATGTGGTCGTCACCGCGACCGGCTTGAACCTGCTCGCGTTCGGCGGCGTGCAGCTGTCGGTGGACGGCGAGGAGGTGGAGCTCCCGCAGACGATGGCGTACAGGGGAATGATGCTCGGCGGCGTGCCGAACTTCGCGTTCACGATCGGCTACACGAACGCGTCGTGGACGCTCAAGGCGGACCTCACGAGCGAATACGTCTGCCGCCTGCTCGCGCGCATGGATGAGCGCGGCGATGAGTGCTGCGTCGCGCAGGACCTCGACCCGTCGGTCGCGCGGCGCCCGCTACTCGACTTCGCGGCGGGCTACGTGCAGCGCTCCATCGACCGGTTCCCGCGGCAGGGCTCGAAGGCGCCGTGGCAGCTCGGCATGAGCTACGCGCACGATCTGCTGCGCCTGCGCCACGGCGCGATCGAGGACGGCGTGATGAGCTTCTCGCGGCGCACGGCGGCGGCCGCTGAGCAGCCGCCGGTCGCGCTCGCGGCATAGGACGCTCCAGCGAAGCGGCGGTTGCGCGGCCGCACGGGGGGTAGCGTTCGCGGACGTGATCGACGGCTTACGCAGGTGGGTTCATTGGGTGGAAGACCGGCCGCTCGCGCTCTCCTGCGTCGCGCTGCTGATCGCGGCGGGCGTGTCGCTGCTGATGGCGCAGGCGGCGGGCTTTCATCGCGTGCGCACGGTGCTCGCTCACGGCATGCCGGCATGGCTCGCGCTGATCGTCGGCGCGCGCGTGGTCTCCTACGCGGGCTACGCGGCTGCGCACCGCTCGACGGTTGCGCAGGGAACCGACGTGCCGGCCCGGGAGAGCTTGAAGATGGTGGCGTTCGGGGCGGCGGCGACTTCGCTCGGCGGCGGCTTCTCGGTCGACCGGCGGGCATTGCGGGGAGCTGGCGCGAGCCCGCGCGAGGCGACCGTGAAAGTGCTGAACCTCGGCGCGCTCGAGTTCGCGACGCTCGCGCCGGCGGCGTGCGTTTGCGCGTTCGCGCTTCTCGGCGCCCGGCACGTGGACTCGCAGGTGACTGTGCCGTGGGCGGTGGGGGTGCCGGTGGGCTTCGCGCTCGCGCTGGCTGCGGCGTCGCGCTACTCGCCCCGCTCGCTCTCGCGCAGAGGACGGCTCGGACGCGCGGCTGCGAGGGCGGTCGAGGCGCTTGAACTGCTGGGCCAGCAGCTGCGCCACCCACTGGCCAACGCATGGGCGTGGCTGGGGATGGCGCTCTACTGGGCGGGTGAGATCGTCTCGCTGTGGGCGGCGCTGCGGGCGTTCGGCGTCCACGCGCAGCTGCCCCAGACGATCCTCGCGTACGCGACCGGGCACGTGCTGACGCCGCGCAGCGTCCCGCTCTCCGGCGTGGGCATCACCGAGGTGCTGCTGCCGCTCGCGCTGGTGTGGGTCGGCGTCGCGCTTGCGAGCGCGGTCGTCGCGGTGTTCGCCTACAGGATCGTGCTGCTGTCGCTGTCGATCCCGCCGGCGCTGCTCGCGCGCGGGCGGATCCGCCAGCTCGTCACAGCGCGCGCGCGGACGCGGTGAGGGCGACGCGCGGCGGGCGTCGCGTCAGTTGTGAGCGAACTCGTCGAAGCCGCGCGGGTGGGTCGGGCTGACCTCCGGGGGCTCATGGCGCACGCGCGCGATCAGCGTTCTGGCCGGCGCGAACCGCGAGAGGAGCGGGGTGATGCTCGCGGAGAAGCGCCGGCGCCACTCGCGGTGGCGCGGGCCGGCGCCCATGCTGTCGGCGGTCACGAGCAGCATGATCAGCAGGCCGATCAGCCCGGCGGCGACCACGAGCAGCACGTCCGCGGCAGCGGCAGGGATGCCGAGGCTCGAGAACCACCCGCCCGAGCCGCGCTTGTGCGCCGTCGCTCCTGTCGCGGCGAGCGTGGAGCTGAGCCCCACATGGGGCGCGAGCGGCGGTTTGGCGCTGGGAGCGCCGGGTCCGCCGCTTCCGCGCGTCGGCGCGGCGGCGGTGGGCGCGCGCCCCGGAGCGCTGACGCCGCCGGGCCCGCCGGGCGTGCGCGGCAGGCGCGCAATGGTCGCGCTGCGCCCTGCAGGTCCGCCGCCAACAGGTGCGCGGGTGGCGGAGGTATGAAGGCCGCTGCTCTGCGCGGAGGTGCTCGCGGAGGTGCCCGCGGCCGGGACGCTCGCGGCCGGCGGTTTGCTGGTGGGGCTCGAGATCGCGGGAAGCTGCGTCGTGGGCGCTTTGAGTTTCGGGGTCGAAGTGGTGCTGATCGTGGAGGGAACGGTGACGGTCGACGGGGGCGGCAGTGGCACCGCGGGCGGTGAGACGGTTTCCACGGCGGCTTTGACCGGTGCGGGAGCGGGTTCGGTGATCGTTTTGAGCGTCGGGGTTTCGAGCGGAGGCGGCAACGTCGGGAGCGCGGGAACGGTGGTGGTCGGAACGTTCACCGGGACTTCTCCCAGCAGCGACGCGTGCGCCGCCGCGGGCGCGCCGAGCGCGAGCGCGGGAAGCGCCGAGAGCACCAGGGCGCGCGCGCGGGCGCCGGGCGCAGCGACCCGCAGCCGCTGCGCCCGTGAGCGCCCATCGCGCACCGCGCTCCCAACGGGCAAATCCGATAGATCGAACATTCGTCCATTTGCGCTTACCCCCCAACCCAGCCTCGGAAACCTCGAGAAATCGGGTCCGGCGCGGCAAAGGCTGCGGCACGCCCCGGCGCTCCATGCGGGGCGAGCGACTCCATCCCTCAGGGTCGCTCGGCGCCTGGCCCCGTCGGGCGCGACGCCGTGCCGCTTGCCGTTCAATACCCATCTACCGCGTCACTCAACCTCGCCCGGATGCGAGCCGCGGGGCGCGAGCGCGGCAGGCGCGTGACGCTGCGGGCGGCCGGGGACGCACGTAGACTTCTCGCCCATGAGCAGCGCACCCCCGCGCGATGACGTCGAGCCGGTTCACAACGAGCGCCGCGACCGCATCATCACCGGGATCGTGACCGCCGCTCCGCTCGTGAGCCTCGGGTTCGTCGCGTGGCAGCTGTGGGACAGCCTGCTCGGCTGGAACGACATATTCGTGTTCACGCTGCTGTACGTGCTCAGCGGGCTGGGCATCACCGTCGGCTTTCACCGGCTGCTGACCCATCGCGCGTTCAAGACCGGCCGCGCGCTGCGCGCGGTGTTCGCGATCCTCGGCTCCGTGGCGATCGAGGGACCGGTGATCTCGTGGGTGGCGGACCATCGCAAGCACCACGCGTTCTCCGACAGGGAGGGCGATCCTCACAGTCCGCACGTCGGCCACGGCGACGGCTGGGGCGGTGCGCTGCGCGGTCTCGCTCATGCGCATGTGGGCTGGCTCTTCATCCACACCCACCGCGGCCGGCGCACGCGCTACGCGCCGGATCTGCTCGAGGATCCGACAGTGCGGTGGGTGGATCAGACGTTCCTCGCGTGGGCGCTCGGCGGGCTGCTCGCGGCGTTCGCGCTCGGCTGGCTGTTCGGCGGCAAGCTCCGAGACGGCTTCACGGGGCTTCTGTGGGGCGGCGCGGTGCGCGTGCTCGTTCTCCACCACGTCACCTACAGCATCAACTCGCTGTGCCACTTCTTCGGGCGCAGGCGCTTCGACACGGGCGATGAGTCGCGCAATCTCGCGTGGCTTGCGCCGCTGTCGTTCGGCGAGGCGTGGCACAACAACCACCACGCGTTCCCGACCTCGGCCGAGCACGGTCTGCGGCGGATCGAGCTCGACCCCTCGGCGCTGGTGATCGGCGCGCTCGAGCGCGCGGGGCTCGCGTGGGACGTGGTGCGCGTGAGCCCCGAGCGCCAGGCGCGCAAGGCGCCTGCGCTCTCCACGCGATGAGCGCGCAGGCGAAGACCGCGCCGCTGCGGGAGGCGCTCACGCAGGCGCTGCCGGAGCGCCCGTTTCGCGTGCAGCTGTGGGACGGCTCGGAGCTCTCGCCGACCAACGGCCCCGGCGGCCCGACGTTCCGCGTGCGCTCGCCGCGGGCGCTCGCTCATCTGCTGCGCGCCCCCGGGCAGCTGGGACTCGGCCGCGCGTATGTGAGCGGCGACCTCGAGCTCGACGACGTCGATGCGGTGCTCGAGCTGTTGGGCGCGTACAGCCCGCCGCCGCTCGACGCCCGCGAGAAGGCGCGCGTGGCGCTCGCGGCGGCGCGTGCGGGAGCGCTGCGATCGCTTCCGCGCACGCCCGCGGCGGAGCTGCGCCCGAGCGGACGCCGCCACAGCCGTGAGCGCGACCGCAGGGCGGTCACCCATCACTACGACGTCTCCAACGAGTTCTTCGCGCTGCTGCTCGGCAGCTCGATGACCTACTCGTGCGCGATCTTCTCGCGCGGCGCGCAGACGCTCGAGGAGGCGCAGGCGCAGAAGCTCGAGCTCATCTGCTCGAAGCTCGCCCTGCGCAGCGGCGAGCGCGTGCTCGACGTGGGCTGCGGATGGGGCAGCTTCGCGATCCATGCGGCGCAGCGTCACGGCGTGCACGTCACCGGGATCACGCTGTCTGAGCCGCAGGCGGCGCTCGCGCGTGAGCGGGCAGCGGAGGCGGCGCTCGCGGAGCGGGTGGAGATTCGCGTCGCCGACTACCGCGACCTCGCGGGCGAGCGCTTCGACGCGATCGCGTCGATCGGCATGGTCGAGCACGTCGGCAGCGTCAACATCGACAGCTACGCGCGCCAGCTTTCGGCGGCGCTGGGACCGGGCGGGCGGCTTTTGAACCACGGCATCGCGCGGCTGCGCCACGGCGACCCCGAGTCGGGGCCGTTCTCCGAGCGCTTCGTGTTCCCCGACGCGGCGCCGCTTCACCTCTCGCGGGTGCTCGCGGCGATCGAGGCGGCGGGGCTCGAGCCGACGCACGTCGAGGGCTTCCGCGCCGAC
>JAXDGS010000040.1:0-5064 GCA_034664905.1 Solirubrobacteraceae bacterium | reverse complement strand
GCGGACCTCGAGGTGCGCGCGCGCATGGCCGGGCGCTGGCGCATGGCCTCGGTCCAGATGAGCTTCGCGATCATGCCGGCGCTGGTCTACCTGTTCGCGGGCCTCTCCGGGGGCAACGCCATCTCGATCGGCACGGTGGTCGCGTTCACGACGCTGCAGACGCGCCTGCTGTTCCCGATCCAGTCGCTGCTGTCGGTGGGCCTCGAAGTGCAGACGTCCCTGGCGCTGTTCGGGCGCATCTTCGAGTACCTGGACCTGCCGGTGGACATCGTGGAGCGGCCGGGCGCGCGTCCCCTGGCGGATGTGGGCGGCGACGTGCGCATCGAGGACGTGTGGTTCCGCTACGCCCCCGACGCACCCTGGACACTCGAGGCGATCTCGGCCGAGATACCAGCAGGGACCCGCACTGCGCTCGTTGGCGAGACGGGCTCGGGCAAGACGACGCTCGCCTACCTCGTGGCGCGCCTGTATGAGGCCGAACGCGGCTGCGTGAGCATCGACGGCGTGGACATCCGCGATGTCACCCTGCAGTCGCTGGCCGCGACCGTGGGCCTCGTCTCCCAGGAGACCTACCTCTTCCACTCCTCGATCCGCGAGAATCTCCGCTTCGCCTGCCCCGAGGCGACGGACGAGGAGATCGAAGATGCCGCGCGTGCGGCCCAGATCCACGACCTGATCGCGGGACTGCCCGACGGCTATGACACGCCGGTGGGCGAGCGCGGATACCGCTTCTCGGGCGGTGAGAAGCAGCGCATGGCGATCGCTCGCACGGTCCTTCGCAACCCGCCCGTCCTGATCCTCGACGAGGCCACCTCTGCGCTCGACAACGAGACCGAGCGCGCGGTGCAGCAGGCCCTTGACGAGCTCTCGCGGGGACGCACGACGATCGCGATCGCCCACCGCCTGACCACGATCCGCGACGCCGATCAGATCCTCGTGCTGGACTCCGGGCGGATCGCCGAGCGGGGCACCCACGATGAGCTGGTGGCGCTTGGCGGACGCTACGCCGCCCTGCTCAGCGGCGCAGAGGAGGCCCGTCAGGCCGAAGGGTCCGGCGCGGCGCTCGCGTGAGCATCGGCCGGGCTACTATGCGCGCGCGTCGATGTTGAGGCGCACGTAATCCACGACCACGGGTTCGCCGAGCGCCGCGAGCACGTCGTCCATGAAGCGATCGCGCAGCGTCTCGGGCAGCTGCTGCACGTGCGGGCCCAGCACGATCGTCGCCAGGAACTCGCGAGCGTGCTCGGGCGTCTGCGGCGCCGGCGCGAGCCAGCACTCCGCCGCTGTGAAGCCCGCCGCCAGCAGGCGCTCGCGCGTCTGCTCGGCGCCCGCGTAGTTCCAGGGCGCCTTCCAGCTGCTGAAGTGCTCCGCGTAGGGTTCCTGCGCGAGCACCGCATGGGCCTTCTCGCGAAGCGCCGTGATGTTCCCCTCTCCCCCGCACTGCGCGACGAGCTGCCCGCCGGGGCGCAGTGCGCTATGCAGGCGCGCGAACAGGCGCTCGTGATCGGCGATCCAGTGGAAGGTGGCCGTCGAGAGGATCGCGTCGACGGGCTGCTCGAGCTCAAGTGCCAGCAGGTCTCCGACGCGGACCTCAGCGCGCGCGTCGAGTCGCCGCCGGGCCGCCGCGACCATCGAGGGCGACTCGTCCAGGGCGATCAGGCGGCCGTTGGGCAGCCGTTCGAGCAGCGCCTCACTGATGCGCCCCGAGCCGCAGCCGGCGTCGAGCACGGTCTCATCGCCGTTCAGCTCGAGCCGCGCGAGCACGTCGCGTCCGAGCGCCTCCATCGGCCCCGAGATGCGGTCATAGCTCAGACCGTCCCACTCGCGTACTGGCATACATGCGTACGCTATCACGCACGCTCGGAGCGAGCAGCGAGGTCGGCGATGACCCGCGAGAGCCGACCGCCCTGCCACGCGAGGGGCGAGCGCGCGGGCGGCCCGGGCTCCTCGACCAGCAGCTCCGCGCGCGGGATCGCACGCGCATAGCTTTCGCCGATGGCCAGCGGATGGCCGGGGTCGGCCTCGTCGCGGCTCGCAACGACCGTGACCGGTACCTCGACGCGCGCGAGCTCGCTCATGTGCTCGAACGGGCGGGAGCGTGGCACGACTTCCAGCGCATCCGCCACCGCCAGCGGATGCTCGTGCGCGGCGAGGCGCTGGCGAATCACGGTCTCGATCGTCGCCCGCCAGCGCTCCGGCACGCCGGCCAGCCTGTAGGCGCTCACGAACCCTTCGACGCCACCGCTGCGCAGCGCCTGCGCAAGCGCATCCCATGACGCGAGCTCCTCCGGGAGCGCTCGGCTCTGCGGGTCAAAGGCCGGTGTGATCAGCGCCAGCGCCGATACGCGCTGCGGGTGCTCGAGCGCGACGCGCAGCGCCGTGTGCGCGCCCATCGAGACGCCGGCGAGCAGCACCCGCTCGACGCGCGCGTCGTCAAGCACCGCCAACAGATCCGCGGCGAGGTGCTCGTACCCGTAGGCCCGCGCCGGTGCCGGCGAGGACGCGCCGTGTCCGCGCGCGTCATACGCGATCACGCGGTGTCCGGAGCGCTCGAGCGTCCGCGATCCCATCACCACGTAGCGGCGGGTCGCGGTGAGCCCATGCAGAAGCACGACAGCGCGGCCCTCGCCGTGCTGCTCCGCTGCGAGCAGGACCCCGTCCGAACGCACCGTCATCGGCGCTGGCGCACCAACCGGCACGGCTCCATCGGCGCTCGGCAAGGGCGCGGCGGAACGCTCAGGCCGCGACCGTGGCGTGCTCGCGCACCAGCTCGGCGGAGCGCTCGGGCTGCTCCCAGAAGAACAGGTGCCCGACACCGTCGAGGATCTCGAGCCGCGAGCCGGGGATGTGCGAGGCGATCATGCGGCCGTTGCTCACCGGGAGCATCTCATCCTCGGTGCCGTGGATGACGAGCGTCGGCATCTGAAGGCGCGACAGGCGAGCGCTCGTGTCATGCGCCATGCAGGCCTGCATCTGGGCCATGATCACCGGGACCGCCACCGCGCGCTCCGCGGCGATCGCCAAGTACAGCTCGAACAGCTCGCGCTCGTTGCGAGCCGTCGGTGAGAGATTGACCTCGAAGCCCGTCCGCAGGGCGCGCATCCGATCCCCGGAGGCCATCGCCTCGGTGAGCCGCTGAAGCACCTGCGGGGATGTGAGCTCGCCGCCGCCACCGCAGTAGGTGCAGCCGAGGGCCAGCGTCCGGACGCGCTCAGGATGCGCGAGCGCGAACTCCTGGGCGATCATGCCGCCCATCGAGATGCCGAGCACGTGTGCGGAGTCGACCCCGATCGCATCGAGCAGCGCAGCGGCGTCCTCGGCCATCTGCGCGATCGTCACCGGGCCCACGAGCGGGCTGCTCGAGCCGGTCCCGCGGTGATCGTAGGTGATCACCTCGAAGTCCCCGCGCAGCTCGTCGAGGAAGCGGTCGGTCCAGTGCAGTGCGGTACCGCTCATCCCCATGATCAACAGCAGCGGCGGCCCGGAGCCGCTGCGCTGGTAGTCGAGCTCGATCTCCCCCGCGCGTGCGATCGGCATGCGTTGATGCTAGCGCCGGGCGAATCGAGACGGCGCGCGGCGCGGGAGCGCCCTGCAGCGCCCTATAGCGGCAGCGCGAGCTGATCGGCCTCCGCGCTGGTGGCCGTCTCCCCCGCTCCGCTGCGCTCGTCGGGCTGCTCGCTCGAGTGCAGGCCGGCCACTCTCACACCCAGCAGGCGCACGGGCCGCGGCGGTGCGTAGCGCTCGAGCAGCCCGAGGGCGACCGCGGCCACGGTGTCCGCGTCAGCCGTGGGTGCTGCGAGCGTTCGCGCGCGCGTGACGGTCGTGAAGTCGGCGAGCCTGACCTTGATGCCGATGGTGCGTCCGCAGCGCGCGTTGGAGGCGAGGCCTGCGCACAGCTCTCGAGCCATCCGCGCGAGCTCCTCGCGCAGGCGCGCGGGGTCGCTGATGTCGCTGTCGAAGGTCCGCTCGCGCGACTCGGAGATCACCTTGCGCGCGGCGCCCACGCTGCCGTCGTGCTCGAAACGCGCGCGCCGCTGAAGCTCTCTTCCGAGGTTCGCGCCGAACCGCTCCAGGAGAGCGTGCTGCGGCGCCCCAGCGAGTCCCGCGAGGGTCGTGAAGCCGAGCTCCTTGAGCCGTGCTGCGGTCTTCGGGCCGATTCCAGGCACGAGCTCAGGTGGCGCCGAGGCGAAGCGTTCGCAGGCCTGCTCGCGCGTGAGCACGACGAAGCCGGCCGGCTTCTCCGCGTCGGAGGCGACCTTCGCGACGAGCTTGTTCGGCCCGATCCCGATCGAGCACGTCAGCTGTGTGCTCGAGCGGATCTCAGCGAGAAGGCGGCGCATGGCGGCGCGCGGCGAGTACAGGCCCTCGAGGTCCAGGTAGGCCTCGTCGAGGCCGACCACCTCGACGCGCTCGACGTGTGCGCGCACGATCCCCATCACCCGCGCGGACATCTCCCGGTAGGTGCTGAAGTCCGGACTCAGAAACACCGCATCCGGGCACAATCGCCGCGCGCGCGCCGCCGGCATCGCCGAGCCGACGCCGTAACGGCGCGCCTCGTAGCTCGCGGTCGTCACGACCGCGCGCGGGCCGCTGTGAGCCACGACGACCGGGCGGCCGCGCAGCTCGGGATGGCGCAGCAGCTCGACCGACACGTAGAACGCGTCGGCGTCGAGATGCGCGACGCTCAGCTCGCGGTGCTCGCTCGCCATATGGAGCGAATCTAGCGCCGTGCGCGGCGGCTGTGCGCCCGATGTCACGCCGTGCGCGAGCCTCGGGTAGGCTTGCGCTTGGAGCCATGGATCTGACCTTCAGCGCTAAGGAGGCGGCCTTCCGCGACGAGCTGCGCACGTGGCTCGCGGAGAACCCCCCCGATCCCGAGCCGACCGACGGCGCCGAGGATGCTCACTACGCCTGGCGGCGCAACTGGCAGCGTCGCCTCTACGACGCCGGCTGGGCCGCCCCGAGCTGGCCGACCGAGTACGGCGGGCGCGGTGCGAGCATGACCGAGTCGGCGATCTACTTCGAGGAGATCGGGCGCGCGCGGGTGCCGTTGCCGGCAAACGT
>JAXDGS010000039.1:0-6273 GCA_034664905.1 Solirubrobacteraceae bacterium | reverse complement strand
TCGTGCTCGAGCTTCGCGATCTGCGCCCTGAGCGTGCTTCTCGCCGCGCGCTCCCCCAGCAATGCGCTCGACCGGAGGGCCGAGGCGTCGGGATCGATGACTGGCTGCTCGAGGCTTCTCACACCGTCTCCTCGCTGTACGCTGCAGCGCTCGATTCTACCAGTGGTCGGGACGCGACGAGCAGGCGCCTCAAGGCTGCTCCAGCGACGCCCGGCACGTCCACAGCGACTCCTCCGCGTACAGCGTCGGGACCCCGGCGACCTGCACCGCGAACATCGCGAGACGGCGCGTGCGCGCGCGCGGCGCATGAGCCGGGGCGAGCTCGCCGAAGAGCACCCCCAATGGCGCCGAGGCGTCGGCGACGACCAGGCGCCCCGCCGCCAACGGTGCCGCGTCGCGGCCACGCCCGAGTGACTCGCCTTCGCGGCTCGAGCGGATGCCGAGCGGCCCGTCCACGGTCTCTGAGTCCAGCGCCCATACGGGAACGCCTGTGTCGAGCAGCGCGATCAGCAGCACGTCCTCGAGCAGCCCTCCGCTCAGGAAGCCGCCGCGCAGCATCCGCTCGAGCACGGCGGCCTCGATCGGCGTGCGTACGACGTCGGGATCGAGGCCGATGTGGCGATAGAAGACGCGGTATGCGGCGGGCACCGGCTCGCTGCGCAGCCGCACCGCTCGCCCGCCGCGGAAGCGGCTCGACAGTTCGCGCAGGCGCGCCTGGATGTCCGCGGGCGAGTTGCCGGTGAGCGAGCCCCGGCGACGGACCTCCACCTCGACGATCAGCAGCCGCAGGCCCGGAAGCTCCTCCTCGACCTCGCGCGCACACCAACCGGCGGCCGCCTCCGTGGCAGTGGCCGCGGGCTCGCCGCGCGACGCGGATGGCCCCGGATCGCTCATCCCCGCGGCGGGCTCCAACCGCGCGCGCGCGCACCGGCGAGCAGGGCGCTGACGCGCGCGCGGAGCGTCGCGAACGGGGGCCGGTTGAGCAGCGCGCGGCCCTGCGCGATGCCCCCCGGGTAGGCGAACGTGACCTGCGGGCAGCTCGCGTCTTTGTAGAGCGCGACGAGCACGCCGTCCCGGTCGATCCCGACCGGCAGCGTCAGGCCGCGCGAGCGCAGCAGCCGGCGCAGCTGCGTGCGGCCCGCCTTGATCGCGACCGCTGCGAAGCGAACCTCGGGGAAGGACGCTGTGAGCCTCTGCATGTCGCTGAGAATCCCCGGGCAGGAGCCGCCGTCGACGATCAGCGTAAGCACCAGCGGCCCCTGTTCATAAAGCTGACAGACGTTCAGGATCTGCGCGCCGCGCACCTCGCACGCGGGCAGGCTGCCGGCCGATCCCTCATGCGCGCGCGTCGCGATGTTCGCATCGCCGCTGAGGCTTCCTCCCACCAGCGGCACCGCGAACGGCGGCAGCCGGCTCCCCGGCGCGACCCCGGTCGCGCCGTTCGGCGAGGTCGTGATCGTGTTGATCGTGATCAGCGCCAGGATCACAATCGCGAGCAGCCCGACGTAGCGGCCGTAGTGAGGGGTCGGTGTCGGCGGTCCGCCGCGGACGGGCGGCTGCTCGAGACCGTCGTCGGGCTCGGCGCGCGGTGGCTGCTCAGGCGGGCTCATGTCCGGACTCGGAGGCTCGCGAGCGTCCCGCGCCCCGACCGCGCCTGGCGCGCCTTGATAGGAGCTGCCTCGCCAACCCCGGGCGGGCCGAACGGCCGCCTTCCGCGCTCGCGTCGGCGATCATCACCGCTGCCGGGAGCGCGGCTAGCACACCGAGCAACGCGACGCTGAGGTCGATCAGCGTGACGAGACCGAAGTCGCGGAGCATCGTGATGTCCGAGAGCATCAGCACGCCGAAGCCCGCGATCGCGGTGAGCGCCGATGCGGCGACCGCCGCACCGGTGCGCTCGTAGCTGCGGCGCAGCGCCTCGATCGTGTCGTGGCCCGCGAGCCGCTCTCGCCGGTGGCGCTCTGAGAGCAGGACGCTGAACTCGGTCGAGATCGCGATCACCAGCGCGCCGAGCGTCACCGACATCGGGTTCAACGGCACGCGCACCGCGAACAGGATCAGCGCCGACCAGCCGCTGGCCAGGACGATCGGCACCAGCGGCACGAGCACGCGGCGAGCATCGCCGCGGAACGCGAGCGCCAGCACGGCCGCGACCGCCGCGAGGCCGGCGAGCAGCGTCAGGATGCGCCACCACGGCGAGGCCACCTGCGAGCCCGATTGCGCGGCGAGCACCGGCAGCCCGACGAGATCGGCGCTCACGCCGGGGGGCGGGTGAAGGCTCGAGCGCATCTGCGAGATCAGCTGCTGCTGCTGCTGCAGCCCCATCAGGCGGATCCCGAACGCTAGCGTCGCAACGCGATGGTCGGGGCTGATGACATCCTGGGAGAAGTACGGCGGGATCGCGCTCAGGAGGGCGCTCACCTGGGCCTGCGTGAGCTTCTGCGCTGCGCCGCTCGAGCCCGCGAGCGGCTGCGCGGAGAACAGGTCCGGCAGCGAGAACGCTGGGCACAGCCGGGCCTTGCCGCAGCCGGCGCTCGAGCTGTAGCCGAAGCGCCGAAGCACCGTGGCCTGGTAGGAGTTCATCCATTCGATCGTCGCGGGCTTCGTCAGGTTCCGGCCGGCGAGCATCAGATCGATTTCGCCTCCGATCCCGCTCTGGCGCTCGAGCTCGTGCAGGCTCTGGAGCGAGGTCATGCTGCTCGGCACGAGCTTTGTGATGTCGGTCTCGACATGCGTCTGGGTGTCAAGGCCCCACCCGAGCGCCGCGAGCGCCAGGCCCACACCGAGCACGCGCCGCGGCCGGCGAACGGCAGCTCCGAGCGCGAACGCGCTCAGCATGCGCGTCAGCGGGTTATCGCGCACGAGATCGCGCGCGCCGCGCCATCCCGCGGCGATCCGCGTGCGCGTGAGCGCAGCGACCGCCCGTCCATCCGCGCCGGAGAGGGCGAGCGCGGCTGCGCCGGCGGTGAACGCGCACGCCAGCGCGATCGCCACGCCGACGACGAGCAGCACGCCGAAGCCTCGGACCATCGGCACCGGCGAGAGCACGAGCACGAGCATCGCCGCCGCGCTCGCAGCGGCCGCCGTCGCGATCGTCGGCCCGCCCGCACGCGCGGCCAGCGCGATCGCCGCGGGACGGGCCTCGCCCGCGCCCTGCGCCGCAGCGCTCGCGTCGAGCGCCTCCTGTACGCGCGAATGGAACTGGATCGCGTAGTCCACCGCGAGCCCCACGAGCACCGGCAGCACCGCGATCGATGCCATCGTCAGCGACGCGCCGGCGAGTGACAGCGCGGCGAACGTGAGCGCCGAGGCGAGCATCGCGAGCGCGAGCGGAAGCAGGCGCGGGCGCCCGGCGAAGACGAGCGCGAGCATCGCCGCCATCACCAGGATGACGGCGCCGAGCAGCAGCTCGATCGCGTTGGTGATCGATTTGGTGAGATCAGAGACGATCACCGGCTCGCCCGTGATCGCGTAGCTCTCGCCGTGCGCAAGGCGCCATTGGCTCATGCCGACGGCCTGGCGGATCAACGCGATCGTGCGGGTTCTCGCCGCCTCCGACAGGCCGGCCTTCAGTCTGATCGAGACGAGCGCCGCGTTGGGGCTCGGGAACAGGTAGGCGAAGCGCTGCTTGGGCGTGCCCGCGCGCTTGGAGGTGTCGAAGACGAGCGTGGAGATGAAGTTGGGGTCCTGGATGCTCGGCCGGCTGCTCAGCCCGTAGCGCAGAGCGAGGATCACGAGGCTCTCGCGAAAGCGCGCGAGCGTCGCGCGGCGCGCCTGCCGGCCGAGGTTGGTGGCGGTTTCGGCGGGAAGGCCACGCGCGCGCGCAGCAGCCGCGACCACGCGTTCGGCCTGGCGGCCCTCGGCTTCCGCCTGGCGCGTCTGGGAGGTGAGCTGTTCGTCGATCTGGCTCGCGGCCTCGTTGATGAACGTGCCGGGTCCGAGTACCACCTTCACCGTCTTCGCGCGCGCGAGCTGGCCGCACGGACCGTTGCGACCGCCCTCGCCGGCGAGCCCGCTGGCCGGAACGTTGCCCGAGAGGCACCCCTCGAGGCCGAGCAGCTTGTAGATGTCCGAGCTCAGCACGAGCTGCTGCAGGCTGCCGCGCACGAGCACCGCGATCGGCTCTTCGCCGAAGCTGCGATAGAAGCGCTGCGTCGCCCGATACTGCGAGCTCGAGCTCGAGACGAACGTGCTGGTGGCCGCCGTCGGGTGCAGGCGCAGCGCGAGCCCCGCGGCGCCGAGGGCCAGCACGAGCGCGATCGCAACCACCCTCCGCGGCCGTCGTGCCGCGCCGCCCGCGAGGGCGCCCAGAAGCCGGCCCGCGTTCACTCCATCCCGAGCGGCCCGGCCGACTCACCGGAGAGGAACTGGCGCACGAAGGGGTTCTCCGATGCGAACAGCTCTTCGGCCGGGCCCGACTCGACGATGCGTCCCTTCCACAGCACGGAGATGTGCTCGGCCACGCGGCGCGCGCTCATGATGTCGTGCGTGATCACCACATAGCAGCCGCCGTTCTCCGCGTGGACCTCCTTGATCAGCTCGCACAGCAGCGCGGTGCGAACCGGGTCAAGGCCGGAGTCGGGCTCGTCGAACAGCACGATGTCCGGTTCCAGGACGAGCGCGCGCGCGAAGCCGGCGCGCTTGCGCATCCCGCCGGAGAGCTCGTTGGGCATCTTCTCGTTGGCCGCGCCGAGCCCGACCTCGCTCAGGCGACGATTGACGATCTCGGTGATCTCGTCCTCGCCCTTCTCGGTGTGCTGACGCAGCGGGAACGCGACATTGTCATAGAGATTCATCGACCCGAACAGCGCGCCGTCCTGGAACAGCACGCCGAACTTCTTGCGCAGCTCGAACAGGTCCGCGTCGCGCAGGCTGGGGATCGAGTGGCCGTGGACGATCACGTCCCCCTCGTCGGGGTACAGCAGCCCGACGATGTGCTTGATGCACACCGACTTGCCCGTTCCGGAAGGGCCGAGGATCATCGAGATCTGGTCCTCGGGGAGCGCCATGTTCAGCCCGCGCAGCACGTGGTTGCGGCCGAATGACTTGTGCACGTCGACGAACTCGATCGCGTCGGGTGCGCCCGACGGGCGCAGCTCGCCGGTGTGGTGCTCGAACTCCTCGGCCTCGCCGCTCGGTCCCTGCGACGGTGGCTGTGCGGCCATCGCTAGCCCCCGATCGGGGCTCGCGGATTGGCCCCCCAGAAGACCTGCGTGCCGAGCGCGCCGATGATGTGCACGAGCACGAGGTTCAGGACCATCGACTTGGCCGTGGCCCTGCCGACGCCGACCGGTCCCCCGCTCGCGTTATAGCCGTAGTAGCACGCGACGAGAACGATCGCGGTGGCCATGAACATGGCCTTCAGCAGGCTGTATAAGAAGTCCGGCGGATTCTGAAACTGCCAGAAGATCAAGAAGTAGCCGCCCGAGGACACGTAGCCGATCTGCTTCACCACAGCGATGTAGGAGGCGAGGAACGCAGCGCCGATCCCCGCGAGGTACATGAACGGCAGCACGATCCACGCCGCGAGCAAACGGGTGGCGCAGAGGAACGTCACGGAGTTGATGCCCATCACCTCGAGCGCGTCGATCTCCTCGGAGATCCGCATCGCGCCGAGCTCGGCGACGATCCCCGTGCCGACCTTCGCGGCCATCATGTAGCCGAACGCGTAAGGCGTGATCTCGCGCAGATCGCACCACGCCGTGAACACGCCCGAGTAGGCCGGCGCGCCCTGGGCGGCGGTGAAGTACGCGCCCTCGATCCCACACTGCAGGCCGAGGATGAACATCAACGTCCAGATGATCGCCGTCGAGCCGACGATCAGGATCCCCGACTGGCGCAGGGCCTCGCCGAAGAACCGGAATACGCGCAGACCCCAGACGTCGCGAACGATGTTCCCGGTGAACTTGCCGATCTCACCGGTGGACGCGAGCCATTCGCGCGGCATCGCGAGCAGCCCGTTCACTTGATCACGAGGATGCTGGGGTGCGTGGCGAGCAGCGTCTGAGTGAAGACGTAGTTGAACGCTCCGATCCCGAGGAAGGACGTGACGACGGCCTGGTTGACGGCACGCCCGACGCCCTCCGCGCCGCCGGATGCGGTCATTCCCTTGTAACAGCACACGATCGCGATGATCGCCCCGTAGATCGTCGTCTTCAGGACCGACCCCCACAGGTCGGTCGTCGAGGCGTTCGTGAAGAAGGTCGCCCAGAACGGGCCCAGCGGGGCGCCGTTGACCAGCGTCGCGAGGATCCCTCCGAAGATCCCGAACAG